>CAJTUY010000003.1:52923-90315 GCA_910579415.1 uncultured Clostridia bacterium | reverse complement strand
ATTGTACTAATAATTGTAGGAATACTCTTATTTGCAAAGGGAACAGATTTTAAAAAATATAGCATAATAACTATTATATGGGGAATTTGTGCTTTGTTAGTGGTGGTGAGTATTATATCTCCCTATGATGTTTTCTTTATCTCCGCAATCCTAACAATACCAGTCAGTATTATTATGGGAATTTTGTGGGGTGTTAGTAGCAGTAAAACAAAAACTATTCAATAACACTTACCGCCGCCGCATAAAAAAAATTTGACAGCATACAAAAGTTATATTATAATATATATGACAAGCGAAATAGTCCTTACTTTAATAGTAGGACTATTTTACATTTATTAAAGAGAAAAAATGGACAAGAAATGGACAGCTTTTTCTCAAACAATAGAAAACAACAGAAAAAACCTCAACACTCTACATCACTTGAAATTGGCTCATACACTCAAAAAATATAGTGGCTATGTGGTTGTTTCGTTATAATACACCACTTTACAAAAGGGTACAAAAGAGGTAAAATATAATTGTAAAAAACGCAGGCTTTATAAAAATACCTTTATATTGAATATCTTTTTAGCAATATTTTGTATTTGATAATGAAAATGTGTGGTAACATTAAATCTAAGCCGCGTTTTTGTGCGTGGTTTAGTGTAAGCCACGCATTTTTTAATGCAGAAACGAAAGGGAGGTTAACCAATGAAAAAACTAATTTCACTATTCACAACACTTTGCATTATTTTGTCAATGTTCGGAGTATTCACCGTATTTGCCGATACTGTGCCGACCGCCGAGCCTGACGATACCTCGCGGGGGATTGTCGTAACCAAAACGCTTGACGATTATTATGATGATTTTTTGCGTACAGACTGCCCTGTGAGGCTGAAGGCGGCGTTCAACAGCTATGCAAGTCCCAATAAAAATTTTGCAAATAAAAACGAATTTGTAAAAGAAGCGTGGCTAAGAGTGGATTTACTTGACGCGGACGCGGACTTATGGCAGGTATATAGCGAAAATAAGGACAAAGAAAGAGTAATAAATCCGAGAACATACGGAAACAACGGCATATATCAGGAGTACTGGCACAGCGCGCAGAAAAGGGACGTTGTTACCTTTGAAATGGATGTTACAATAAACGGCACATATCTCTTCTGCGGATGGGTGTCGGACAGCGAAAGCCCCGAATACATAGAACGCGCGAACGTTACGGAAGCGGAAATTGAGCGTCCGATACCGTACGTTACGGCGGTGGAAAGCGACGGCGAATACACAGGAATTATAACCGTAAAGGATATTGAGTGCGGGAAAGACAAGAGCCTGAAAAAATATACTCTTACGGGACATAAAGTCGCACCTCCGGGTTCGTTTTACAAGTATCCTTATAACGAGCAATACGATGAGATGACAGAAGATGAATGTCAATACTATGTAAGCAACGGTCTGCTTGTCGGAAGCAAAGAATATGCGGACGGAGAGCCGTTTAAGGAAGCGCAGTATACCGTAAATAAAGCTGGCACGTATTGTTTGTTTGCGGTGGATTCCGACGGTAAGTATTCGTACACACATTTGGTAATCAAAGACAGTCCCAAACCGACAGCAACGCCAACTGCGACACCAAAGCCAACCGTCAAACCGACCGCTGTGCCAACCATATCTCCAATTCCAACTCCGTCAATTCCTCCTGTTGAGGTTATAGTTGCACCGCCGACAGCAAATGTAGAAAGCGGCATTGTTCCGTATGGAACAAAAGTGACTTTAACACCGTCAGGAGCGCATGTTGCTTATTCCATAAACGACGGCGGTTTTAAATATGAATATTCCGATGTCACTCTTACAATAAAAGAAGATACGGTTGTCACCATTAAATCATGGGTGGATTGCTTAGCTCCCAATACTTCCTATCTGATAGGTGAAGCGACATATACATATACCGTTGACAAAGAAACAATACCTATATATCCCTATCAAATCACAGGCTTACGGTTCACGGACACAAGCGGAAATGAAATAATTTTACCCGAACAAAACAAGAGCTTTATCGTTGAAGCGGATATGATAAAAACAGAGGAACGCGACGAAAAGGACTATTTGTTTGTCGCTGTCTATGACGAGAGCGGCGCATTGATGAGCATTGACTATGTAAAGGCAAAATTTGCAGTTGACGGCGAGTATTCCTTCGGCTTTAATGTTCCCGCGCAGGAAAAGAAAGTCGGAAGCGTAAAAGCATTTGTATGGAATACATTTAATTCAATGAGGCCGCTAGCGCAATTAAAAACATTAGCGCCTGATGTGTTTGAATAGGCTGTAAATCAACGGTTACTTAAACAAAAAGCCGTTTCCGAAAAATTCGGAAACGGCTATAAATTTTAATTTATTTATTCTCTGTAAGAACAACAAGTTTACTAAGCATAACCGCCGCATGCGCGCGCGTTGCTGTTTCCTTCGGACGGAATGTACCGTCCTCAAAGCCTGTGATAGTTCCTAAAATTACAGCATTGTTAACATCGTTCTGCGCCCACTCTGCGATTGTTTCAAAATCATGCATAACCGCTTTCTCATTTTCGGGAGCGGTGACATTCTTATATTTTGCGGCTCTTGTAACCATTGACGCCATTTCCTCACGCGTAATCGGCGCGTCAAGGTCGGCGTTGGTATCAAGCGCAATATGCTCGTCAACAAGCTTTGCTTCTTTAGCCACGTCTGCATATACTTTTGCCCAGTGCGCGCCCTCCTCTGTTTTTGCAACGGGCAGTCCGAGAGCGTTTACAATAAGCGTTGCAAACTGACCCTTTGTGACTTTTCCGTCGGGAACAAAAGTTGTATCAGTCATACCGTTTATGATTCCTTGCTTGAACATCTCTGAAATATAATCCTTTGCCCAATGTGAAACAATATCAATAAATGGATATGGAATAGTACTTGACTGCATGTCAATCGGCAATTCAAGATGCTTTTTATCCGCCGCCTGCAAGTCTGGGTTTACCTTGCCTGATGTTGTCTTTATCTCAGGCGCAGGCACTGTTTCTGTTTCAGCGCCCATATAAAAACTCGTATTTGCAGGCTGGTTGTAATGGTTGTTCTGCCAGGCAATCGCCTGACGGTATGTTATATCGTGCATAAGCGTTGGGATTTTGTAATATGTTTCATACGGAGTAGCGTAAATTCTAAGCTCTGTATTGTTTACGTCGCGCCATATAATTTCCTCGCGCCAATCGCCGAAAATATCGGCTGTAAGACACGGTACGGCTTTTGTGCCGCCGTTAGACGCGCAGCCTGCCGCCTCATAGAGAATATCTACGCATTTGTCGTTCCAGTTGTATTTTGAAATTGTTGTACCGTCCACAAATTCACTTAACAAATCACCGTCCCAGAATGCCTTGAAATTCATAGGAAGCGTGGTTGAAATCACCTGTCCTTCGTCATTCTTCATAAAACTGCCGTCTGCATAACGGTAACGGAAGGTATTCCAGCCGTCTGCAAGAGTTTCACCGCTGCCAAGCGCAATAGTCAGGTCTTTAAGCGACGGTTCAAGCTCGGCGGCAACACCCGAAACAAGCTGTGTTCCGTTATATGACATCAATGGAGTTCCCGTTGAACCCCATACCTCCCAGCCCTTGCTGGTCGGGTCAATATCAGCCGCACGTGAACGTCCTGTGTCCTTCGGTTTGTTAAAGCCGTATATTACCTGTCCTGTACGCGCATCGTGAAGGTCTATATTTGCAGGCAGTTCCTTTGTTTCGTGACATGCCCAAATATAGTAACCGTCATAATCAGGCGTCATTTTTGCAGCGTCAAATGCATCGCCGTGACAAAGCTTTATTTTTTCGCCACCTATGTCTGCATATATGGCATACATAAACTTACCGTTATCATCAATTGCGCCCGCACCCGATAGGATTTCGTCCTTACCGTCAAAGTCAATATCGGCAACCGCCATGCTGTGATAACCTGCGTTATACATATTGTCCGTCGTCTGCGTATCGCCCGAATCGTACTGCCAAAGCTCGGTAAATTTACCGTCCTTATAGTCCCACGCGGCAACCTTTACTGCGTCCCACGCGCCGCGAAGCATTACAATACTCGGTGTTTCACCGTTGAGGTATGCGGTTGACAGAAGATAATGACTTGCGCGCTTTGTAAGGCGAGAAGTATCCTTATATTTTGACGCCCAGCTTGAAAGCGGGTCACGCTTCGGCAAAAGCTCTGTGCGAGCAATTTCCGCGCCTGTCTGACCGTCAAATACCGACAGGTACTCATTGCCTTCTGCAAGGTACTGTCTGTCCTTCTGTTTCTGAAGACTCTTTGTCCAGTCCGCGTCGGCAACGCCGATTTTATTGCCTTTACCGTCGGTCATACCGTCGTATGAACGCATAACTACCTCCGCTTTGCCATCGCCGTCAAAGTCATATACCAGGAAGTTAACGTCAATTTCGTTTGCCTCGTTTTTGCCTATGTCGAGCGTCCACATATGCGTGCCGTCCATTTTATATGCTTCCACAAGCGGATATGCCTCACGCGTGTCAATTACCTTTGTAACCTCTTTTGTGTCAGGATTAGTTTCCACCTGCATTTGATTAAAATAGTCCGCAGGTGTGCGGCGCACAATTATTTCATATTCACCGTCACCGTCAAGGTCGCCGACAGACGCGTCATCAATAATGTAATTGCCCTTGTCGTACTTTTTAACGGGGATTGACATATATTCCTTATCCCACGCGGTACATTCAGCAGTATCAAAAGCAACAAAAACATCTGTTTTCACTTGGGGATTTTCAAAAATAACTAATTTATATTTATCTCCGCTTTTTCCATCTTTATCTACATAATTCGTAGTGTCGGTTATTCTTGCAATTATTTTTTCATCATTCCTGTACAGCTCAACGTATGTGTCACTTGGGTCAGTGCCAAGATAACGCCAGCTTACCAGTATACCGCCATCTTTAGCCGGTACAGCAACAAGTCCACGATTTAAGTCCTCCGCCTGTTTTAAAATCGCCGGTCGGTTTTCGTATAGCTTTTGCGTTTGTTCTTTTGCCGCCGCATCCTCCTGCGCCTCGTATTTTTCGCCTATACCGAAGTCAGCCGCAAATACATTCGCGCCCGTCAGCATCACCGCCGATAAAATACCTGCAATAATTTTTTTGTTCATATCCTTTCTCCTCTCTTTTTTATTTATAATGAAGCATACATACTGTACAAATTATAATACAAGCCGCCCTTATCAATAAGCTCCTTATGCGTACCCTGCTCCTCAATTCCGTTTTCTGTAAGCACAAGTATCATATTTGCGTTACGTATAGTGGTAAGTCTGTGAGCGATAGTAAATACCGTTCTGCCTTCGGCAAGCTTTTCCAAAGAATCCTGAACTATCTTTTCACTCTCATTGTCAAGCGCGCTTGTAGCCTCGTCCAGAATAAGTATCGGCGGATTTTTCAAAAATACCCTTGCAATGCTTATTCTCTGCTTCTGACCGCCCGACAGCTTAACTCCCCTTTCGCCTACATATGTATCATATCCTTCCGGCAACGCTGAAATAAACTCATGCGCGCCTGCAAGCTTTGCGGCTCTAATTACGTCCTCACGCGACGCCTCAGGCAGTCCGTATGATATGTTTTCATAGACAGTACCCGAAAACAGATATACATCCTGCTGAACTACTCCTATTGAATTTCGCAGGGATTTAAGAGTAACATCCCTTATATCCGTACCGTCTATAAGAATACGTCCTTCAGTTGTATCGTAAAAACGCGGAATCAGATTGCAAAGCGTTGTCTTTCCGCCGCCCGAAGGTCCGACAAGTGCAACGCTGTCGCCCTTTTTAATGTCGAGATTTATATGCGACAGAATTTCCGTATTATCATCACTGTAATGAAAACCTACATTCTCAAATTTAATATTTCCCTGTACGTTTTTAAGCTCCTTTGCGTTTTCCTTTTCTGTAATATCCGACGGCGCGTCCATAATTTCAAGGAAGCGTTCAATACCTGTCATACCGCGCTGGAACTGCTCTGTAAACTGAATTATTGTTCTTAAAGTTGCAAGCAGTGTGCTGACGTACAAAAGATATGCCGTAAGGTCGGCAGGAGATACGGTACCGTGTATCATAAACAGCGCGCCCGCAACAACAACCACAAGATACATCACACCCTCAAACGCTCTGTTGGAGGTATGGAAGCCTGCCATGTAAAAATATCCGAGTTTTTTCGTGTCAAGAAACTTTTTGTTTCCGTCCTCGAATTTCTCCTGTTCAATATCCTCGTTGGCAAATGATTTTACTACGCGTATTCCCAGAAGTGAATCCTCCACCTGTGAATTTATTTCGCCTATCTGATTACGCTGTTTTTTAAAAGCTCTGCGCATACGCGTGTTAAAGAACTTGACAAAACAGAATATAAGAGGCAGCGACGCAAAAATTATCAGAGTAAGCGGTATATTAACACCGCACAGGATAATAAACGACACAATTATTTTAAGTCCCGCAATAAAAAATTCCTCCGGACAGTGATGTGCAAACTCGGTTATATCAAACAAGTCGCTTGTAATTCTTGCCATAATCTGACCGACCTTATGCTCGGAATAATACGAATGTGACAGTGTATTAAGATGCGCAAACAAATCACGGCGCATATCAGTTTCAATCCTTGCGCCCATAATATGACCCGTATCCGCCATATAGAAATTAGCCGCAGAGTCAATTATTCTCAATACAAGATAAAACAAACCGATTTTAAGTATTATCCCTACCGTCAGCCCTGCAATATTGTTAATTCCCATATCGGTTATGTAACGCACAAGCATGGGAAATACAAGCTCGCATACCGTAGTAAGCGACGCGCATATAAGGTCAAGAATAAGTATCCATTTGTATTTTTTAAAATAAGGCAGAAAACGCTTTATCAAATACCCCATTTTCATCTGTTTTTCTTCCTGCATCGTCTGTTTTCTCCTTTAAAATTTTCTTACTTAAATTATATAACATTTACTGTTAAAAGTCAAACCCTGCAATCAGAGCGGCAGTTGACAATACGGTCAATGTTATGGTACAATAACAGTACCTTATATAAAGGAGATATGTGTTTTGGAGGAACAGAGAACAGGCGGAGGCAGAGAGTTTGTCTTTTCTGTCCTATGGGCGGCAGTAATGCTGTTTTTCGGCAGAATACTTACGGCTTCCCTTCCCGACTATAAAATAATAGGTGTAGCGGTAACCATATTATTGTACTGCATACTCGGATTTTTCGTTTTGACCAGATATGCGGCGATATATACCTTTACACTGGAAAATGACCGTGTACATATAGTAAGAAGTATCGGTCACAGAAAAAAAGAGGTTGACTTTGCTCTCTCACAGGTAAAGTCGGTTTCAAAAACCCGTCCCGATACGCGTTTGAGGGCATACAATATGCGTACTTCCGTATTTTCCAAAAAAGATGTATATTATATCATATATGAAAAAAACGGAATTCAATCATTGCTTATATGCGACATATCGCGCAAAATGGCGGACAAAATACAAGGCAAAAAGGAGTTTTAGATATATGGTAAACGTAATAGGAGTACGCTTTAAGACCGCAGGCAAAACATATTATTTTGACCCTGACGGCGTAGAAGCGCATGCAGGCGACCATGTTATTGTGGAAACCTCACGCGGTATGGAATACGGTGAAGTGGTAATGGACAACCGTACTCTTGATAAAGATAATTTCCAGAAACAGTTGAAAAGTGTTGTACGCATTGCAACCGAAGAAGATACGGAACGCTACAAGCGCAACAAAGAATTTGAAAAGGAAGCATATAAAATATGTTTTGACAAAATAAAAGAGCATGGACTTGAAATGAAGCTTGTCGAAGTGGAATACACCTTTGACGGCAATAAAATCCTGTTCTACTTTACCGCTGATGGAAGAGTTGATTTCCGTGAGCTTGTAAAGGACCTTGCGATAGTGTTTAAAACAAGAATAGAACTAAGACAAATCGGCGTACGCGATGAAGCAAAAACGCTCGGCAGCGTCGGTATATGCGGCAGAGGTCTTTGCTGCAGCCAGTTTTTGGAGGAATTTGCGCCTGTGTCGATTAAAATGGCAAAGGAGCAAAGCCTGTCGCTTAATCCCGCAAAGATTTCGGGTGCATGCGGAAGGCTTATGTGCTGTCTTAAATATGAACAAGATACATACGAGGAGCTGCTTCGAGTTACTCCGCGTCAAGGCGCGTTGGTAAAAACCCCCGACGGAAACGGAACTGTGGAATTTGTAAGTATTCTCAAAGGAATTGTAAAGGTTAAGCTTGATGACGAAAATGAAAAAACCCTTAAGGATTTTAATGTATCGGATATAAAAGTTTTAAGACGCGGCAAGTCAAATTCTCCCGATAACGAAGCGGACGAAGATTAAAAATTTTTAATTAGCTATTGAAGTATAAACGGTTTTATGGTACAATAACCCTATAAACATTCAGCACGAATGTTATTAGGTTAAGGAGGTGTATTTTGAATGGCATACGAAATTTCTGACGCTTGTATATCATGCGGTGCTTGTGCCGCTGAATGTCCTGTAAGCGCAATTTCTGAGGGTGACAGCAAGTACGTAATCGACCCCGATACATGTATCGAGTGCGGCGCTTGCGCAGGTGTTTGTCCTGTCGGCGCGCCTGAACAGGCATAATCAAACAGTACGTAAAACGGAAAGGGTTGTCGTAATACACAGCCCTTTTTCCATATATAAGGCTTAGGAAGGATTATATATATGAAAAAGGTGGTATATTTTATTGCCGTACTTTTTGCATCAGTTACGCTGTCCGCATGTAATTCGGCAGAGGTTGTATACAGCAAGCCTTCGCCCGACCGCGCGGCAAACGGCGAAAGTTGGACTGTAATGGTGTATATGTGCGGCGGAAGCGAGGAAAGCGCGTCGGGCGCTTATTCGGAACGGCTCAGGGAAATGATGCGCGTGAGCTATCCCGAAAACGTCAATGTTCTGGTACAGACGGGCGGAAGCAACGAGTGGCACTTGAAAGGCGTTTACAGCGACTATTCGCAGCGTTTTGAAGTGCATAAGGACAAGCTGTATCTTGCCGACCAGTCCGCTCCCAGTGACATGGGAAATTACCGTACGCTTGAGAGCTTTCTTTTATGGGGAACAACAAATTACGAAGCACAGCACTACATTCTTATTCTTGCCGGCGAAGGCGGAGGAAGTATGTATGGTATGTGCTATGACGAGCAAAACAACGACGGCGGTCTTAGTCTTGAAGAGATTTCATACGCTATGAGCCTTAACGGTGCAAACTTTGATATTGTGGGTCTTGACACTTCGCTTATGGGCAGCATCGAAACCGCTACTTCCCTGTCAACCTATGCGCAGTATATGGTTGCTTCGCAGGATATTCAGCCCAAGCACAGCTGGGACTATGCGGGCTTTTTAAAATATCTCTGCGATAACCCGTCGGCTTCTGCGCGTGATGTGGGAATTGCAATGTGCAATACATATTATAATAAATGTGTGAAAAACGGTACGGAAGCAGACGCGGCAATGTCTGTTACAGATATGTCTAAGCTGTCAACGCTTAATCAGGCATTTAACGGCATGTCAGGCGATATGCTTACGCTGACAAATACGCCTGAGGATTTTGCCGTACTTGCAGACACGCTTGAAAGTGTACACGCTTACGGAGGAATGTCTGCGGATGAAGGATTCTCAAATTCGCTTGATATAGGCGATATGGCGATGAAAATGCAGCCTTATGCAGTAAATACATCGAATGTGCTTATAGAAGCGCTCAATGATACGGTGGTATACAGGGTATGCGGTTCACGCGAACAAAACTCGGCAGGACTCAGCGTATACTATCCTCTGGATAAAAATAACGATGAATTGCAGGCGTATATGAAGCTTGCGGCAGGCGTTAAATATAAGGAGCTTTTGCGCAAAAGCTGTATCTCCTGTAATGTAACAGACGAAGCCGCAACCGCAGACTATACCGCTTCGGGCGCATGGCAAAGCTACGACAGCGCTATGCAGACACTTGAATATGCCACTATTTTAAACGGCAATTCATATGAAATGAACATCGCAGGCAATATGAATATGTTTGAAAAGGTTGCCGTAAATCTGTATAAAGCCGATAAGAACGGCGGATATGTGTATATAGGCACATATGACAAGCTTAACGCCAATTGGGATGTGGGTATTTTTCAGGACAATTTTAACGGAAAAATGCTCAGGCTGTATTCCAAAAATATAAGCCCGACATGTATCCGTCATTATGAAGAATATGACCTTTATTCAATTCCGATAATGCTTAACGGCACACGCAAAAGCGCGCGCGTGGCATATTACCGTGATAAAGATAAATACAAGGTCTTGGGCGCATGGCCGTATATTAACGGCGGACGCGTAACAGGTGAAATAGAAAAAATCGGATTTTTCGATAATGTATGTCCCCTTCTGAGAGTATATGACGAGCATCATCAAACGCTTGAGTACATTGTTGACGGTTCATCAAGAAGACTTACACGCGGCGCAGGAGAAAGCAATGTTGACAGCGGTTCATACATTTTTGAATATGAAATGACTGATATATACGGTCAGAAAAGACGCGGCACACCTGTAAATGCAAGAGTATCCGGTGGCAAAGCAACCTTCTGATAAGGAAAGTATTTCTTGACACCGGGTTATGTTTGATATATAATGTAGCTATAAAGGGGAGCTTTTGCTGAGAGGAAGTTTTGACTTCGACCCATTGACTGCATACGGGTAATGCCGCAGCGGAAAATGCACAGGCTTTTTTATGCTCTCTTTTAAATAAGAGAGCATTATTTTTTGGAGGTACATATTATGAACTATACTACGCAGATGGACGCAGCAAAAAAAGGAATTATCACACCTGAAATGAAGGCAGTGTCAAAAAAAGAAAATATTGATACCGAAACGCTTCGCGAGCGTATTGCAAAGGGAACAGTTGTTATTCCCGCAAATAAAAATCACCGTTCAATAAATCCCGAAGCTGTCGGTGAAGGCATGAAAACAAAAATCAACGTCAATCTCGGTATTTCAAAGGACTGTACAGATTACAGCATAGAATGGGAAAAAGTAAATATGGCGGTTAAAATGAATGCCGAAGCTATTATGGACTTAAGCTGTTACGGAAAAACACACGAATTCCGCCAGAAGCTGATTGATGAATGTCCCGCTATGATAGGAACTGTACCTATGTATGACGCTGTCGGATACCTTGACAAGGAGCTTGCCGACATTACGGCGGACGAATTTCTTGAGGTCATTGAAGCGCACGCAAAAGAAGGTGTTGACTTCATGACAATCCATGCAGGAATAAACCGCAGAACTGCGTCTGTATTCAAGGAAACAGGCAGACTTACCAACATTGTTTCGCGCGGCGGTTCACTGATATTCGCATGGATGGAGATGACAGGCAATGAAAATCCGTTCTATGAATATTATGACAAGGTACTTGATATTCTTGCAAAATATGACGTTACAATAAGTCTTGGTGACGCATGCCGTCCTGGCTGTACGCACGATTCTACCGATGCATCACAGATTACCGAGCTTATTGAGCTTGGAATATTAACCAAACGTGCGTGGGAAAAGAATGTACAGGTTATGATTGAAGGTCCTGGTCATATGTCAATTGATGAAATAGCGGCAAATATGAAGCTTGAAAAACGTCTTTGCCACAATGCGCCGTTCTATGTATTAGGTCCTCTTGTTACGGATATTGCGCCCGGATACGACCATATAACATCAGCAATCGGCGGTGCGGTTGCAGCTGCAAACGGCGCGGACTTTCTGTGCTACGTAACGCCTGCCGAGCATTTGCGTCTGCCTGACGCGGATGATGTAAGAGAAGGTATTGTCGCGGCAAAAATCGCAGCACATGCAGGCGATATAGCAAAAGGCATTAAAGACGCACGTGAAATTGACAATAAAATGAGCGACGCAAGACGGCGCGTATGCTGGGACGAGATGTTTCAATATGCTATTGAACCCGAAAAACCACAGAGATATTATAACGAACTTCCGCCTGAGGAAAAACACACCTGTTCAATGTGCGGCAAAATGTGTGCCGCAAGAACAATGAATAAAATTCTTTCGGGCGAAAAGGTTGACGTTAAATAATTGGAGAGAACAAATATGATTGCAATAATAGATTACGGAGCAGGAAATCTGCACAGCGTTAAAAATGCGCTTGATTTTCTCGATGCGCCTTCAATTGTAACAGGCAGCGCAGAGGAGATACTTTCCGCCGATAAGGTGATTTTACCGGGTGTCGGCGCATTCGGCAATGCAATGCAATGCCTTAGGAAAAACGGTCTTGACAAGGTAGTTTTAAAGACAGCCGACAAGGGAACTCCGCTGCTCGGTATATGCTTAGGCTTACATCTTATGTTTGAGGGAAGTGAGGAAAGTCCTGATGTTAAAGGTCTGGGACTTTTTAAAGGAAAAATTGTGAAAATACCCGACTGCGGTCTTAAAATACCGCATATGGGCTGGAACAATCTTGAAATCACAAAGGACAGCCGGATTTTAAAGAACATAGGAAACAATCCGTTTGTTTATTTTGTCCACTCCTACTACCTCAAGGCAGAGGATGAAAGTATTGTTTCCGCATACACTGATTACGGCGAAAAATTAGCCGTTGCGGTTGAGGACAAAAATGTATTTGCAACACAGTTCCACCCCGAAAAAAGCGGCGATACAGGTATGCAGATATTAAAAAACTTTACGGAACTATAACCGGATTGCGGCTTGAACTTATGTTCGGGCCGTTTAATTTATATATGCATTTTATTATGCCTTAAATAAAATGTGAAAATTTTTTAAATTTTTTTCTAAAGGGGTATACTTACATCTAAAATTTTGTTATACTAAAGATATACAGTTTGTACTGCTTTATGTAAGCGAAATTGGAGATAAATATGGAGAATAACACCGAAAAACGTGAAAAAATAATTCTTGCGGGAGTACATCGCGGTCTGCGCGATGCGCTTTCGGATACAACCGAACAGTCAATTGCCGAGCTTGTTGAGCTTGTTAAAACAGCAGGCGGCGAGGTTGTGGGTGAAATGATACAGAATAAGCCTGACCTTGAAACGGCAACATATATGGGCGAAGGCAAGCTGGAGGAACTGAAAAATGCGGTTTTGGCTTTGGAAGCGGATACCGTTGTTTTTGATGATGAGCTATCGCCCGTACAGATGCGCAACATAACCGATTTTCTCGGTGTAAAAGTGCTTGACCGTTCAATGCTTATACTTGATATATTCGCTATGCGCGCAAAAAGCGGAGAAGGTAAATTGCAGGTAGAACTTGCGCAGCTTAAATACCGTTTGCCGCGATTACGCGGTTTTGGTACGGAAATGAGCCGCACGGGCGCCGGTATCGGTACGAGAGGTCCGGGCGAAACGCGGCTGGAGTCTGACAGGCGTCATATACGGCGCAGAATTTCAGCTCTTGAAGATGAGATTGAAGAACTGAAAAAACACCGCAGTCTTATAAGGTCAAGACGAAAAAAAGACGGGGTTATAACCGCCGCGCTTGTAGGATATACCAACGCAGGTAAATCCACGCTTCTAAACGCGCTTACTGACGCAGGCGTATTTGCTGAGGATAAGCTGTTTGCGACGCTCGACCCTACCTCCCGAATGATAACTCTTGACGATAACAGAAAAATACTTCTGGTAGATACGGTAGGTTTTATAAGAAAGCTTCCGCATCACCTGATTGAAGCCTTTAAATCCACTCTGGAGGAGGCTGTAATTGCCGATGTGCTGCTTCATGTTATAGACATATCCAACGAGGAAAGCGACAATCAGATGAAGGTTGTTGAAAGTGTACTTTCCGATATAGGTGCATCAGGCAAACCCGTAATTAACATATTTAACAAATGCGATAAGCTCGGCAAATACCCAGAAGCAAACGGCGTTTATATAAGCGCAAAAGAAAACAGAAATATCGGCAGACTTTTAAACGCACTTGCCGATGCCGCACCCGGCAAAAAGCAAAAAGTCCGCGTATGTATCCCATACGGCGAAGGCGCGCTTGTAAATGAGCTTCACGAAACACAGAAGGTTCTTTCTGAAGAATACACCGGCATCGGCACGCTTATGGAGATTATGGCAGATGCGGCAATGTACGATAAAATAAGGGAGTTTATAGTTTAAGATGTCAAATAAAGACAAATATAAAACCGTAAAAAAACGGTCGCAGACAACACTTATTGAAAAAAAATCACGGTTTATTGCAAATGTATGTCCTGTTTCAAACGAGGAGGAAGCGCTTGCCTTTCTTAATGAAATACGTTCAAAATATCCCGATGCAACACATAATGTATATGCTTATGTGATTGATGAGAATAATATATTCCGTTACAGCGATGACGGCGAACCTTCCGGAACCGCAGGCATGCCTGTACTGGACACGCTGAGGAAACCCGGTATAGTTGACGTATGCGTAGTTGTTACGCGTTACTTCGGAGGCACGCTTCTGGGTACGGGCGGACTTGTACATACATACGGCGCATCGGCAAAATCAGGACTTCTGGCATCGGAAATTGTCGTCAGACAGCTTTGCGATGTTGTATCTGTAAAAGTAGATTATTCTCTTTTGGGTAAAATGCAGCATGAGATTATGTCTAAAGGTTATCTGCTGGAGGATACGGTTTACGAGGACGATGTTACATTTATAATTTCATGTCCCATAGACATGACCGATAAAATTATATCCGATATTACAGATATGACGAACGCGAAAGCTTTTTGTGAAAAAACAGGTAAAAAATATGTTGATACGGAGGTAGAGGATAAATGAAAAAAGTATGGAAAGGTATAGGCGCGGCTGTACTGGCAATTGCAATCTTCGCAGGAGGATATACGCTGGGACAGCGTGTACGCGAAAATAATATTATTTCCGCACTGCCGCATAAAACCTTTGATAAGCCGCAGGAAAACGCTTCTTCACCAAAACCCGCTTCGGGCGAAGCGCTTAAGCCGGAAAAGAATATAACCGAAAAAAATTCCGAAACAGCCGTACAAAACGGCTGGACAGAAGTTGCTCATGCTGATATTACACTCTCTGACGGCGACAACGCAAAAATTAAGCTGTATACATCAGCTCATAAAGACGAAAACGGTGAATTTATGTGGGATGACGGCAATACATGGCTGCTTGAAGCAGAAAGCAAAGGCGGCTACTATGCGCTTATAAATAAATATATTCAGCTCGGCAAAGTTGATTTTACAGCAGGCGAAGACGAAAACGGTCATGCCTCAATAACCGCCGTAATATCAACAGGTACGGGAATTACTGTGGAAAAATATACATACAACGGTACTGCCTTTGAGGGTCAGACGGTGTATAATTCAGGTATTTTAAATGTTAAAGGGTCTACCTTTTAATTAAACTTAAGGAGGAAAAACAAATGGAAATCACATTAACAGCAGAAAACTATGACAGTGAGGTTTTAAAGTCTGACAAGCCTGTACTTGTTGACTTCTGGGCATCATGGTGCGGACCATGTAAAATGGTTTCACCGATTATCTCTCAGCTTGCCGATGAATACAACGGAAAAGTTAAGGTATGCAAGCTTAATGTTGACGATGAGGGTTCTATTGCCGCGCAAAATGCTATTGTTTCAATACCAACAGTAATTTTGTTTGAAGACGGCAAGCCTGTAAAAAAACTTGTAGGCGCTCATTCGTTTGATGATTACTGTGACGCAATAGACGAGCTTCTGTAACAAACAATGAATATATGCATAATTATTCACTTATAATGAATAATTATGCATATATTTTCTTTTATTTGAAGTTTTTTTCTAAAAATACTTGCATTTTTATTCAGATAGTAGTATAATCTAATACATGTTTCAGCCTTCGGGCATTTATTACGGAAAGGAAATATTTAAAAATGCTTGACGAAATTATTAACTTAGATAAAAAATATTATATGAATACCTTCGGCGACAGACTTCCTGTCTGTTTTGTAAGAGGAGAAGGAATAAAGCTTTTTTCTGATAACGGCAAAGAATATTATGATTTTCTCGGCGGCATTGCGGTAAATGCGCTCGGACACAATCACCCCAAGTTCATTGCCGCTCTGAAAAATCAACTTGATAAAGTTCTTCATACCTCAAGTCTTTATTACATAGAAAATCAGGCAAAACTGGCTCAGAAAATTGCGGAAAATACTTTTGCAGATAAGGTGTTTTTCTGTAACAGCGGCGCGGAAGCCAATGAAGGAGCGTTTAAGCTTGCTAAAATTTACTTTTATAAAAAAGGCATTGATAAATATGAGATTATAACTTTGGATAAGTCCTTTCACGGCAGAACGCTTGCTACTGTTGCAGCAACGGGACAGGAAAAATATCAGAAACCGTACAGACCGCTTACACCCGGTTTTATACAGGTAGAGCCTAATAATTATCAGGCTGTGGAAAACGCTGTTACCGATAAAACAGCGGCGATTATGATTGAACTTATACAGGGTGAAAGCGGAGTTCATCCGATGGATTTGGAATATGTGCGGAAGCTCAGACAGCTTTGTGATGAAAAGGATATATTATTGATTTTTGATGAGGTTCAGACAGGAATGGGCAGAACAGGAAAGCTGTTTGCTCATCAGCTTTACGGCATAAATCCTGATATATTTACCGCCGCAAAAGCTTTGGGCGGCGGCATACCCATAGGCGCAGTCTGCGCTTCGGATAAGATTGCGTCCGCATTTACGCCGGGTGATCATGGAACGACCTTCGGCGGAAATCCATTTTCAACTGCGGCCGGTCTTGCTGTATTTGATATATTTGAAAATGAAGGTCTGGTAGAACATGCCGGTAAAATGGGCGATATTTTTAAGGATAAGCTTACAGACTTACAGAAAAAGTACGGCGATAAAATCTGTGAAATACGTTCGGCAGGTCTTCTTATAGGCATTGAGCTGAAAACGAAAATTGCAAAAGACGTGTTTAATAAATTATTTGACAATGGTATTCTGACAAGTCTTTGCGGCGGAAATACTATAAGAATTGCGCCGCCGTTAATTATTACGGAAAATGATATTGATTTATTTGTAACAAATTTGGATGATATTTTAGGGAGGATATGAAAATGAAGGATTTAATCAGTTTACACGATTTAAGTTCAGAGGAAATCAAAGAACTCTTGGAACTTGGTTTAAAATTAAAAAATGAATTAAAACACGGTATACCCCACCCTGTTTTAAAGGGTAAAACACTTGGCATGATTTTTACAAAATCATCTACAAGAACGCGTGTTTCATTTGAGGTGGGAATGACTCAGCTCGGCGGTTATCCGCTGTTTCTGTCGTCAAATGACATTCAGCTCGGACGCGGTGAAACTATTCATGATACCGCAAAGGTACTGGAACGCTATCTTGACGGAATTATGATTAGAACATATGCTCATTCAGATGTTTTAGAGCTTGCCGAAGAGGCGGATATTCCCGTTATTAACGCGCTTACAGACCTCCTTCACCCGTGTCAGGTGCTTGCCGATTTAATGACAGCATATGAGCATAAGGGCAAACTCGAGGGACTTAAGTTGGCATATATCGGTGACGGCAACAATATGGCTCATTCTCTTATGTACGGCTGCGCAAAAGTTGGTATGGACTGCGCTATTGCTGCTCCAAAAGGTTATGAATGTGATGCTGAGGTTATTGCAAATGCAAAAAATGATTTCAAAATGAGCGGAAGTACGCTTGTTCTGACTGATAACCCTGCCGAAGCTATCATGAATGCTGACATTGTATATACCGATACTTGGGTATCAATGGGACAGGAAGCAGAAAAAGCTGAACGTCAGAAAATATTTATGCCGTATCAAGTAAATAAGGAATTATTCTCTAAAGCAAAAAATGATGCTGTGTTTATGCACTGTCTGCCTGCATATCGCGGTTTTGAAGTTACTGAGGATGTAATCGACGGACCGCAGAGCGTAATATTTGATGAAGCTGAAAACCGCCTGCATGCGCAAAAGGCAGTTATGGCAACGCTGATGGGTTAAGATTAAATAAGGATGTGAAACCATGAACAATGATTTTGAGTCACTGTTTCAGGTAAGATTGGCAAATTATGATGATATTCCCGCAATAATGAATATAACGCGCGAAGCATTTGTAAAATACCGCGAGTTATCGGGAACGGAACATCTCGCCGCGCTTGAAGAAAGTTACAGTGATGTTAAAAATGATATAAATACTAAGGTGGTTCTGCTGGCGCTGTCAGACGGTGAACCCGTCGGCAGTGTGCGCGTTGAGATATTCCCCGACAATACTGCGTATTTATCACGCTTTGCCGTTAAAGTCACAAGTCAAAATAACGGTATAGGCAAATCTATTATGAATCTGGTAGATAGAATAATGATAAAAAAAGGCGTAAAGGAAATACGTCTGCATACAGGCGCGAAAATAACCTCGCTTATACGTTTTTACTACGGACGCGGTTTTTACATAGATTCAACCGATAAATCACGCGGTTACGTACGCGCGCTGCTTGTTAAGGAATATATGGAAAAGGATTGCTGATAATCAGTGCGGGAATTTGCTGTTTTCCCGTACTTTTTTACTTTTTTGCTTGACTTTTAATCGTAAGTGTGGTATCATAATTTAGCAATATGCGCCGATGTGGTGGAATTGGCAGACGCGCGGGACTCAAAATCCCGTGATGGCAACATCGTGTGGGTTCGACCCCCACCATCGGCACCAAAATTCGACAGCAATCCTGATACAAATTTATAGATTGCTGTCGTTTTTTATTGCTTTGACTTATTTTTTGTGGTATAATGAATTAAAATACTACACAAAACTCCGCTCATTGTTATAAGGAAGGTATTATAATGCAAAAAGAATTTCAGCCTTTAGTTGATAACGCGATGGCATGCGTTAAAGAATATTTTAACAAAAGATTTTTGGCCGCATATTTGCATGGTAGTCTTAACTACGGTGACGCAATCCCTAACATATCGGATATGGATTGCTATATTGTTATAAAGGACGATTTAAACCATGATGATAACGTATGGATAAGCGATACTGAACACAATCTGCAAAATAAATATCCGATTATTAACGGTGTTCATTTGTCTGCACATTCCGCAGAGGAAGTAAAAAAAGACGCTTATACACGCTTTATGCTCAAATATAATTCATCGCTTTATAATGGTATTGACGTTGTTGAGCTTTTCAATACGGAAGAATTTGGAGTAATCAATCCGGATAAGATTGTAGCAAAGTCAAGATTAAAGTTTGCCAAACAATGCTTTTCCGATGCTTTAGATGGCAAGCAGCCTGCATGCACAGGAGAATTACCTACAAATACATACTATACTGCCAGAAAATTTGCAAGATATTTTGTGATAATAGAGGGAGCGTACTGGCTTATGTCAGTTAACAAATTTAACTCGTTTAAAAAAGAGCAGGTATTGATGGATTTGAGAGAAAATTGTTCTGGATTTAATGATGTGTTCGACTTAGTCGAAAAGGTTTTACTAAATCCTGTCGAGACAGGAATACCGCATGAGGAATTTTTGACAAAAATCAGTCCATTTATGTTAATGATATTTGAAAGCATTTCAAATATTTAAATTATAGATATTAGAAATTTTATATAATTAAATTCGCGCTTTAAAATGGGATGCATTGTATCAATATTATAGTTACTTGCCATAATTCGACAGCATTTGATACAAATTATCAAATGCTGTAATTTTTTATTGCTTCCTATTATTTTTCGTGGTATAATGTTTGTTAGATATTTAACTTGGAGGTTATGCATATGGTTGATTCAAGATGTGGACTTCACTGCACTGGATGCGAATATAAGGAGACATGCGGTTGCAACGGATGTATCGAAACAAACGGACATCCGTTTCATGGAGAATGTCCTGTTGCAGTGTGCTGTCAGAACAAAGGATATTTGCATTGCGGTGAATGTCCACAGATTCCGTGCGAATTATTAACTCAATATTCTTGTGATCCTGAACATGGAGATAATCCACATGGCGCAAGAATTGCACAATGCCGGAAATGGGCTGAATAGGTGTGCATTCCCTTCGCATGGGATGCATTGTATCAATATTATAGTTATTTTTCAAAATTCGACAGTAATTTCAATGCGAAGTTGCCGTCGTTTTTTATTGCTTCCGATTATTTTTTATGATACAATGAGATAAAATAAATCAGAATTTGGAGTATTGATTAAAATGGAAATAAGACAGGAAAATAGAAATGATTATGATGCTGTTTACAATGTTGTTACAAAAGCATTCAAAACTGCTGAAAAAAGTGACGGAAACGAACAAGACCTTGTAAATGCGCTAAGAAAAAGTAAATCCTTTATTCCGGAGCTATCACTTGTAGCTGTTGAAAACAAAAAAGTGGTTGGACATATTCTTTTTACAAAAGTATATGTCGGAGGGGTTTCTGAACTTGCCCTTGCGCCGCTTTCGGTTCTTCCTGAATATCAGAGAAATGGCATAGGCTTGGCTTTAATAAAAAAAGGACATGGCATTGCTGCAAAGTTAGGATACGATTATTCCATTGTATTGGGAAATTCAGAATACTATCCGAAAACAGGCTATGTTCCGGCAAGTGTTTATGGAATTAAGGCTTCGTTTGATGTTCCCGATAAAAATTTTATGGCAATTAAATTAAATGATAAAGCAGCAAAAATCAATGGCATTGTAAAATATGATACAGCTTTTGGAATAAATTAAAATTTGTTCGGATAAAGACTATAATTTTAACATAGATTATAGTCCTTTTTATTTTGACAAAAACAAACAATTGCACTATTGACAAGCAATTAAGTATATGTTATAATAATATTGTTAGCTAGATAACATAATACAATGTCAGGAGGAGTAATTATGGGCAGAGATATTCTTTTTAATGCGGAAGACTTTATTTTTTCATACAGAGTCGGCGGGTTACTTATAAAAGATAATAAAATATTACTTCAAAGACCTAAAAACGATGATTTTGCTATTATTGGAGGTCATGTATCAAGACTCGAAACAACCACTGAAACCTTGAAACGAGAATTTGAAGAAGAACTTCATGCAAAAATCGGTATAGACAGTTTATTTGCTGTCGGCGAGGTGTTTTTTCCTTGGGGACAAAAACCATGTCATCAGATTTGTCTGTATTATAAAGTGCATTTACTAAATGATAATGATATACCTTCAGACGGTTCTTTTCACGGATATGATGATTTAAATAATGAAAGAATTGATTTGGATTTTTGTTGGGTTCCATTAGAAGATTTAAAAAATGGATTGACGGTATATCCTGTGGAGCTGATACCACATATTTTGAATGACAGTAGTGAAATTATACATTTTATTTCAAAACAGATTTGATTAAAGGACTGCAATTCTATACCAGAATAGCAGTCTTTTTTATATCTGAAACGTCTTAAAATATTATATTTATATTGAAAATGTATGTTGCTTCTGCTATAATTGTTTTCAAGATAATATAAATTGGAGGAGAAGAAGCATGGTAACAATAAGAAAAACCGTAAAAGAAGATGCAACTGTACTAAGTAAAATACAGAAAGAAGCGTTCAAGCCATTATATGAAAGATACCACGATGAAGGAAGTCCATATCTTCGAAGTGAAAGAGATATTTTAGTCAGACTGGACCGCGACGATTCACAATATTATACAATTATGGATAACGGACAGATTGTGGGAGGCATTTTATATAAGCATAATTGTTCTACGCCATTCTGTGAAATGCTAAAGGACGGTGAATATTACTTATGCCGTATATACATAAAACCCGATGCGCAAGGCAAGCAAATTGCCCGTACAGCAATTAAATTATGTGAAGAAAATTTTACTGACGCAACTAAGTATTTTGTTGATTTTCCGGAAGATTTAGAAATGAATAGAAGATGTTATGAAAGTGTTGGATTTACTGACACAGGTAAAAGACTAAAAGTGGAAGGAAATCTTACGCTTGCTTGTTTTACAAAATAACAGAGAATAATGGTTAATAGATGTACTATTTTATTCAGCTAAAAGCACACCTGATTAGGTGTGCTTTTATTATTAAACTTTTTACTATACTTAATTTGACTTAATCCATTCCTTACCGTTCCAACACAAATAATAAGGACCACCTTCAGATATTTGAGCTATCTGCTGTTCTAATTCAGCGCCAAAAGTTTCCTCACCGCCATTTATCTCTATAATATCGAATGTATTTCCCATTATGGCATTGCTAAAAAACATTCCTGCATAGTCTGATACAGCCTCTATCATTCTCTCTGTATTTCCAAGCTGATATCTTATGTTCGGGTCATATACCATGTTTTGAGATAATGTTGCTGACAATGTAAAAGATGGTGTGCCTGAAGTATGGTTGTCCATTATTTGGAAACTTGTAACATCAACCACTACAACATTATTTGCGGTTGCAGTTGAGTTCATTGTAACTTCGGTATCAGCAGCAAAGACTGCATTTCCCGTGACAAACATACCTAATACTAAGATACATGAAACTAATTTTTTTAACATAAAACCTCTCTCCTTTTAATAATATAGTGTTTATGGATAACTTTTCCTGTTATCTGTTTCCAATATACCATATATTTTTATATTTGTAAATATATGTATCCAATATTCCCTTTTTTGCACAGAAACGAGTTGTATATTTTGTGAATTTTGTACATGCTATTGTTCTGTATTTATTATATAATTACTTATATTGGATTTTACTATTATTTAATTAACATTTAAAAAACGACACTTCAAAAGAAATGTCGTTTTTTGAATGGCAGGGGTAGAAGGACTCGAACCCTCAAGAACGGTTTTGGAGACCGGCATGTTACCATTACATCATACCCCTATAACACTTACCATATTATTTTACTATAAACCATAAGAAAAGTCAATACTTTTAATTACTAATTTTATTCAGAAATTTCTTTATTAAATATTGACTTTAAAAAAAATATATGCTATAATATTATAGCTGTTTAAATTGTAGCATCGGGATGTGGCTCAGTTTGGTAGAGCACTACGTTCGGGACGTAGGGGCCGCAGGTTCAAATCCTGTCATCCCGACCACATAAAAAGCACAACGAATTCAGACGTTGTGCTTTTACATAATCGGGGTGTAGCGCAGTTGGTAGCGCACTTGACTGGGGGTCAAGGGGCCGCAGGTTCAAGTCCTGTCACTCCGACCACATTCTAAAACCGCACAAACACTTAAAAACATAGTGTTTATGCGGTATTTTCTTTATTTAATATAAAGTTATAATTAAAAATAATTCAATATAAATAGTAGTCACAACAGATTACTATATGATACATATAAAAATAGCGGGGAAATTCCCCGCTGCTGCTCTTTATTATAATTGCGCATATCCTTCCGGAGTATCAACCATATCTGTCAGAACATCATTAAGCTGACATGGTGCTAATTCCATTTCTGTAAATCGTTCTGCCATGCGCTCAACTTCCTTCTTATTGCCTGATACATTTTCCATTACAGTGCCGTCTTCATGCTGCAAACCGTACACTATTTTCTTTTCTCCTTCAATTATAATTTTTCTTTCAATCATTTTGTACATTGTAAATTTATCCTTTCTGTATTTTTCTACAATATTATATATTTCATATACATATTTGTCAATGCTTGTAAAAGATATGTTTATTTATTGTAGCCATTATGTAAAATTTGTAATTTGTTTACAATTCTATTCATCATCTACCTGCAATAATTCATACGGCTGCATATTTAATCCTGCCGCAATTCGCGCAACAGTATCCACGCTGATATTAACACGCAGCCTTTCAATCTCCCCATAATGGTATGTACTCATTCCTATTGCAGTAGCAAATTTCATTTGTGACCAACCTCTCTTTTTTCTTTCATACCTTATTTTTTTACATACTTTTTTTGAAAAATTCATCTTTTGTACCTCCATAATATATTACACATTATATTATGAAATATTTATAACTAAAATAATAGCCTGTACACAGGCTATAAAAATAAATTTTTATTATTTTTTAAAATTCTGCAATAAAAACGGACGTTATATAGACTTGATATAAGATATATAAACCATTATAGTTTCAATATAAAAAAGGCGGAACTATCCGCCTTTTGTCCTTTTTATTGATTATTCAAATTATCTTTTACACAGGCCCAATAAGTACAATCACACCGTTACAAGTATTACCTTATCCTCTGTCCTGCATTATTTTTTCCAATTCGGCATAATTAAAATCATCGTCGTTATATACCTCAAGATTATTCTGTTTGTTTTTAGTCTTAAAGTCCTCGTGGTCGCGTTCAGCATCGGCAACTGTATGAATACCAAGTTCATGCCACCGTTTTATAATTGAATTCATATACGGAAATGACAGCTTGCTTGTCTGCATAATGCAGTATTCATACGCAAGCCCGACCATATTCTCGTCCATACAAAAATCATCACGCCATTCTTTTAAATAGTTTTCCTCTGTCTTTGACAAGCTACGGTTATCAATACCGAAAAGCTTGCGAAGAGAATGAAAATAACCGTTCTTTTCCTTTTCATTATTTATAAATCTGTCAGCCGCATCAATTGTAACAATGCCGTTTTCATGCCATGAAATAGCAACCTTTTCAATATAATTCATATTGCGTTTGTCCTTTGAAACGCAATATTCCAAAAGCATTGTAATAACTTCCGGTGACAGACCTAACTCGTCATAAAACCAGTATAAAGTTTCAATATCCTTGTTGCGCAAAGTTTTTCCGAGTATCTCCTGTGAAAGCGTACAGAGGTCAGCAAGCTCAGGATTTTCAGTCATTGCTGTGCGTATTTCCTCCATATCCTTTTTAACGGTGTCAGCTGTCTTTATTTCCGCTGCATCGGCATTACCGAAAATCACGCAGCCGTTTGAATATTTCAGCGCCCCTTGTTTATCCCAATATTCAAGCGCGTTTACAACATCGCTTTCCAAAAGATTAAGTTTCCCTGCCATCTGAGCCGTAGACATTTCTCCCGATACAGCTCCAAGTGCCAGCGCTGTAAGATATACCTTTACATACGCGCCGTTAGCCGACGGCATAAGCCGTTCAATAAAATCCATAGATACAGGTATTGTTTCTGTTTTATAAGTAAACTTCGGCATAACTATTTTATCAGCCCTTTCATTCTCAGTATTCTCTCCACTGATTGATTTATTCTTTCTTTGTCTATTATTCCCTTTTTCACTGCGTTTAAAATTTCATCATATGCAGTCTTGTAATCGGTAGTTATAATTAAATCATTTCCTGCATTAACTGCCTTTACATATACATTATCTATTTTCGCCACTGCATCCATAGCTATATCGTCAGTTATTATTACACCGTCAAAACACAGTTCCTCACGCAAAATTCTGTGTATTTCGGGCGACAGCGAGGCAGGATTATCACTGTCAAGCGCTGTCACAATGTTGTGCGAAACCAGTACGCTGTCCGCGCCTGCATCAATTCCCGCTTTAAACGGCAGGAAGTCACCGCCTGTTTTAACGCCGTCCCTGACTGTAATCTGTCTGAAGCTGTCTGCATCACGCGTATCTTTTACCGAATCTGTATGTGTATCGGCTGATGAACCGTATCCCGGAAAATGCTTTAAACAGGACAAAATCCCCTTTTCTTTCATAACAAATACAATGTTTCTTATACATTCTGCTGTTTCATCCGCATCCGCGCCTATACTTCTTGAATACATAAAATCATTCTTGTCCTGCGATACATCTGCCACAGGCGCAAGGTTCATTGTAATACCCAATCCTGTAAGAAGTCTTGATTTTTCTGCTGTATTTTCTATAAGATCCGCCATACCGCCCGACTTATAAATATCCTGAGGCGATGCATATTTCTCAGGCGCAAGCTCAGGATTTGAGCTTACTCGCACTACCGTTCCGCCCTCCTCGTCAACACCGATTACAGGCGGCACATTACTCTGAAGCGCATTGATTTTATTCTTTACTTCATCACGCGTAAGCCCCTTAAAATCACGTCCGAACATTATTATTCCGCCCGGATTTATTGACAAAAGGTCTTGTAAAGCAAACTGTTCGGGATAACGCACAAACAGCATTTGTCCTACCTTTTCCTCAAGCGTCATTTCTTTAAGCAGCTTCGGTGTCTGTTTCCTTGCCGTCTGATTAGCGCATGATGTAAGCAGCATTATGCACATAAGTAACGGTAAAAATGCTTTTTTCATAGTTCTATCTCCAGTTTCCTGCCTGTGTTTTCATATTGACGGTACTTAACTCCGACCATATCGAACATCTTTTTTGATGCAATATTATCATCATTGCCGCAATACTTGTCCGATAAATACACAATCTCGCGTATGCCCGACTGTATAATCGCCTTAGCGCACTCGTTGCACGGAAACAATGTCACATACAGCTTTGCGCCGTCAAGTGAACCTGAACTGCGGTTTAAAATCGCATTAAGCTCCGCGTGACAGACGTACATATATTTCGTGTCAACAGGATTTCCGTCGCGTTCCCACGGCATATCGTCGTCGTTACAGCCGATTGGCATACCGTTGTACCCAAGCGACAGTATTTTATTTTCGCGGTTCACAATGCACGCGCCGACCTGCGTGTTACTATCCTTCGACCTCTGCGCCGACAGGAGCGCAATACCCATAAAATATTCGTCCCACGTTATGTAATCAGTTCGTTTCATTGTTATCCTCCACACTTTATAGTTTAACAGGTTATCCAAAAGCATTTATTGCTCTATTAAAAATCACCTTACAAATACTTTTTTACTCCGATGTCACTTCTGTGGAACTCGTCCTTAAACGAAATTTTGCCTACGCCTTCATATGCGTTTTTAATCGCCTCGTCAAGATTTTTTCCTACTGCCGTAACACCAAGAACACGTCCGCCGCTTGTTACAATTTTACCGCCCTTAAGCGCAGTTCCCGCGTGGAATACGGTCAAATCGCCAACGCTGTCAAGCCCTGAAATCTCATAGCCCTTTTTATATTCAACGGGATAACCGCCCGACGCCATAACAACGCACACCGCCGCGTTATCCTCCCATTCAATTTCAATTTCATCAAGGCGTTCATCAATAACCGCTTCCATAATTTCAACCAAATCAGTCTTTAATCTCGGCAGTACAACCTGTGTTTCGGGGTCACCGAAACGGCAGTTATATTCGATTACCTTAACGCCGTTCGGCGTCATCATAAGACCGAAATACAACACACCCTTAAACGGTCTGCCTTCCTCCGTCATTGCCTTGATTGTCGGTAGGAATATATTCTCCATACATTCCTGCGCCTTTGCATCATCATAAAGGCGGCTTGGTGAAAATGTACCCATACCACCTGTGTTTAAACCTTCGTCATTGTCATATGCGCGCTTGTGGTCCTGCGCTGAAACCATAGGCTTAACTGTTTTTCCGTCGGTAAATGCCAGAACGCTGACTTCGGGACCTGTGAGAAATTCCTCGATAACAACACGGCTGCCGCTCTTTCCGAACTTGCCACCGTCAATCATATCACGGATTGCCTCCTCAGCCTCCTCAAAATTCTGCGCGATTATAACGCCCTTGCCGAGCGCCAGTCCATCAGCCTTAATGACAGTCGGGAATGTACCGTTTTTGACATATTCAATTGCCGCCTCACTGTCGGTAAACACCTCGTAGCCTGCGGTCGGAATATTGTATTTTTTCATAAGCTCCTTTGAAAAAGCCTTACTTCCCTCAATGACAGCCGCATTTGCACGCGGACCAAACGCGCGTATACCTGCTTTCTCCATTGCGTCAACCATACCTAAAACAAGCGGGTCATCAGGCGCGACCATAACTAAATCAACCGCCTTTTCCTTAGCAAATTTAACCATTGAGTCAATATCGGTTGCGCCAATGTTGATGCACTCGGCAAGCTCTGCAATTCCGCCGTTACCGGGCGCGCAGTAAATCTTGTCAACCTTCGGTGACTGAGCGATTTTCCATACAATTGCGTGTTCGCGTCCGCCGCCGCCCACAACTAAAATTTTCATAATTCTAACCTCCTAATGACCTCTATGTTTTTCTTTCTTTTTCTGCCGTTTCATCTCAAATTTGCGTTCTTTTTTCGCCTCAAACAAAGCCTTTGAAATCGTTTTCCGCTCTGTTTTGGATTGCTCATAAGCTTCCTTTAGTGCCTTCTGTGATTTTGTTCCTGCACCTTTGTTCTCAAGCTGTTTTTTAATTTCCTTTTGCATACGCTTCGGGTTTAAATGTTTCTCAGCTGATTTTTCAGTCAGTTTTTGTCCGTTGAATTTCAGTCTGTGATGATTACGGAGCAGATATTCGTAAACCTCGTAATCCTTTGGCTCAGAACCAAACACAATTTTACAAAATTCATAATATTTTCCGCTTTCAACCTCAAAAATCCCAACCCAAAACGGGTTCTCAAAAAACACTGTAAATTTGGATTTTATATCCATATTATCCCCTCCTAAAACTATCATACAAGGAACGGACAACCCGAGAGGGGGCAGGTTACTGACGGCTTTTACCGCGTCCGGACTACCAACCGGAGCTGTGTTTTTATCCTTGTTTTATTCATTATTTTTTGTCTGCACAATACACTATGTGCGGCATATCCATACCATAATAATGCTTTATAAATGTTTTTACTTCTTTCATTCCGTTACGCTCCGCAACTCTCTGCGACGCGTAATTATTATCGCGTATAATTGAATACACCCTATCAAAGCCGAGCGTATCAAACGCGTATTCTTTACACGCTTTCGCCGCCTCTGACGCGTATCCGTTATGCCAATACTTTCTCTTAAACAAATACCCGATTTCGGGAACCGTTTCACCGTCTATGTCCTGCCAGGTAATTCCGCACTGACCGACAAACTCGCCGCTCGTCTTTTCAATGACTGCCCATAGACCAAAACCGTCATTTTTGTATCGGTTAAGCTGTTTTTCAAGCCACGTCTGCGCCTCATCGTCCGAAAACGCGTGTTCGTATGCGTACATAGTTTCTTTGTCCTGCAAAATTTCGCATAAATCACTGTAATCGTCCTGCGTCATTTCCCGTAAAATCAGACGTTCTGTTTCAAGTATCTTTTTCATAAACTCAATTGCTCCTCTTTTTACGCTTACAGGCAGGTAAATACTTCTTTGTTTTATGCTGTTCAATACATTCTTTACATTTCCCGTGACGGGGACAGTCACGCGTACACGGACAATCCTTTTCTTTTGTGATTGATGTCTGCCTATCGTTGTTGTTTTCGATAATCACAATAATCTCCTTTTTAATAAAATTTCAGAATTGAGTGCAGTTCACCTGAAAGGGCGAGCGGTGCCGTACGCTGGTACTGCCCCGAGCCTTTGAAGGCGAAATGTGTCAATTATGGAATTTTAAAATTAGTGATGGAATAAGCGTATACCTGTAAATGCCATTGCCATATTGTACTTGTTGCAGGTTTCAATTACATTATCGTCCCTGATTGAGCCGCCGGGCTGTGCGATAACCGTTACGCCCGACTTCTTTGCGCGTTCAATATTATCTCCGAACGGGAAAAATGCGTCCGAACCAAGCGCAACATCAGTGTTTTTATTCAGCCATTCTCTCTGCTCTTCCTTTGTGAATACAGGCGGTTTTACCTTAAATGTCTTTTCCCAAATGCCGTCTGCAAGCACATCCATATACTCTTCCGAGATATATACGTCAATAGCGTTGTCACGGTCGGCGCGCTTAATGCCGTCCACAAACTGAAGATTTAACACCTGTGGCGCCTGTCTGAGCCACCAGATGTCAGCTTTATTTCCTGCAAGACGCGTACAATGAATACGCGACTGCTGACCTGCACCGATACCGATAGCCTGTCCGTCCTTGACGTAGCAGACAGAATTTGACTGCGTGTATTTCAGCGTGATAAGCGCAATTTTAAGGTCGCGCTTTGCAGTTTCGCTAAGCGTTTTATTGTCAGTAACGATATTTGACAAAAGCTCGTCATTTATGTCAAGCTCGTTTCTTCCCTGTTCAAATGTCACTCCAAACACCTGCTTACGCTCAATTTCAGCAGGAATATAATTTTCATCAATCTTAATAATGTTGTAGTTTCCGTTTTTCTTTGCTTTCAGTATTTCCAGAGCCTCGTCACTGTAAGCAGGCGCGATTACACCGTCGGAAACCTCTTTTTTTATTAAAAGCGCCGTTGCCTTGTCGCATTCGTCGGAAAGAGCGATAAAATCACCGAATGAGGACATTCTGTCCGCGCCTCTTGCGCGCGCATATGCGTTTGCAAGCGGTGTAAGCTCGACGTCGTCTACAAAATAAATCTTTTTAAGTGTATCTGAAAGAGGCAGACCAACCGCCGCGCCCGCAGGCGATACGTGTTTAAATGAGGTTGCCGCAGGAAGTCCCGTAGCCTTTTTCAGCTCCTTCACCAACTGCCAGCCGTTAAGCGCGTCAAGCAGGTTAATGTATCCCGGCTTTCCGCAAATTACCTCAAACGGTAAATCTCCGTTTTCCATAAATACTCTCGACGGCTTTTGATTCGGGTTACAGCCGTATTTTAATTGCATTTCATTCATTATTTATCGTCCCTTTCTTATAATTATATTTGCTTTTTCATAATCACTAATTGAAACATACACATAATATTGTTTCATTGCCTTTGAGGCAGAAGTATCCGCACCGCTTGCGGTACGGATTCCGTTAAGACGGCTCATCATACAGGACGGTGTTACAAGGTCAACTACCTTGTAAGTATTTTTTATTCCCACATTGTCCAATACATCACGAATACGATTAAATTCCGTCATATCAAAACCGCAGTAAATTTCTTTTTTCATATCAATCACACATTTTTATTCACGATTTTTGACTTCGTTTCGCCTGTTTCCAAATCAATAAATCTTACAAACAGTGACACTTTATTGTCCTCGTTAAGAGCGTTCCAGAGTCCGTTTGTAAACTCGTCAATATCATTCGGAATACCAACCAGTTTCGGTTCGCCCTCAAACGACGGCAGCGGATTGCCGTCACCCATATATGTATGGATAAAATGACCCTCACCGTCAATCGGATTTTTATATGAAAACGTATAGCGCTGGCACGAATCAGGGTTACCGTTTGCGCTCTTTAAAATCGACATTGCATAATTCATTTTACTGTTATCGGTCTTTATAATTCCCGAAATTCTCGGTGTGAAGTTCGGTGCGTCGTCCTCAAATTCACGCGTACGGAGCGACTGCTCAAATGTCATCTGCTGATTCATCAGCTCGTAAATCGTGTCGGTCTGGTCGCCGTTTGTTACAATTGTCTTGTTGCCTAAAACTCTTACCGGCGCATAAATAATCAAATGCGGGTCAGATAATTTTGACGGGTCAAACGCTTGTGTGCGTATACCATCGCCGTCCTCGACAAACACACGATTGCGGCTGTTTACCGACCTGCCCATAATGAAATATGCTGTAACTGCACTTTTTCCGTCCGCACTCTTTCCGATAACAATTCCGCGTCCGGGATATGCGTTATTTTTTAATTCCTCGTAGATGTCAATTTTTTTCATATTTATTCTCCTTCTAAATTTTACGGCTGAAGAAAATTTGTTCAGATTGCCGCTTTGCAGGCAAGGTGCCGTATGTATATACTGCCCTTGTCAAAAAGTGGTGATATGTGCAAATTTAATCAGCCGAACACACCATTTCAACTGCCTGCGGAAGTATCACCCATTCCGCCTGTTCCATAACACGTTTCTGCAAAATTTCAGGCGTGTCGCCGTCCTCTATACACACGGCTTTCTGCATTAAAATCTTACCGCCGTCCACAACCTCATTCACCAAATGCGCTGTCGCGCCCGTAACCTTCACACCGTATTTCAACGCCGCCTCGTGCGGATGCAGTCCATACATACCCTCGCCGCAAAACGACGGTATAAGCGACGGATGAATATTTATAATTCTGTCCGCGTATTCCTTTAACAGCTCACCGCCAAAAATTGCCATAAAGCCTGCAAGCACAATAATGTCCACCTGCATTTCTTTCATATATTCGCAAATACGGCGGCTGAACTCGTCGCCGTCACCGCCGCAGTCAGCCTTTTTGCGGATAACTTTAGTCGGAATACCTGCTTTTTTTGCGCGTTCAAGTCCGTAAGCGTCGGCATTATTTGAGCACACGCACACAATCCTGCCCGACTTTAAAACACTTCCCTGCGCGTCGATAAGCGCCTGCAAATTTGTACCGCCGCCCGAAATTAAAACTCCGATATTTTTCATTATTTAATCACTCCGTTTTCTGTGATTATCTCAACACCTTTTTCACCCTTTTCAAGCGTTCCGATAATATATGCTTTTTCGCCTGCATCTTCAAGGCACTTTACAGCCGCGTCCGCTTTATCAGCGTCAACCGCGACAACCATACCCAATCCCATATTAAAGGTATTATACATATCTCTTTCGGGAATCCCTGCCTTTTTCTGCATTAAATCAAATATCGGCAGAATTTTCCAAGTGCCTTTTCTGATAACTGCCTTCAAGCCGTCAGGCAGCATACGTGGAACATTCTCAATAAAGCCTCCGCCCGTAATATGCGAAACAGTGTTAATTCCAACCTCTTCAATCAGCTTTAAAAGCGGTTTAACATAAATTCTTGTCGGGGTCAAAAGCTCCTCGCCGATTGTCTTGCCAAGCTCCTCTGAATATGTATTAAGAATCTTTGCCGCTTTTTTGTCGCTCTTGTTAAGTCCGAAAACACTTCTTACAAGTGAATATCCGTTTGAATGAACGCCGCTTGACGCGATACCGATAAGCACGTTACCCTCAGACGCTTTTTCACCGTCGGTAATTTTGCTTTTTTCAACAATACCAACGCTGAAACCGCCCAAATCATACTCGTCCTCAGGCATAAGGTCGGGATGTTCCGCCGTTTCACCGCCTACAAGCGCGCAGCCTGCCTTAACGCAGCCGTCAGCCACGCCCTTTACGATTTTTGCCACCTTTTCGGGAACATTCTTTCCTATTGCAAGATAGTCAAGGAAGAAAAGCGGCTTTGCTCCTGAACAGGCAATGTCGTTTACACACATTGCAACGCAGTCCTGACCGATTGTGTCATGCTTGTCCATTAAAAACGCAACCTTAATTTTTGTTCCGACACCGTCCGTACCTGAAACAAGCACTGGGTTTTCGTAGCCCTTCGGCAGTTCAAACAGACCGCCGAAACCGCCTATTCCGCCCAATACTCCCTCAATTGCCGTTTTCTTAACGTCGTCCTTGATTAGTCTTACCGATTCGTAGCCTGCCTCAACATCTACGCCAGCCTTTTTGTACGCATTTTCACTCATAGTTGTATCTCCTTTTTGATTATTGTTTTTATAAAAGCTTTTATGTGTCAAACCTTATATAATATAAAATATCTGTGTCCGTATCATATATTGCTAAACTAAAGTTATATGAATATCTGTCAAACAAATCATTATCGCTGTATTTGTCAACGGCTTCAGAATGTCTGTCTAAAAAGCAGTAATATCCGTTCTTAATCAGTGGGATATTGTTTTCTCCTGCAAGGTTGTATCCATAAGTCATACCATCTTTTTCACCACCATACATAATTAACTGCAAATTTTCCGATAGCGGCAATTCTGACCATTCGCTTACTGTTTTTTTAATCTCTTCCTTCTTTTTTGAACAATCCACAGCGATATGATATGTAACGTCGCCATTAAATCCACCGTGTGTATCGCCCTTATCAATAACTGTAAGATTTTTAGGATTGATATTAAATTCTCTTTGCAGCGAAGTAGTATTGAGAATTAAGAATGCACTCATAATCAGAAATGTAAGTATACATACAATGCCAGCAATTATTAACCATTGCAGCCACACTTTATTTCCCATATTATCCCTCCGTTTCATACACCAAGCCTTCCCCTTGAGGGGAAGGCTATCAACATGCTTTACAGTTCTGCCGCAAGTTGCTTTACCTTCTCATTTTTCTTTTCTACGCCCTCGACCATTTTTATCTTTGCGGCTTTCAGCGCATCTTTAAGATAATCATATTTAACCGACAAAATCTGCGCCGCCAGAATTGCCGCGTTTTTGCCGTTATCTATACCTACCGTTGCAACAGGTATTCCAGGCGGCATCTGCACCGTAGCCAAAAGCGCGTCCATACCGTCAAGAGTTGACTTAATCGGTATGCCGATTACGGGTACAACCGTATGCGCCGCGATAACTCCACCCAAATGAGCCGCCATACCTGCCGCGCAGATTATAACCTCAATACCGTTATTTTCTGCATTTTTTGCAAATTCCGCCGCCTTATCGGGTGTTCTGTGAGCGGAAATTACATTTACATCTACTTCAATTTCAAATTCCTTTAACTTAGAAACACAGCCCTTAAGTTTTTCAAAATCCGAGTCACTGCCCATAATCAGAGCAACCTTTGGTTTATTCATAATTGTCATTCCCTTCTGCAAATTAGAAAAATCAAAAGCCGAAAGAAAATCGTTCATCAGATTTCTGTTTTAGTTCTTCATTCTCTGAAAAATAGTAAGATTGACGATTTTATTCAGACTTTTACATAATAATTCTACCAAAAAACGACTGATATGTCAACTTAAATACACGTTCAAAAAAACAAAAAACGACACAATATATGTCGTTTTTATAAACTTGTTTTATTTTCTGCGTCTTTCCATTTCAGCGTAAATATCGTCCCATGTCATGCCGTTATCCACAAGCATAACAGTAAGATGATATATAAGGTCTGCAACCTCATACTTAATTTCGTCCTTATCGCGGTTTTTACCTGCAATAACAACCTCAGCGGCTTCCTCACCGACCTTTTTAAGAATTTTATCCTCGCCCTTGTCAAACAGATAATTTGTATAGCTTCCCTCTTCAGGATTAGCCTTTCTGTCTGTAATAACTGCCTGTTCACGCTCAAATATGTCCGACTTAGCTTTTAATTCCTTGTCCTCAACAAGCTTGCCATCTTCAATTTTTCTGAAGAAACAGCTTCTGCTTCCCGTGTGACATGCCGCTCCTGCCGGATTTACAAGCAGTACAAGACAATCACAATCGCAGTCAACACGTATTTCCTTTACATACATGTAATTTCCGGATGTTGCGCCCTTAACCCATACCTCCTGACGGCTTCGCGACCAGAATGTAGCGCGTGATGTTTTAACCGTTTCACGTATTGTATCCGCATTCATATATGCGACCATAAGTACCTCATTTGTTTCTATGTTCTGCACAACGGCGGGAATAAGTCCCGACGCGTCAAATTTTAGGCTGTTTATTATTTCTTCCATAAATTTATCCTCCTCTATTTTAGTTTCATTAAATGCCAGTTCTTAATCAAATAATCTATTCCCGAAATTACAGTAAAGACAACCGAAATCCATATAAGTATATCGGATATAAAATGTGCCGCAAAGCGTTCCGACGGCAAAAGAAGCATTGCTGCTATTATTGCAAGCATCTGTGATACTGTCTTTAGTTTACCCCACATACTTGCGGCTACGACATTGCCTTCACCTGCGGCTGCAAGTCTTACGCCCGCAACCATAAATTCACGCGTAAGCACTATCATAACTGCCCATACTGACATTCTGTCATAATACATAAGTATCAGAAATGCCGCAGTAGTCAGAACCTTATCGGCAAGAGGGTCAACAAACTTACCGAATGTAGTAATCTGATTATATTTGCGCGCTATATGCCCGTCTGCCGCGTCAGTTATTGACGCAAGAATAAATACCCCCAGCGCCGCATAATGACATATTGTATTGTCTATCATAAACAGCACCATAAATATGGGAACTAAAAATACGCGTATCATAGTAATCTTATTTGCAGTATTCATTATATAACCCTCCCTGTCAAATCATATTCCTCAGCGTCCAAAATCTCAACATTGACTATATCGCCTTCGCAAACCTCGTCCTCAGTCGCAAAATATACCTTGCCGTCAACATCTATGCTGTCGCCTCGACTTCTGCCGTAGAATAAAAAGCTTTCCTCGTCATAGCCCTCGACAATCACCTCAAGCGTTTTTCCGAGTCTTGACTTATTCAGTTCAAGCGAAATGCCCTGCTGGAGCGTCATAAGTCTTGCAAGACGTTCATTTTTTGTTTTTTCGTCAAGCTGTCCGTCAAATTCTGCCGCAGGAGTATCCTCCTCCCGCGAATATGTAAACACACCCATTCTGTCAAAACGGACACGCTTTACAAACTCATATAAATCATTAAACTGTTTCTCTGTTTCGCCGGGAAAACCTACAATTATTGATGTTCTTATAACACAGTCAGGCATTTTTGAGCGTATTTTCTCAATCTTCTTTATCATTTCCTCCTGCGTTGTACGGCGCGCCATACGTCTTAGAATATCGTTATTGGCGTGCTGTACCGGCATATCTATATAACGGCAAATCTTTTTATGCCTTGCCATAGTATCAATCAGGCTGTCGGTAATCGCTTCGGGATAGAAATAATGAACACGTATCCATTCAATGCCTTCTATTTCCGTCAGCCTGTCAAGCAGCTTATCAAGTGAATATTCGCCGTATAAATCCTTGCCGTAGCGCGTGGTGTCCTGTGCTATCAGTATAAGCTCCTTCACACCCTGCTCAGCAAGCAATTTTGCTTCATCAAGAATATCCTCCATTGTTCGGCTGCGAAACCGTCCGCGTATCATCGGAATTGCGCAGTAAGTACAGTTATTGTCACAGCCATCGGCAATTTTTAGATATGCGGTATAACCGGGCGTTGACAATATTCGCGGAAGCCGTTCGGACGGCGTTCTGTCCTTATGACCGTATATAACAGGTTTTCCGCCGCTGAATGCGTCACGGATAACCTCCGCGATTTTATCATAATCGCCTGTACCTAAAATTGCGTCAACCTCAGGCAAATCCTTTACTATGTCATCTGCGTAACGCTCGGCAAGACAGCCTGTCGCAATAAGGAGCTTACAGCGTCCGTTTTTATATTCTGCCATTTCAAGTATAGCCTCAATAGACTCCTGCTTTGCCGCCTCGATAAAGCCGCAGGTGTTTACAATTATCACATCGGCTTCGGACGGGTCATACGTTATATTGAAGCCGTCCTCACTTAAAATACCAAGCATTATTTCGGCATCTGTCTGATTTTTTGCGCAGCCGAGCGAAACAAGACCGATATTGTACATAAAATTTTACTCCTCGTAATCTATCTTTAAATTCTCAATACAGTCCTTTATGTCGCCGAATGAATAGCCCCTGTACATAAAATACCGTATACATTTATCAATATTTTTCTTTTCGAAATTACCGCTGAGCTTTTTTTCAACAAGCGGCAGCAGCGTCTCGCTCTCATCATCTTTAAGCTCCGAAACTGCCTCCTCGATATATTCTGC
>CAJTUY010000003.1:29467-52913 GCA_910579415.1 uncultured Clostridia bacterium | reverse complement strand
TAAAGCTCGGACTTAATACGTCTTATGCCGTAGCGTTTAAGATTTTTCAAATCCCTTGCCTTTCGTATCGCATATGAACGGTCATCAATAAAATTATAGTTACGGCAAAAGTCCAGAACCTTCTGTATATCCTCTTCCGCCGCGCCTGCACGCCGAAGCTTAACAGCAAGCTCTTTTTCACTATGCGCGCGAAATTCCAGAAGCCGCAAAGCTTTATCCTTTGTTTCCTCAAAGGTCAGTTCTTTTTTCTCGTTATTATATCTCATAGCTTAAAGTATTCAAATACCTTTCCGAAATCAATTCCTCCGATTATCTTATTTTTATATCGCTGTGAAAGATGTTCGTAACCCGACGTTATCTGTTCGGATTTTATTCCATAGCTTAACGACATATACGCTTCTATATATGCCGATAAATGGTCACAGCCGCGTATAATCTGACCATCAATCGGGTTAAATTTATCGTCGTTATATTTTTCGTTTATAATGTCAGAAGTAACCATATCAATTTCATTATCGTCAATTATTTTCGAGTCAAATTCATTTTGGGTATAATATTCAATCTCACTGTGCCATGATGGGGGAAGAAGCGGATAAATTACTTCTCTCATCTGTTCGTCCTCAATCTCGGCTATAATGCTGTCCAAACCTTTTACGCTGTTTTTAACGGGCGAAACGATGTCGCGCGTTAAAACTTCAGGCAAATCATGAAACAAACCCGCAAAAAAATTATTGGCAAGACGCTTTCTGCATGGATTTTCAAGTTCAAGCGTCATAAAATACGACAGTATCGCCACAACAAGCATATGACCCATAACAAAAGTTTCAGGCATTCTTACTGCTTTTGCCCAGCGCTGCTGATAACGGAGCTTTCCTATAAGCGACAAGAATTGCTGTAAATATTCACTGCCCGCAAAATATCTGAAACCGGCAAATGTATCACATGCGGCAAGACCTTCAGTCATTTCACGCTTTACCTGTTCTATTCCGAAGGTTTCAGGGTTCATAGGATAAATTATTTTAAATTCCCAGTTGCTTGCATGGTAATGCGCCGCCTTCAAAATACGTTTTTCAAGCTCTGCATAAATCTTGTCAGAATAATAGCGTTCCATACGCTCAAAAAATCCGCCGCCCAGTCCTTCCATATGTTCACGCAGCTCAGAAAGTACCCATCGGTCAATCTGAAATCCCTTTTCTTTTACAAGTTTATGATAAATAGGAGGTTTAATATCCGTCATTACAATTCTGTGGAAAAACTCGAATATTCCGCCCTCAATCAGCTTTATCATATCAACGCTTTCACCCTCGCATTTTGCGAGAACATACGCATAAAACATCTTATGCGCCTGCTTGTCAAGCTCTGTAAAGCCTGTCCAGGGACGTATATGGTCGTTCCACCGCTGTATTGACGCGGCTTCATAAATAAGCGAAATGAGTGATTTTTTTATCATTATTACTCTGTTCCTTTTTCATTATATATTTACAGCAGACAACGAGAGCTGATACAGAATTATTCCTTTATTACCTCATAGCCGTTCGCTTCAAGCGATTTAACTGTTTTTTCGCCATGCTCCGTACCTCCGACCTCACATACAATATGTATAATTGCTTCGTTCGGGTCAAGGTCATCGCTCCATCGGTCATACTGCACCATTATTATATTCGCGCTTGCATCAGATAATACGCGCGAAAGATGCTCCAGACTTCCCGGTATATCAAGAAGCTTGGTCTTGAATTTAAGCTTTCTTTCTCTTGTGACAAGACCCAAATCAATAATTCTCTGTATAAAACTAACATCTACGTTACCGCCGGAAAGAACACACACAACCTTTTTGCCTTTAACGTCCACCTTGCCGTTAAGTACAGCTGCAAGCGGTGTTGCGCCGGCAGGCTCAACCACCTGCTTGGTGCGCTCTAACAAAAGCAGTATAGCCTCAGATATTTCCGCATCTGAAACGGTTACAATATCGTCTGCATACTTGTTTATCATTTTCATTGTATTTTCGCCGGGTGTCTTTACTGCGATACCGTCCGCAATAGTCGTTACGCTGTCAGACGTAACCGATTTATCTTTTTTAAACGACTGCTTAATTGCAGGCGCGCCCTCTGCCTGTACGCCTACAATCTGAACACGCGGATTTATCTGCTTAATGCATGCCGCAACGCCGGATAAGAGTCCGCCGCCGCCGGCAGGGACGATTACCATATCGACGGTCGGTAAATCCTCTAAAATTTCTATGCCTATTGTTCCCTGTCCCGCCATAACTTCAAAATCATCGAACGGGTGTAAAAAAGTTGCGCCTTCTTTTTCCTGTATTTCGACAGCCTTGTTATACGCATCATCATAGCAGTCACCATACAGCACAACCTTTGCGCCGTAACCCTGAGTTGCGCTTACTTTCGCTATCGGAGTTGATTTCGGCATTACGATTGTGGCAGGTATTCCGTGAACATGTGATGCATAAGCAACACCCTGAGCGTGATTACCTGCCGAAGAAGCGACTGCCGAAGTGATTTCACCGCGTTCGGCAAGCGCTGCAATCTTATTTGATGCGCCGCGTATTTTAAACGAGCCTGTCTTTTGCTGATTTTCAAACTTCAGATAAATTTCTCCGCCTGTCATTGTCGAAAAAGTTTTTGACGACTCAATTTTTGTTCTGTGAATTGTCGGCTCTAATCTTTTTGCCGCAAGCTCTATTTCCTTTAATTCCAAATCCATTGTCACGCATATCCTTTCATATGTATCCTTATCTTATAATTTTAGCACAAATACACATTTTTTTCAATAGGCATTTGCAAGAAAAAACGGACTGCGCATACAGTCCGTTAATTATTATTCAGCAGCGGCTGTTGTTTCGGGAGAAGCCTCTGCGGCAGGCTCCTGAGCAGCGCTGTCACTATTGTTTTCGCCGTCGTTATCATCTTTTGACTTATCAGCGTCTTTCTCCGCCTGCTTAGCCTGTTTTTCACTCTCTATTCTTTCCTGCTTCTGCTTTTCTTCAACCTGCTGTCTTACTTCACCCCAAAGAGTGTCGGCAGTTACTTCCTCGCCTAAACCGTAGTACTCCTTAAATTCTTCAATGTAATCCTCGCCTACATATGCGCCGAGTGTAGCTTTGTTAATAGCCTCGCCCCACGGAGTGTCATCCTTAACATCTTCCGGCAGCTTTAACATTTCTCTGAATTCATCAGTGCTTCTGCCATATGTCTGAGCCATCTTTGAGAACGGAATACTGTTATATGCCGCAGCCTCAGTAGTATTTGCCGGCATATCCTCAGGAAGTCCGAATTCATCTAAGAAATCCTCAAGCTCCATACCTGACTGCTCGGCAACCTCGCCTACCGTCTGACCGCTGATATTAACATAACCCTGTCTGTTATACTTATTAAACAGCATAGGTGAAAGTGTAATAAGCGCAACAATAATTGCGGCAACAACTACAATAACAGCAGCAACAGCGACAATTGCGCCTACATTCTTTTTCTTTGTAACAGCCACATTTTCAGCTGCAACCTGATTTTCAACTACGCCAAATTCATCAGTCTGCTCTGTTGTCTGCTCGTTAAGAACGCTTTCTTCCGAGTCTGCCGCTACGGCTTCGATAATTGTTTCCTCAACAGCCGCGTCTACCGCGTCAATTGTGTCAGTAGTTTCAGCAGATGTATCCTCCAGAATAGGCGCCTCCTCAGCAAGTGTTTCAACGGGGCTTTCCTCTGCCGCCGTATCCTCCGGAGTTTCCTCAGCCTTAACAGCTCCGTCAGATACTTCCTCTTCCGGAGTTTCGTTTACGATTGCTTCTGTTTCTTCATTTTCTTCGTTAAAATTCTTTTCTTCGTTCACTTTTAAAAATCTCCTTACTTACATAATTATTCTTGAGGCGCTTCGGTAGCCTGCGCGGCATCTCCCTGCTGCTCCTCTTGCTTAGACTTCATTAACTCCTCTAATTCACCCCATGTTATATCATCATTGTCAAAACCATACTGCTCCTTAAGCTGATTAAAGGTTGCTTCATCGCCTACGATAGAAGCTGCGGGCGCCATAGGAAGAAAATCTTTCCAAAGCGTGTCCTTTGTAGCTTTGTCGGTAAGCTTTGTTCCTTCAAGCACTTCGTCTGCCGTCTGCTCGCCGCCGTTATACTTCAGATAGTTTTCCAGTGTCATATTATCCATCATATCACTTTCGGCCGTATCCGGCTTAATCGTATCGTTAAGCTCCAAACCGTACTGAGCAAGATAATCGGGAATATCCAAATCAGCCTGTCTTGCAAGATAATCAACCGTAGCAGGCGCTCTGCCTTCCTTTACAGCCTTATCTTTAATATTGGTTGAAAGCTTGCCGTAAGTTGCGTATACTCCTATTACAAGAATTACTGCGACAACCACACACATTATAAGATTTAAAAGCTTATCTGACTTTGTTGTCTTTTTCTGTTCGTTCATAAAAATTATTTCCCCTTTCATTGGTTATTCAACTATACCTATACAATATACCACTTTATTGAAAAAAATGCAATATATTTTTTATGAATTTTTTATTACGAAAACCGTCACGCTGTATTTCGGAAATATATATTCAAATATATTATTCTCTGTTTCAAGCGCGCTTACACGCGGGAAAACACATTTCGGTTCATCAAAACTGTTTTCGGCATCAAGCGGACAATCCGAAAGCGATATAATTTCCGCGCTGATACTTTTCACGCCTTCGACGCATATTTCAGCCTTAACCGGCACATCGCGTACATTTACAGCTTTAATGTATGTTTTGCTGTCATCGCGGCTCGCAGTGTAATAAAGCTCCTTTAACTTTGGAATTGCGTCATATGCCGTATTTGACAATTCACCGTTTATATAAGTTTTTATTTCACGTCCGCTTACTTCAAGGCACATCCTGTATTCACGTCCTGTCATAACGGAAAATATGTTGTGGTCAAGACATGAACCGCGTCCCGAAACCTGTGCATTTATCTCTGTATCCTGATTTTGCCAGCCACCTATAAACCACTGAATAAAATTCTTTTCATCCTGCTTTGCAAAAAACAGTCTGAAGCCCTTATCACCCGAAGTACGTTTTACCGTAAATTCCACTTTATAATTTTGCGAATTGACCTCGCCGATTGATTTTGCACCGCCCGAAAGCGAAAAGCTGTCGATTTTACGCGTGCCGTTTTCGTCAGTGACTGAAATATCATAAAATTCAGCAGAGCAGCGGTCGGCTTCAATTTCAATTCCGCCCGAAAGGTACGGCTTACCAAGCGTTACTGTTTTGTCAAACCCCTCTGCGTTTACTTCAAGCAGGCGGCTTCCTATATTATTCATAAACATTTTCTGCACATAATAATTTGCGCTTCCGTAAACACGGTGATTATCAAACCAAATCATATCAGGCTTCCAGTTTACATAGTCTGCATTTGCCAGAAGCGGCGCGTAGCAGACAAGTCCTACCACACCCACGTTATTTTCGAGACCTGTCATATATGCGGCTTCAACAAGCGCATTATAATAAGTATTTCCCCAACTGGCGTATTCGCCGAGAAAAACCTTTGGGTCATTTTCCTTAAAGCTGTCGTAACGGTCATAATTTGCAAGCATCCACTCAGGTGAAGTATAGTAATGCTCGTCAACAAAATCGGATTTGTTTCTGCGCGCATTTGCCCAGCCGCGTTCATATTCACCGCCGGCAGGAAAAGGACCTGCGGAATTTATAATTTTAATTTCGGGATATTTTTCTTTTATCGCCTTGTGGAAAAGGTCATAACGTTCCCAGAAGCCTTTGCCTACCTCCTCATTTCCGATTGCGATGTATTCCAGTCCGAAAGGCTCGCTATGCCCCAAATCCGCGCGTATTTTACCCCATTTTGTATCGGCTCTGCCGTTGGCAAATTCAATTAAATCAAGCGCGTCGTCTATCCACTCTCCCATTTCGTCAAGCGGCGCAGACTGCTCCATATGCGGATTGTAGCCTGCCGGAAGTACGGGAAGCGGCTTTGCACCAATGTCCTCGCAAAACAGAAAATATTCATAGTAACCCAGTCCAAGCGACTGATTATACTGCCAGTTATTCCTGCGTGACGCGCGCTCTGTTATATCCCCGATTGTATTTTTCCATCGGTACATGGAATTTCTGTCACCGGCATTCAGAGTACCGTCATGGATAAGACAGCCGCCGGGAAAACGCATGAATTTCGGAGTTAAATCCTCAAGCATCTCGGCAATATCCCGTCTTAAACCATTTTTACGGCTTTTATATGTATTTTCGGGAAAAAGGGATACAAAATCAAAATACAGCTTACACTTTTCCGCCGATGTTATTGCAAGCGACGCTGAAAAATCATCGGCGCAGGCTGTCAGGGTAAGCTCATATTTTGTCCATTCCCGCGAGGTTATGTCAAAAGTTTTTTCAGCAATAATCTTATTCTCCGCACTGTCTGCCGATACTGTTACCGTACAGTTTTTTTCAGCCTTCGCATAGCATGAAAACTTATATCTTTCACCCTTTTTAACCGCAATGCCGCTGTTGTATCCAAAATTTTTAATACCTGCTCTCTTACCCGGTTCCGTTATATCAAGCACCAGATAATTTGGATTTTTATCTGACATTGGAGCTTTATCTGAAACCATAGCCGATACCGACGCGCCGCCCTCCTCAATTTTTTTCCACGCTGTCAGCGCCTGATATGACGGATTGTCCATCGGCGAAAATTCAAACGCGCGGTTTCGTATCATCTCACCGTAAAGCCCTCCGTCTGCGGCATGGTTTATATCCTCAAAAAATATACCGTAAAAATCGCCTGTTGACGCTGTTTTATTTGTAGTGACCGTTAATTTGTTCATCAGCTTACATTCCTTTCTCAAATAACTAAAACAATATTAACACAGTTTTATGTATCATGCAATAAATACCGTCATTTTTTATAAAAGAACCTTTACATAAATTAAGCAGGTTGAATTTTTTCTCATAATATGATAAAATGTAATAGAGAAATTTTTTTGGGAAACAGAGGGGGTTTAAAGTGAGGGTATTATTACTGTCTGTAAAGGCGGGCTACGGACATCATTCCACCGCAAAGGCAATAATGGAATGTTATGAGAACAACGGGCATGAATGTAAAATGCTTGATATATTTGACTATCTGAATCACCGTTTAGGCGAGTCTATACAGGACGGCTATCTTATTTCAACGAAATATCTGCCGAAGACTTACGGAAAAGCTTACGGAAAGCTTACACAGAAGGAGGAGCCGTATGACCGTCATTCGCTGATGTCACTTTTGTCGCGCTTTGTTTCAAAACGTCTTGAACGTTTTATACGGGAATTTAAGCCTGACTTAATGATAGGAACTCACAGCTATGCAGGTGTATGTATGAGTATACTCAGCGACTGCGGTGCAATTAAATGTCCGACAATCGGTGTGGTTACCGATTTTACCGTTCACCCGTTCTGGGAAAGTACCTTCCTTGACTATTATGTAATCCCCAACGAAATGCTCTCATTTGAAATGCAGAAAAAAGGTATTCCGGCGGACAAGCTCCTGCCGTTCGGTATGCCCATAAGAAAACAATTTGAAACCAAAATCGATAAGACAGAAGCACGTCATATACTCGGTCTGCAAAACATGCCGACAGTCCTTGTCATGATGGGTTCAATGGGGTACGGAAATATACAGAAAACGCTTGTGGAAATGGATAGCTGCGATTATAATTTTCAGATTCTGTGCGTATGCGGCTCGAATAAAAAGTTTAAAACAGGCATAGAGGAATATGTCTGGCGGCATCCTATGTACGCATACGGATTTGTAAATAATATTGACGTTATGATGGACGCGTCTGACTTTATAATAACCAAGCCCGGCGGTCTTACCACTTCAGAGGCGCTTGCCAAAGAACTGCCTATAATCACTATGAACCCCATACCCGGTCAGGAGGATAGAAACCTCAGCTTTCTTGTAAATCAGGGCGCTGCGATTATGGTTGACAACAATTATTCCATGCTTGACGCATTTAATATGATATTCAACTGCACATGGAGGCTTGACATGATTAAAGAAAGCGTAAAACGACTCGGCAAGCCCAATGCTTCTGAGGAGCTTTACAGCTTCTCGTCTTCAAAGCTCTGGAAAAATCTTGCTTTAATCTGAAATTCTTTTCCTGAAAGATAGTTTAAAATACCTGCATCGGAAGCAAAATCAAATTTCAGTTTATAGCTTGTAAGAAACATTTTACCGCTGTCCGACGCGCCGTATTTTCTGTCCCCCAAAAGAGGATGTCCTTTGGCGGCAAGTTGGGCGCGTATCTGATGTGTGCGTCCCGTTTCCAGTTCTATCTCCAGAAGAGATAAATTATTTTTCGTCTTCAATACATTATATTTAAGCTTAACAGGTTTTGAGCTGTCCGTTTCGGCGTCATGAACGGACACTTTTTTCTTTCCGCGCGTAAGATGCGCGCTTAATTCTCCGTTTCCGCTCATTTCACCCTCAGCAATACACATATAAAACTTTCTGATTTCACGGTTCCTGATTTTTTCATTTATAATACGGAGCGCGGCAGCATTTTTTGCACCTATTATAATACCTGAGGTATTGCGGTCAAGCCGGTTGCAAAAAGCAGGAGCAAAGCTCTGCTCGGATTTGGGGTCGTATTCTCCTTTTTCATAAAGATAGCTTTGCATACGCAAAAGAAGCGTATCTTCTGTCCCCCTGTCGTCCGAATGTACAACTATTCCTCGAGGCTTATTTATAAGTATTATATTTTCATCTTCATATACAATATCAATATCGCTGTTTCCTGCGGTAAAATCTGTTACAGGGAAAAATTCATCGCGCAAATACAACAACAAAACATCATTTTCCTTCAGTATAAATCCTCCGTCCCTGACATGCTTTCCGTTTATGCGCACACAGTTTTTGCGAAGCGATTTGTAAAGCATACTATGAGGCAGATTTACAAGATATTTCATAAGAAATTTGTCAAGACGCTGACCTGCGTCATTTTTATTTATGACAATTTGTTTCATTGTTTCCTCCAATAAATATTATATTCTCTATTGTAACACAAAAGGAATTATGTTACAATATACATTATAAAAAACATAAAGGAGAATGCACTATGGGAATATTCGGCGGAGGCTACATGAAGGAAGGCAAGGGCGTTGATAAAAACGAGCCTAAAAAGAAGGGGTTCTTTTTATTTATAGACGTGCTTACGCACAAAATATCAAAAATAATAGGTACAAACTGTCTTTATACAATGACCAGCATAATCTGGATTGTAATTTTATACATGTTTTTTGGGCTTTTAATCGGCAATACGGGCATTGTCGCAAGCATTGCGGAAACGATAAGCGAAGCAGACGCAAGTATCAGCGCTGAGGAAATGCAGGGCAGTATAATACTTTTGTTACAACTTGTATGCGCAATGGGCATTTTCTCGATGTGGGGTTCGGGTCCGGCATCGGCGGCATATGCCTATATTCACCGCTGTTTTACTCGCGGTGAGCATGCATGGGTACTCAGCGACGGCAAGGACAAGATTAGGGAAAACTTTAAACAGGGAATGCTTGTGGTTTTATTTGATGCAATTATGCTTATATTTGCAATCAATGCCGGATATTTTTACTACACGCTTTATATCGGCACTGCTAACTTTATCTGGCTTGCGCTATCATATATTATAGTGCTTGTATTTTTGATTTACACTATGATGCATCCATATATATACCAGATAATGGTAACATTTGAATGTGGTATATGGTCAATTTATAAAAATGCGCTTATTATGACGCTTGCAAAGCTTCCTGTAAACTTTTTACTTCTTGTACTCAGCGGAGCTGTCATCTATGCAATGTTTACTTTTGTAAATCCGCTTGCGGCGTCGCTTATAATTTTAATTGCAGGACTATGCCTTACAAGCTTTCCTTCTCATTTTTACGCCGCGCGTGTAATTGAACGTACAATTTTAAAGGATATAAAAGAAAAACAGCCTAAAATCGAATATATCGGGGAGGACGAATAATGCGCTTGGGTGAATATGATGTTGCCGTAATCGGCGGAGGTCATGCAGGCTGTGAAGCGGCGCTTGCGTCAGCCAGACTCGGCATGAGGACAGTAATGTTTTCAATAAGCCTTGACGCCATCGGAAACCTGCCGTGCAATCCGAGTATAGGCGGTACTGCAAAGGGACATCTTGTACGCGAGGTAGATGCGCTCGGCGGCGAAATGGGCAAAGCCGCTGACGCGGCAATGATACAGTCAAAAATGCTAAATCGCGGCAAGGGACCTGCGGTTCATTCCCTTCGCGCGCAAATGGACAGAAAAAAGTATCATGCAGAGATGAAAAAACGTCTTGAATATCAACCGGGCTTACAGATTAAACAGGCGGAAATAGTTGATATTTTAACTGACGATACAGGCGCGGTTGCCGGTGTAGTCACTCATACCGGCACAGAATACGGCGCAAAAGCGGTAATCTGCGCAAGCGGTACATACCTTAAAGGCAAAATACTGATAGGCAGTTATTCCCGCGAAAGCGGTCCTGACGGCATGTTCCCCGCAAATGAACTGTCTGAAAACCTGAAACGGCTCGGAATTGAGCTTAAACGCTTTAAGACGGGTACACCTGCGCGGATACATGCGGATACGCTCGATTACAGCAAAATGGAAATCGAGGAGGGCGATGAAAAGATTGTGCCGTTCTCTTTTGAAACCGAAGATACAGGCAAAAATTTAGTGTCCTGTCATCTCGTGTATACAAATCAGAAAACACATGACATTATACATGAAAACCTGCATCGTTCAGCTATGTACAGCGGTCTGGTAGAGGGCGTAGGTCCCCGATACTGTCCCTCAATCGAGGATAAGGTGGTACGGTTTTCGGATAAGGAGCGTCATCAGCTTTTCATCGAGCCTATGGGGCTTGATACAAAAGAGATGTATGCTCAGGGCTTTTCCACAAGCCTTCCCGAAGACGTACAGCTTGAAATGTACAGAAGCATTGAAGGTCTGGAAAATGTTGAAATAATGCGCAGCGCATACGCCATTGAATATGACTGCTGCGACCCTACACAGCTTGATGCCACACTGGAATTTAAGTCTGTCAGCGGCTTGTACGGAGCAGGACAGTTCAACGGAACATCGGGATATGAGGAAGCGGCAGCGCAGGGTATCATTGCAGGAATTAACGCGGCATTAAAGCTTAAAAGCGAAGAACCGCTGATTTTAAAACGCTCTGACGGTTATATCGGAACTTTGATTGACGATTTAATCACAAAGGGTACAAATGAACCATACAGAATGATGACATCACGTTCGGAATACCGTCTGCTTTTGCGTCAGGATAATGCCGATGAGCGTCTTACCCCATTCGGATACAGAGTCGGACTTATAAGCGAGGAACGCTATCAGAAATTCCTTGAAAAGCAGAAACAGATAAATGATGAAATCAAGCGCGTAACATCTGTGGTTGTACCCCCTAAAGAAGCAAATCCGCTGTTGGAAAAATATAATTCCACGACGGTAAAAACAGGTATATTTTTAAGCGATATGCTTAAGCGTCCCGAGCTTGATTACGGTAAGCTGGCCGAAGTTGACCCCGAACGTCCCAAGCTTAATGACGCGGTGACTGAACAGGTGGAAATAAAGCTTAAATATGACGGATATATAAAACGTCAGATTGCACAGGCGGAGCAATTCAGGAAAATGGAGGAACGCCTGCTTCCCGAAAATCAGGATTATTCCGATATTCACGGACTTCGTCTTGAAGCGCGTCAGAAGCTTAACAAAATACAGCCTAAATCGCTCGGACAGGCATCCCGTATTTCGGGTGTTTCGCCGTCCGATGTATCGGTGCTGATTGTATGGCTGGAAAGCAGAAATAAAAAATAATGAAAAAAATGACTGTTCAGCTTGAACAGTCATTTTTACTTTTAATAAACTCTTACAGCGCCTGCATAAGAAGATATGCGGTATTCCGTATTGATTGATGAAATCTTTACGACATCACCGGTCTGAGGCGCATGTATCATATTGCCGTTACCGACATAAATTCCTACATGGTGGATAGAACCGCCTTTTGCAAAGAATACCAAATCTCCCGGCTGAAGATTTTCACGGCTTACATAGCTTCCGCAATTTCTCTGGTCAGCCGCCACACGGCTTACGCTTATTCCGTTTGCGCGGCATGAATACTGTACAAGTCCCGAACAGTCAAAGCCTGACGGAGATGTACCGCCCCACACATACGGAACGCCCAGATACTGCATTGCTGTATTAACAATAGCCTGTCCCTTTGATGATGCGGCAGGTGCTGCCGATACAGATGATGAGCTTGCAGGAGCAATATTGCGTTTTGCCGCCGCTTCCGCTCTTTCAGCTGCCGCCTTTGCTTCGGCAACTTCTTTCTGCTTTTCTGAAATTGTATTCTTTTCAATCCATTCGCCTGTAAACTGAAGCGAAGTGTTAATAACATAACCCTCTCTGTAATCATCACCGTAGCAAACTCTGATAAAATCATTTTCGCCCCACAATACATAAACATACGTACCGTCTGTAAGCTCCTCGATAATATCAGACTCGGTGCTTGCTTCCTTACGCACTCTTACGGAGTCGCCCGAAAGCGTCACCTGAGCAATTCTGAAATTAGTAAAGCTCTTTTTGGCGTCCTCAGCCTTTGTTCTGTCCTGCGTAATTGAATCGCATACAACATAACCTGCTTTACCGCCGTCATATGAAACCTTGTACCAGCCTTCGGAATTTTCAATTACCTCAACTTCCGTACCAACTTCAAGCTGGTCAATGACATTTGCTTCATCTGACGGAGCTTCTCTTACGTTAAGAGCATCATTTGATACTATAACATATCCGATAGGATAGAAGCTCTTTGCCGCAATTTCGCTTGAATTGTCCTCTGTTTCGGGCTGAGCTGTTGCCGAAAGCAATTCCGCCGTACCCTTTACCGCATCGCTGATGTCCTTCTGAGCAATTGTTATGCTCTTTTCTGCAGCAGCCGCGTTAATTCTCTGTTCTCTTTCAATCTGTGAGTCCTTAAAGTTTGCGGCCTGTGCCGCTGCAAGCGAACTTATCATCGCTACCGCTGTTACAGCGATAACTGAATGTTTCAAGTTCCTCATAAGTTAAACCTCCTAATATTTCAAGTAATATCACAAAAATATTACTCAGATTGCAATTACATTGCTATAATGTTTCAAAAACATTACAAAAAGGATTATACACCATAAAAAACCATTTGTCAACACTTTTTTAATTGTTTTGTATTTATTTTGTAACATAACAGTAATATAAATGTGCTTTTTGTAACAAAAAATATGGTATATATTGTGTATTACGTCTAATTATTTCATATAAAATAGCTTTTTATAAGTAATATTTAACAAAAAGCAGTATTTTCATAAATATTATAAAAATCAGTAATATTACAGCAAAATCCGATATTTTTCGTCATTAAACGCCATTTATATTACAATAAGATTACAAAGATTACAAATGTTACATTCCTTCCCAACACGTTGCACTGCCGTATTATCTTTGATATAATAAACCCGAAAGGAAAATTTGTCATGGAATATATAAGAATAGCCGTACTTTTAAGTGCAGGCATACTTTTAAGCGAGCGGTTTCCGCCTGCATTTACTGTAATCTTCATAATATCCCTTATAATGGTATTGACAATTAAAGCGATTTTTAAACATAGCTTTAATGTAAAAATTCTTATTGCAGTTTTAATATTTGTTTCAGGCACAGTAATATGCTCATGGGCAAAGAGTGATGCAAACCGCGATTTATATGAATATACAGGTAGATATATAACCGCCGAAGGACGTATTTCCGAAATACCCGTTAAAAAAGAAGGTAATGTTCAGTATACCGTAGACGTAAAAAACGTAAAATGGAAAAATGAGCAGAAAACAGTACGCACTAAGGTTCTTTTAACCGCCAAAAAAGGTTTTGAATACGGTGACAGTATTATATTTGAAGGTTTTCTTGACGAACTGCCGCAGAAAATGAATGAAAACGGCTTTGATTATTCGTTGTATTATAAGAGCAAACATATATTTTCAAAAATATATTCCTCGAATGTATCGTTGTCACAAAATAAATTCCATGATTACTCACCTTACGCGCTCGGAAATTATGTGCGTAATTTTGTTTCAAAGGTAATTGACAAAAATTATAAAGGTGACTACGCCGCAATTATGAAAGCCGTACTGACAGGCAATAAAAAGGAATTTTCAGATGATTTTTCGAAAGCGCTTACAAGAACGGGAACAATGCGGTTTTTCTATCCCGCATTTTTGCATGTTTCACTGTTTACAACGCTTCTTGCATTTTTACTGAGTGCGTTTAATAAACGAGGACGCGATATAATGACCGTGTTTCTACTTATTATATATGCGATGTTTAATTTTTCGGGCGCGGTATTTGTAAAGCTATGCTTAATGATGTCGCTTCTGATATTGTTCCGCATGCGTTACGGATATATTTATTTTTTAGATATAATCGGGCTTACGGCAATTATTATGGGGCTTGTCAATCCGCTTATATTTTTTAACGCAGGCTTTGTAATGTCAATGCTTTCCACTGTGCTGATATATTATTTCTTTGATAGTGTTGAGAAAAAACTCCGTTTTTTAAAGGTAAAATATATACGCCGCATGCTTTCGATTGGCATTATATGCACAATAGGCTTAATGCCTATGTCTGCATATTATTTTCACGGAACAACACTTATGCAGTCTGTCGCTTCAATTATAATGATTCCGTGTGCGGCAGTCATACTGGTATTATCTCCCGCGCTGATTACAATGCTCTGTACATTCGGTTCTGCTCCGATAATCGGTCAGGCAGTAAGTTCTGTACTTTTTATATTAAAGCGTATACCATACTTACTTGACAAGCTCGGATTTACACAGACAACGCTTCCGAAGCCAGACGTATTATTTCTTATTATATATATGCTTGTAATAGTGGCGCTTGTAAAATACATAAAGCGTAAAAAACGTGATATGCTTATTGCCTTATTCACAGCTGCCGCGCTTACTGTACCTCTGGCCGGACATCAGATAACCCGCCTTGACGATACTGAAATCTGCTTTGTAAACGTCGGGCAGGGCGATGGCGCGCTTATCCGCGCTCCGTACAGGTACAATATCATTATAGACGGCGGAGGAGGCAATGCGTATGCCGACTACAATCCCGGTGAAACGCTGTTTCTGGAATATCTGATGTCAGAGGGCATAACCTATGTTGACAGCGCTTTTGTAAGCCATTATCACAAAGACCATGTGCAGGGTATTATAGCCGCAGTGGAAAATATAAGAGTAAAAAATCTGTTTTTACCCGATAATATGAAAGACAGCGAATGGCGCATAAAGCTTGAAAAAGCTGCTCATGAACATAATACTGCTATTCATTATATATCGGAGGAAACACTTCTTACATATAATAACGGTATGACATTGCGTATTATTCCTCCTGCAAAAAAGACTGCCGTAAGCGATAATGAAAACGATACTTCTTATGTTTACAGAATAGAATACGGGAATTTCTCCGCAGTCTTTACGGGAGATATGACAAAATTTGCCGAAAAATGCCTGATTGAAACAGACAAGGCAGAAGAAGCAGATTTGCTGAAGGTCGCACATCACGGTTCAAAGACATCGACAAGTGAGGAATGGCTTGATAAAATCAATCCGAAATATTCAGTTATCAGCGTAGGTGAAAGGAATACATATGCACTTCCTAATAAAGAAGTTACAGAACGGCTTAAAAATACGGTTCTTTACCGTACAGACCTTGACGGGGATATACGTTTTACCGCCGAAAAAAGCGGTAAAGTTAAAATTGATACAAGGAGATAGGATATGGCACCGAAAAAAACAGAAGACCTGCTGAAGCTTAAAAAGCAGATAAAGGAAAAAACACTCTCACCGCTGTATGTATTATACGGTGAGGAAAATTTTCTGCGCGATATTTATGTCAGGCGTATAATTGACTGTGTACCCGACGGCGGCTTTCCCGAATTTAATCATATATATCTTTCGGGCGCGGATGTGACGTTTGCCGAGTACGACAACGCTTGGGAAAGCTTCCCCATGATGACCGATAAAAAGCTTATTCACATAAAAGACAGCGGAATTTTCTCATCAAAACGTACATCAGGAGGCGCAAGCGCTGAAGAAAAAAAAGAATTCTGGACAGAAAAGCTCTCACGCATCAGCGAAGATACTATTGTCATTTTTGATGAAAGCAGCGTAGATAAAAGAAGCGCTCTTTATAAAGCGGCAGTAAAGGCAGGAACGGCTGTTGAATTTTCTTACCTGAGCGATGCTGATTTGGTAAGCTGGATAATCAAACAGTGCCTTAACGCAAAAAAACGTATCGCAAAGGAAAACGCCTATTATCTTGTAACGATGTGTGACGCGGGGCTTGGCAATATAAATAATGAGCTTCAAAAGCTTCTCGATTTCTGTGACGAGGAAATTTATAAAACAGATATTGACCGCGTTGTATCAAAATCAATGCAGGTGATTGTGTTTGAGCTTACAGATGCAATTATGGAGGGAAAAGTAAATAAAGCCCTGTCAACACTTTCGGGACTGAAAACCGTTAAAGAAAGCGCGTTTAATATATTGTATTTAATGCTGTCATCATTTGAAAAAATGCTTCATGCAAAAATAATGACCTCCTCACCGCAGTCGGAAATTGCAACTGAACTCGGAGTTGCACCGTTTATAGCCCGTAAATATATTGACAGCGCGCGCGGCTTCAGCGAGGACGCACTCGTATGGATGGTACGCAGGGTTGCCGAGCTTGACCTCGATATAAAGGAAGGACGCATTGAAGAATGGACTGCACTGGAACAGTATGTCACAGAATGTATTCATTTTATAAAAAAATAAAAAGAAGGCATAGATTATACTATACCTCCGTTCCGTTTAAAGAGAACCGTTTTGGGGGGAGATTCTCTTTACGGATTATATTTTAACACATAAATTATCATTTGTAAAGTGTAAATAGTCATTCTCATTGATTATTTTATCATTTGTAAGGTATGTTTAATATTGTTATTTTGTTATATACTTAAATATATAAAAGGAATAATAAAGGTAACAGATATGACTTACAGTGAAAAACTAATAGCATTAGGATTAAATATTGCATATTACAGAAAATTAAGACTGATGACTCAGGAAAAACTGGCGGAAAAAGCGGATATAAGTATTTCAACAATACGAAAGCTTGAAAACCCAAACCTGTTTACGGGAGTTACGTTTGATAAAATATGCCGTCTGGCGCAGGCTCTTGAAATCACAGAAAGCCAGTTGCTTGATTTTCGCAAACTGACAAAATAGGCAGCAGTTTTTATCAAACTGCTTTTTTATATTGTCTTAATCAAATATTTATGTTATACTTATGTAGATATTTTTACTCTGGGGGTTTTAATAATGAATAAAAACACACTTACGAAAACACCGGTTGTATGCGCGCTGGCAATTTTATGCTGTATTTTATGGGGCAGCGCTACACCGTCTATTAAAATAGGATACGAGCTTTTTAATATCGCATCGGGCGATACCGCTTCACAGATATTATTCGCAGGTATAAGGTTTGTACTTGCAGGTATTCTTACAATCCTTTTCGGCAGTCTTTTAAGCAAAAAAACGCTTGTTCCGAAAAAGAAATCCATACCGTCAATAGTAAAGCTCGCAATGGTACAGACTATTTTGCAGTATGTATTTTTCTACATAGGTCACGCTCACACATCAGGCGTGAAAGCGGCTATTATAAACGGTTCAAATGTATTCTTGGCAATACTGTTTGCAGTATTGATTTTTAAATATGAAAAAATGACATGGGTTAAGCTTATAGGCTGTATATCAGGCTTTTTGGGTATTGTTATTATCAATTTGACGGGAAACGGAATTGATATGAACATGTCATTCTTGGGTGAAGGCGCAATACTTATTTCAGCGGCAGCTTATGCGCTGTCATCGGGTATGATTAAGAAGTATTCGCAGGAGGAAAATCCCGTTGTACTGAGCGGCTATCAGTTTTTTCTGGGCGGCGCGGTAATGACCGCCGCAGGACTTATTGCAGGCGGCAGAATAACAGGCTTCACATTAAATTCGACGCTGCTGCTTATATACCTCGCAATGATTTCTTCAGTCGCATATACTGTATGGGGGATTTTGCTGAAGCATAATCCTGTCGGAAAAGTCACTGTATTCGGCTTTACCAATCCGATGTTCGGTGTGCTGCTGTCGGCAATATTTCTCGGCGAAAAAAATCAGGCTTTCGGCATACAGGGTTTAATCGCACTTGTCCTTGTCTGCTTCGGAATATTTATAATAAACAAGGCAAAAAAATAAAATCTGCGTTTAAAAAGCTCTGTCATTTACTGAATGACAGAGCTTTTTTTATTCTCAATATTTTATTACAATTCATTTATAGTTTCCGTAACCGCCATATTCCTTATCCGTCTGGACGGCGAATATACAGCCGCAATACAGGACATGGCTACAATTAAAAGTATTACCGAAATCGCCGAAACAGGAAGTGACCACATATCGCCCCAATGCGCGGTTACAAGCCGGCCATACAGGAGCTTATGCAAAGGAAGTCCCAACGCACACCCTGCAATACAGCCGCATACCGCATACGTTACCGCTTCTGCCGTAACCATTTTTGTAAGCTGACGTATACTCATGCCGATAGCGCGCATTGAGCCATACTGCTTAATTCTTGCGGACACGCTCATTGAAATACTGTTCACTATATTAAACACCGCAATCATTGCAATAACCGCCAAAAAGCCGTAAACAAACAGCGCAAAGGAATAGTACGCGCCTCTGGCTTCTTTATTGGCAAGCCTGTTGTCGGAGAACAAATATCCCTCAGACAGGGAGCGTATTGCATTTACCTCCTCATCTGTTACCGACTTGTTCACCTGAATGTCAATAATCGTGTATTTATCTGTTCCTGTGAGCTTATTGAAAAGCTTCTCAGAGCAAATCAGAGTTTCCTCACCGTCCGAACGGTCAAACGGTACGTGAGCGACAATACCCGCAGCCGTCAAATCACCAATACTTGTCGTGATAGTATCGCCCGCGTTTACATCAATTTCAGGGCTGTACACCATCAGTACATTACCTTCGCCCGTATCCTTTGCAGTCTTTTCAAGACCTATCCTGTCGTTTGCCCAACCATTTTCGTCAATCCAGTTAAACTGATTACTTTCATATGAAATAAGAGTTACCTTTTTATCCGTACCGCCGATTTTTGCAGGTATATCGTATGCAAAGCTTCTGCCGTATACGCGTTTTACGCCGTTCATTCCCGAAATTTTATCTGCAAGCGTCTTGTCAATCCGGCACGAGCTGTCCTCACATACTATCGACAAATCGGGAGTATATGGCTTTAAAGGCGTAACAGCATGGTTCATAAAGGTGATAAGTGCTGAAAACGAAAGAAACAATACTACGCTTAGCGCGAATGAACCGACCATAAGCAGGAAATTCTTTTTGCTGCATACCGCATGGTTTATTCCAAGCGTAGTTTCTACCCTTAACATTCCCGTATTCAAGGAATGCTTTATATTTCCCGTACCGTCTGCGTTACCCGATACAGCCGCCATAGGCGAAACCCTTGAAGCGCGTTTTGCAGGCGACTGCGCCGCTAAAAGTACGGTAAGAAGCCCGACGGCAATTCCTGCTGCAATTCCGCCTATACTTACGGCAAATACGGGCATATCGCCAAAATATCTTCCGCTCAAAAATTTAAGCATAGCACACAGCGCGCAGGTTATTACGACGCCGAGCGCAACGCCTGCCGGAATAGCTGTCCTGCACCAATTCAGAGCCTCCAGCCGCACAAAACGCATAATCTGTTTCTTGCTTGCTCCCGTACATCTCATCATACCGAAAAATTCCGTTCTCTCGGCAATATTACTGTTCATACTGCTTGCAATCATAAGGACGCCCGCTATAAGCACAAGCAGAAACAACACCGCCGCCGCAACGTACAAACCAAGCATATACGAATCACTGCTCATTCCCATAACACCTAAAAGAGCAGTATTTTGCCCGATTTGTTCATCTGTCAAATGAAACATTTCCTGTATATTCGCAATTGCTTTTTTGATATTGCGGTTTTCTTTAAATTGTACATAGTACACTTTGTCAGAGTCCTCAAGTTCTGTTTCCGTCGCTTCGGAATAAAACTGCCGGTAGCTGTTCAGCGGCATAAGCGTTACAACCGCGTCTGTTTTATTTACCATTGCCGTTGAAGTTTCAAAGCCCGACACTGTAAATTCCTTCTCTCCTCCCGGAGTTTTCAAGATTACGCTGTCGCCTATTTTTACATTAAGGCTGTCCTTTGCGTTTTCTGTAAGCAATATTTCGTTGTCGTTATTTGGGTATTCGCCTTCTGTAATACTGTCTGATAAAATATTCTCGGCAATCGCTCTTTCAATACCGCATATCGCGGTACGTTTTGAGTTTATATAGTAATCGTCCTTCAGGCGGAAATTCAGCGCGGCATACCATGCGGACGCCTCAACATCGTTTCTTTGGCTTATAAGCTCCGCATCGTTCTCAGATATGTTTTTCAGCGTTATATGCCAGTTGCCGTAATCGGAAATCGCGCGGATTTTCTGACTTCTCAGCTCCATGTCCGCCATAGAGAATATAGCAGTTACAAGAAACACAGCGAGAACAATACAGATAACCGTCATTTTATTCTGCTTTTTTCTTACCCGCGCAGAAATCGGGATTAGACTTAAATAACTTTTCATAATAACCGCCTCCCTTACTGCGCCTGAATGGTGTCAGTTATGGAAAGGTCTTTAATTCTCTTTGACGGCACATGTACCGCTGCTATAACCGCCAGCGCGACAATCGCAAGCACTATTGCGATTCCTGCAAGCGGAACACTCCACGCTCCGCCGAAATGGTCTATTATGAGCTTCTTCGTCATCAGATAGTGCATTGAAAGCCCCGATATGCAGCCTATAATCAGTCCGCATACGGCATACGTTACCGCTTCGGCTTTAATCATTTTCGTAAGCTGCCTTATGCTCATTCCGACAGCGCGCATTGCGCCGTACTGCTTTATTCTTGCCGACACGCTCATTGAAATACTGTTCATAATATTGAAAATCGTAATCAGTGCAACAATCGCCAAAAATGCGTAAGCCGCTATATGGAATACCCAGAACGAGGAGTTGGTCGTTTGATTTTCTTCACGCCTGTCCGTAAACTCGTTATCGCCCGAAATAGATTTAAGCTCGTTTACGGTCGCGTCAGTCGCGTCTTTGCCAAGCATTACATTAAGGAGTATATAATTTTCCTCGCCGGTAAGCCGCTTAAAGGTCTCCTCCGAAACATATATAAGCGGATTTGAGCCGCCCATTATACTTTGTGCGCTGACCGCCGCAATTTCAAGCTCTTCACTTCCCAATTTGATTTTATCGCCGACATTAAGGCGGCTGCCCTCGTTAAAAGCGGTAAGCGCGTAATGCGAATCTCCGTAAACCTTTGATATATCGCCGGCGGAAATATTTTTTTTATCCACTGCAAATAAATTGTCATCATAAGAAATCAAGTCTACGACAGCCTCGTTTCCGTTAATTTCCGCAGGCGCATCAAGCCGGAAGGAGTTTGAGAATACCTTGTCAACTCCCTCAACCTGCTCCATCTGTGATTTAACACTTTTATCAATATCATTAGCAAAGTTTACGCTCGAAACGGCGACGTCACTTGTGAAATCCTTTGACGACGGCATAAGCGCATTTGCAAAATCAAGTGCGGCAAAAAAGCTGAAAAACAACAAAATCGTAAACGCAAAAGACATCGTCATAAGCACAAGATTTTTCTTTGACGAGGTAGCGTGATTTACGCCGAGAGCTGTTTCAACCTTGAAAATCCTTGTGTTTGCCGCGTGAGAAATCCCCTTTGTTTCATCTGTATTGCCTGATACTGCGGCAACGGGCGAAACCCGCGCCGCGCGTTTTGCCGGAGAATGTGCGGCGATAAGCACGCTGATAAGTCCTACGGCGATTCCGCACACAATGCCTATAATACTTAATTTAAACTGAAAGTCCGCAAATTCACCGCCAACTAAATATCTTAGAATTTTACATAAAATCCAAGTCACCCCGATACCTATGCCGCAGCCTATCGGAATGGCGGTCTTGCACCAATTCAGCGCCTCAAGACGCACAAATCGGATAATCTGCTTTTTGCTCGCACCAATACAGCGGAGCATACCGAAAAACTTCGTCCTTTGAGCTACATTGCTGTTCATGCAGCTTGAAATCATTAGTGAACCGGCAATTAAAATAAATATAAACAGTGCTGCCGCAAGCGGATAAAGTCCTGCCATTTGCTGTTTTGTGCTTTGCCCCGACAAACCGAGAACGGCTATGTTTTCGTCAATATTTTCGTCCGATAAACCGTACTGCGTCTTTATATCCGCAACAGCTTTTTTTACCTTAGTGTTTTCGCTGAACTGAATATAGTATTCGGGTGAGTATTCAATATTATTTACTGAGCATAACTTCTCAAACACCGTCATATCTGTGTATGCATAAAATACTGTTCTGTTTCCTGTTTCCACGCTGTCATCGCAGAAGCCGGAAACGGTATAGGCAAAATCACCCGACGGCGTATTTATCGTAACGCTGTCGCCGATATTAAAGCTATCGCTTAATGCCGAGCTTAGCATTACCTCGCTGTCATTTTGAGGGTATTCACCCTCAACGCTGTATTTGCGGATATCCGATATATACGACGGCTCAGTGCCGTTAATAACTGCCATTTTTCCGTTAATATAGTAGTCGTCTCTGGTCGCATCATTTATATTGCCATACCGCGCGCTTGATGAAACCTCGCTGCGGCTTCCGATATTTTCCGCCGTCTGCGCGTCAATGCCGCTCACAACAATATGATAATCTCCGTGCTTTTTAAGCATTGCTTTCTTTTCGGATGATACCCACACATCTGTTATCGAAAAAATTACGGTTACAAGAAAAACCGCCAGAACTATACATATAAGCGTCAGACGGTTCTGTTTTCTGTGTACCCTTGCGCTTTGGGGAATTAAATCAAGATAGCTTTTCATTGCTGACACCTCCCAAATCCGTAAGCACGCCGTCTGACACATTCAGCACACGGTCGGCAGAGGCGGCAATGGAACGGTTATGAGTAATCATAATGATTGTCTGCGCGTATTTTCTTGACGCTTCTCTTAAAAGCGCGATAACCTCGCTGCTGTTCTGCGTGTCAAGGTTTCCTGTCGGCTCATCCGCCAATATAAGCGCGGGACGTGTAATTAACGCTCTGCCGATTGCAGCTCTTTGCTGTTGTCCTCCTGACAGCTCAGATGGCAGATGATTGCGTCGTTCCTTCAGGTTTAATACCGTTAGAAGCTCCTCCA
>CAJTUY010000003.1:0-29457 GCA_910579415.1 uncultured Clostridia bacterium | reverse complement strand
TCTGTCAGGCTTTTTATAGTCCAGAAGCACGGGAAATATTATGTTCTGTTCAACCGTCAGTTCGGGAATTAAGTTAAAGGACTGAAAAATAAATCCGATATTCCTTCGGCGAAATATTGTAAGGTTACGGTCTTTCATTGAGAATGTATCCTTGCCGTCAATAAAAACCTTACCGCCGGTAGGCGTATCAAGTGCGCCTATCATATTAAGAAGCGTTGATTTTCCGCTTCCCGACTCACCGACAACCGCGACAAATTCGCCCTTTGGCACTGTAAAGCTGACATCTTTCAACGCGCGGACAGCAGTTTCGCCGCTTCCGTAGGTTTTGCTTAAATTTTTCACCTCTAATAAATTCATATAAAACACCTCTTTCTGTATGGTGCTGTTATAATATCATATCAACCCTACAAGAACCTTACATTTTCCCTACAATTTTGTAGGATTTATCTTTCAGGCATTGTAAATTCCGCAAGAGCGTTATTCAGATAATCATTAAACGGTTTCATTCGTTTAAAAATATTTAATGCCTCAGTTACAAAATTTTCTGCATTATACATCTGCGCGTCCTTAATCGGATATTCAAGATACCAGCTTTTATTTTTTATAAATTCCGCCATAGGCTGTTCTTTGTCATAACCTGACGGAACATTTTTCAGGGCTGTTCCCTGCACCTTAAAGAAATCTGTAAAATCCGCCGCAGAAATAATTTTGTTAAATTCGGACGGATGGGAAGAAATATAATCTCTTACCATCTTTGTAGCGTCTTTAAACATATCGGCAAACAAACCGCCTCCCAGAAACGACCTGTCGCCCGGTTTTATCATAATATAATATCCGACAGGTACAGGAAGCTTGCCTTTTGGTCCGATATGCGCCCGAAACGCAGGATTGTACGGAGATTTGTCATGGCTGAATCGCGTGTCGCGTACAAGCTTAAAAGTTAAGCTTTCAGGGGAATTATGTAAAATGCTTTCATCAAAATTGCCTATACCCAAAATCAATTCCTGCAACAACCCTTTAAATTCCATATCGGCGTTTTTATATTCTGTTTTGTTAGCATGATACCATTCACGCTCATTATTTTTTTCCAAATCAGACAGATAATTTAATATTACTTTTAAATCCATTGTCATTGTTTCCTTTCTTTATTGTACATCTTCACCTTTTATAATTGAAATCTGTTCAGAATTTAAAAAATCCTCAATAAATTTCTTTATTTTATCAGTAGACTGATATGCTTTGCAAAAAGAAAATCTCAATGACAAATCATCTATTTCCTCCATTGCGGCTTTAAAATTAAGTATGGTTTCCATTGGTATTTCAACTGCGCCTGTATACTCCAAGCTTACAGGATTGAGCCTGTGACTTTGAATTGCATAATTGAGCCTGTTCCTACATTTGCATTTACCCGTTCCGTATTCACCGCAGTATGCTTCAAGAAAATCTGCCATTTTTTTGCGTATTCTTGAAAGACGCTGACGGTATGCTTCAGGAGTTATACCTAAAATATCTCCTGCTATACGGCTGTCCGGCTTAAACATGGTACCCAATATAAATATACATCTGCTTTCCGTATCAAGACATTGAAGCATGACATTTGTGCAGGACAGCTTCAGCTCTTCAGATAAAATGTCTTTTTCCACGTTCTGCGTCAAATCAGGTACATCATTAACCGGTGCATTAAGTATATCCTCCTTATAAAACTCAAAACTCAAAGGATATTTTGCAAACATATGTTTTTTGTAATCTTTAAGATGATTTATCGCGATTGAAAATACCCATGTTGAAAAAGCGCTTTCCTTTTTAAAAGAGGACAAGTGAGTAATCACCTTTAGAATTATATCCTGAGATGCGTCCTCAGCATCAGGAAAAGTTCCGAGTGTTCTTAAAGACAGATTAAAGATTAAATCTTTAACGCTCATAATAATCGTTTTAAGAGCATCTTTATCACCCTCCGTAGCTTTATCAATTAAAATTGACAGCTCCTCATTGGTTGGTTTATTAGTTGTATTATTCATGTTTTTTTACCTCCTTATATTATTAGACGATGAAAACAATCGCGTGTGACAAAAAAATTCTCACATATTGCTGAATTTAGTCTATTTTATAAAATTCAAGGTAAATACTGTCCCTTTTCCAAATTCACTGTCAACCTCAATCGTACCGTTATGAGCTTCTATTATTGACTTTGCCAGCGGCAGTCCAAGACCTGTTCCCTGCGTATCCTTTGAAAAACGGCTTCGGTAAAAACGTTTAAAGATATGGTGTAAATCCTCCGGATGAATGCCGCTGCCTGTGTCCTTAATTATAACCTGAATTATTGATGAAAAATTTTTACATTCCATGCTTATTATATCTCCATTGGCGGTATGGTCAAGCGCATTTTTTATAATATTTTCAATCGCTTCCGTAATCCATACACGGTCGCAGGACAGCATGGCAGAGGTATCGCCTGTTAAAGTAATCCGCTTTTTCTCCTGTTCGGCGCGAAATAAAAAACGGTTTTTTATATCATTGAGAATTTCATAAATGTTTTCCATTTTTCTGTCAACGGCGATTGTTCCGGCATCAAGCCTGGTTATTTTCAATAGATTTTGCACAAGCGTTTCTATCCTGTCAAGCTCCTTTTCCGAAAGATAGGTAAATTCTTTAATATCCGTCAATTCCGTTGTATTATCCTGCATAATGCCGTTGTAAATATTAAGCGCCGCAAGAGGCGTTTTAAGCTGATGTGATATATCAGATATTGTGTTCTTTAAAAATTCCTTTGAACGGTTTTCCTTTTCCGCCTGAGCATGCAGCATTGCTGCGAGAGAATTGACCTCATGAAACAGCTTGTTTAATTCACCCTCATCGTCACATTCAATACGTGCATCCATGTTGCCTGAGCCGTATTCACTGAGCTTTGCGGCGGCGTTTTCTATTATAGCGTTTTGTATACAAAAATATCTGTAACAAACAATTAAAATTACTGCCGCCATACAAACCGCACTTATAAAAATATACAGCGCGGTATTCTCAAACTGTATGAAAACAGCAGAAAGTACAGTAAATATAATTATGCACAATACTATTTCAAAAAACAGTTTTTTAATGTTTTTATTTGTAAATATTCTCATATTACAGCACCTGCCACTTATATCCTAACCCTCTTATTGTCACTATCATCTTAGGCTCGCCGGGATTATCTTCAATCTTTGTCCGAAGCCTGCGTATATATACAGTCATCGTATTGTTATCTATATAATTCTCATTGCAGTCCCACAGTTTTGCCAATATTTGCTCGGCTGTCAGCACAATATCGGGATTTTCCATAAACATGCGCAAGAGTTTATATTCGTTCGCGGTTAAGTCCAGCAGCTTTCCATTTTTATATACTCTGTTTTTCAGTAATTCTATTTTTACTCCGTTTGAATTCAATTCCGTATCCGCATTGTTAAAATCATTGCTGCGTCTTAAAACTGCATTTATTTTTGACAGCAAAACCGCAAGCTTAAACGGTTTTGTAATATAATCATCACCGCCTATATCAAGTCCCATTATTATGTCCGTTTCCTCATCTGCTGCGGTAAGGAATATAACAGGCACTTTTGATATAAGGCGGATTTTGCTGCATATGTCAAAGCCCGACCCGTCGGGAAGCGACACGTCAAGAATTACCAAATCATATTTTCCGTTTTCAAATACTTTATTGGCTTCTGCGCTTGTACGAGCAATATCCAGCTCGTAACCCTGCTTTTTTATAGCAAATGACAGACCGTTTATAAGACTTAAATCATCTTCAATCATAAGTATCTTCATATGTGTACTCCTTGCCGTAAATATTTTTAATTATATTATATATGCTTTAATCAATAAAATCAATATAATACGTACTAAAAAATACCGGCATAGATTGAACTATGCCGGTATTCATAAAGAATAATTGGTTACTGTATTAACAGTGTCGCCTTATAGGGTGGATTTTGCTTATTGCTTAGCAACGGTTGTCACAGCAATCGCAGCAGTCGTCGTCAGGCTCTGACGGGTCGTTCTGACCACAGTCAAGAAATTCGCCTCTCTCCGGCGGGAAAAATTCATCAACCGGGAAATCTATTCTGTCGAATAAATCACAAGGGTTATCGTCTGTTGCTCCTACACATTCCTTCTGCGGAATACAGAAGTCATATGACGGGATAAGCAGCTGAACATGTCTTTCAAGCTTAATTATAGAGAATACACCAAGTGAAACAAATACACGCTTTTGGTCATTGTTTACAACAAAATTGTCGTCAAACACTCTGCAAACTGAATCGGGGATAGACGCAAGGTCAAAATCATCATCACAGCAGCATGATTTCTTATCACGTACGTCAACAAGTTTTGCTCCGAGAGCAATCGGGTCTACAACCTCAACAATTGCATGAGGCATATTGGTTTTTCTCCAAAGCTGCGGGTCAAACGCATCCTGCTTATACTTTGACTCAAACACTTTTGCATTACCCTCTGAGCCAAACAATATAACCTTCTTGTCAAAGGTAGCAAGACCTTCAACCTCTGTCGGACGAGCGCAACCCGTAAATACCTGTAAAGTTACCTTAAAGAAATACTTCAAATCAACCGAATAGAAGCCTCTGTTAAACGGTACAGCCTCAATATCTGTTGAGCTTTCAAAGTACACATATAAGATTAATTTTAATCCCACGCCCAAAATATTTTTAGTGTGGGATTACCCGTTTCCTTGTTGATTTCTCCAAACTCAATGCGTTCTACAAGATGGTCAATAATCTTTCTGTCAATACATTTCGTTTCAAGAAAACTCATTAAGGCTGCTTTTACATTTGCGCGTTTTTGCGTTTCATCTTTTACCACAAACTGCTTTTCAATTTCTGCAATACGCTTTTCGATTTTTTCCAATCTTTCAATAAAATCTTTATTATAGTTTAAGTATTCTGTAACCGATATGATGTCATTAAGACGGTCATTATAAAGATTTTTTTGATTGTTAGCAATTTTCCCTTGTTCTTTTTTTAGGTTTGTCAATTCAGTTGAAAGTAACGCATTTTTATCGTCATTCTTATTTAGAAGCTCATTTATAAAATCTTCATCTAAATTTTCAACAGCAATATTCTTAAATTTATTGATAAGCTGTATTTGCAGCGCGTCTAAAATATAGTCCATTCTTATATTCGGTGTAGGGCATCTGTCTTTTGCGGCATAAGAATACTTATCTCTGCAACGCAAATATCCTATATGTCCTGCCTTTGATGATACTCCGTGATTTTTCTGCATTGGTTTTCCGCAATAATGACAAAATACTTTGCCGGATAATATATGTACTTTTCCCGTTCCCGTTGCTTTTCTGCGCTTTGATAAGCGTTCCTGTGTTTCCTTAAACACTTTACGGCTTATAATAGGTTCGTGCATATCACTGATAATAATATTGTTATCTGCGCTGACTTTTCTTATTACCTTTGATTTATAGCTAACCTTTTCGACCTTATGCTGAACAACATCACCGCAGTAAACTTGATTATTTAATATATCGCCTATGGTAGTTGTACTCCAACAACCCATTTCATTTGGACTATACATATATGTCTTTCGCAAACCGTCAAGCTCCTGCTGTTTTCTCGGATTTGGAATACCGCGGTCATTAAGCATACGGCTTATTCTTGCCGCACCGTATCCCTCGCTGTGCCATTCAAAAATTTGTTTAACAACCGGCGCGGTATTGGGATTTATAACAAGATGATTTTTATTATTCTTGTCCTTTGAATATCCGTATGGCGGAAATGCCGCAAGAAATTCTCCGTGTTCCATCTTGTATCTGAAAACGGATTTTATATTTTCAGATAAATCCTCCAGATACCATTCATTCATAAGACTGTTTATTTGACGCGCTTTTTTATTGCCTTTGATTTCTGTATCAGCATTGTCAACAAGACTAACAAATCTGATACCCCACTCGACAAATCTACCGTGTATATATTGTTCAATAACCTCCATATTACGGCTGAATCGCGACTGACTTTTACATAAAACAATTCCAAATTTATTCTGTGATGCGTCATTCATCATACGGTTAAATTCAGGACGGTCGTTGTCGCTTCCGGCATAAGCGCCGCTATAATCTTCATCGCAGTAAATATTATAGACCTGCCAGCCTCGGTTTATCGCATAATTCAAAAGCATTGCTTTTTGGTTTTGAATTGACTCACTCTCACGCTCCCCGCTGTCTAAATCTTCTTTTGATAAACGAACATAAATAGCTACTATAATTTCTCTCAATGACATATTTGACATAGATATATCATTCAAAGGTTTATATTCAGATGCTATATATTCCATAATGTATAATCCTCCTTTAACAAGAGGACTTCACATTCATTATCACATAGAATAATATCATATCTTATATGATAACGCAAAAAAAGTCCTATCTTTAAATTTTATTTATAATATAAAAAACCGCTTCTTTTATTTTTCTTTGGCTATAATCAGATTGTATATCAATTTTCTCTTTTTTTCTGTTGTAATGAATAACGTCAATAGTAATATTTTGCAATTCTCTCACCTCAGTAAAACTTATGAAATTTATAAGTTGTACTATTCTATTTATAGTACAAAATAGCAGTTAATATCTAATTGTTATTTTCTACTATAAATTTTGTATAAGCAATAACAGGCGGCGGTTTGCAAGACCGCTCCATAGGAATTTCACCTTCCCGGCATACGCCCGGACTGCCATCTGACGTGCGACGCTCTTAACGCTCAAGTTCGACTTGGCAGAAGTATCATTATCCCGATATTGAGTTGTCGCCGTTCAAATTGCTGTTTGATTTAGACAATAGATGTTTCCCGCTCGGCTGTATGTGTCATTATGATATACCATAGGTATAGGTAGAAGCCATACAGTGTCTTGGCGCATCTTGTCAAAGGCTCGTCAATATCGGAATGTATCCGTTTGCTCTTTATACTGCGTCGGCGTTATCTTCCGCGCTTTCTTTGTAACAAAACATTGTAAATCAGGCGTTGTCCGCCTGTTAAAGCACATTTTGAAAATGTGCTTTAACAGAAAGACAATATTGTCTGCGTGGAGCGCGAAAACGGCAACACGCTCCGCGCGGACTGAAAAAATAAACAGGGGTATGTTCAAAATGCCGTTTTATAACAATAAGATATTGAAATTCAATTTTGAGCGCAAAAATAAGACGACACAACATTTGCTATGTCGCCAAGTTGTCTGAAAATAAAGAGAATATCAATTTTGACTCTTTGATTTACATCTTATATTGCGACAAAATCCGTGCTTACAACATAATATTGATTATGTTATGAAAAATACTGTTAATGAAGCAGAATATTGTCTGATATATACATTTTATATACTATATTGACATACGATTTTTGTGCATTTTTTAATGGAAATTATTGACAATCTTATTTTACAATGATATAATCTTCAACATAATCAATATTATGTTGAATTATCAGAGCAAATGTCGAGTATTAAACCAAGATTTTGAACTCTTTTGCGATGTACTTCTCCACTTTCAGCAGTATAAATACGAGTTGTATTTATACTTGTATGTCCGAGAATATCTGCAAGACGAGATATATCCTGATATACTTCATAATATACTCTCCCAAAGAGATGTCGTAAATTGTGCGGAAACACTTTACTTGCAAGCACTCCTGCTTTTTCACATAGCTTTTTCATTTCCAACCAAATATTACTGCGGTCAATGGGATTTCCTGTTCTTGTAACAAATACGGAACCTTGTTTAATACCATTTGTAAAAGTATATCGCAAGAGCATTTTGCCTAATTTTTCAGGAATGAAAATAACACGATTTTTTCCCTTACATTTAATTCTCGCAACACCATTTTTCACAGCGTCCACTGTTATATATGTCAATTCTGACACACGGATTCCGGTAGCGCAAATTGTCTGCATTACAAGATACAAGCGTGTTTTGCCCTGCTTGTAAGCTGTTTTCAAAAGCATATTATATTCCGCTTTAGTAAGTTCACGGTTCGGTTCAATAAATGCGTTTTGCTGAATTTTAAGACTTTTCACTCTGTATTCCGGATGGTCTATCCACTCAAAAAATGAGTTCAGCGATGATAATATAGAATTTACACTCTTTGGAGCATGCTCGTCCTCCAGCCATTGCTTATATTCCTGAACAACAGTTTTACTTATTTGCTGTCCGTTAAGCCACTGAACAAAGACGGTTACATCGTGAGTGTACTTCATTACTGTCGCTTTTGACTTCTCCTCCGAAACAAGGTAACTCTCAAATTCCTTAATTTTTTGTAACATCAATAATTCCCTCCGTCACCATTATACAATATTTTTTTTAATTTGTCATTTACACTAAAAATGAGCATAAAAAATAAGGCGCATTATAAAACGGTTTTTCCATTACATAATGCGCATTATATTTCTTATTAAAGTTTTACTTATGTATTATCATATTCGTGCGCTCAATGCCGCACCGATAATTCCTGCATCATTAAACAGCGTAGCAGCTTCTATTTTTGTTTTCTCTCGGTACTTGTTATAATCGCCTGCATAGACATACTTCCTGAGTGGGTTGAGCAGATAATCTCCCTCTTTGGATATGCCGCCGCCAATCAGGATTTTACTCGGCTGAAATATATTCAGTATAGAAATCAATCCCATTCCTACATATCGAATATACTGCTCTACTACTGCCGTAGCTGCCTCATCACCTTTCTTGGCACAATCAAAAGCTGTTCTTCCTGATACCTCGCCGTTCTCTTGTACCCATTTGTGCATCATAGAGTTACTGTCAGACTGCATTGCTTGTTTTGTCTGCCGTATTAAAGCCGTAACAGACGCATACGCTTCCCAGCAGCCTTTATTTCCGCAGGAACATTGTTCTTCTCCATCGGCATTGATTATGATATGTCCAAGCTCACCGCCTGCACAGTTAAAGCCTCGGTATGGCTTTCCGTCTATAATGACTCCGCCACCTACGCCTGTTCCAAGCGTAATCAGTACAAAGCTGTCGGCATTGTCACCGTTTACGGCATATTCGCCTAATGCCGCCGCATTCGCGTCATTTTCTAAGTTTACAGGTTTACCGAGCTTCTTTTCCAGCATTGCGCCCAATTCCGTATTTTTCATACGGATATTGCACGCATACGCGACTATTCCGTTTTTATTATCCACTGTTCCCAGACAGCCGATTCCAATAGACTTAATTTCTGATATTTGACGGTCTGCACCATTTACTACGTCAATACACAAATTCGCCATATCTTCAACTATTTCCTCAACAGGTCTTTGTGCTAATGTCGGAACTGATGACTTGTATATGATACGTCCTGTTTCATCTACTACACCTGCGGCAATATTTGTGCCGCCTAAATCTATTCCTATATACACTTTATTTTCACTCCTAATATAAATATATCGCTCATCACAGAATACACGGTATTTAAGAAAACAACTCAGGACATCGAGCCCCTCATTGTTTTTGCTGTTGCTATGCAACGCATATAATAAGAGGGAGAGAGGGTCTTATTGGGGTAACAAGTTGCCGTATATTCTGAGATGAACGATATATTATATTTTTATTATATTATTGAAATTGCTCCGTTTCCGTCTTGTATCTCAACTAAATATTTTTTGCCTTTATATATCAGCTTAAAAGTCATACCATTCCATTTTTCAGGAAGGTTCGGTCTGCATACAAGGTGTCCGTTTTCCTCGCTTACGCCTGCAAAGCCTTTAACCGCCGCTATCCATGCGCCTCCTGCGCTTGCGGGGTGTGTTCCGCCTATATATATTGAGCCTGCCCATTCCTTGCCGCCTTTTGTTAAATCAGCCTTTACAGACTTCATAAACATCGGGTATGCAATTTCCGGATTATCAGTATAGCACGCCAGCAGTGAATACATACACGCTGACAGTGACGAACCGTGTTCGGTGCGCGGTTCATAGTATTTTAAATTTTTTGCCATTATCTCTTTGGTATAATCATCCTTGAACATACTTAGCATTGCCACAACGTCCGCCTGCTTTATTACCTGCGTATCTGCCGCAACTCCGTATGCGCCGCCCCAATATTCCTTTGGGTTTATAAGCCTTGACCGCACTGTGTCAACACTTGCGTCCTCCAGCTTGAAATATCCGTCAAACTGCTCTATTATGCCGCTTGCGTTTTGTTCTTTTATCAGAATATTCTTTGATGAATCCTTTAGCCTTTCCTTTAATTCGCTTTCTATCGGACATTTTTCCGACAATTCAAGAGCTGTGTCAAACACAAACTTCGCCATTCGATTCGTATATGCGTTATTGTTTACTCTCTCGTGATATTCATCAGGCCCGACAGCGTCATGGATTTCATAATACGGCTTATCTGCCTTTTTCAACAGCAGTGAGCGGTAGAATTTAGCGCATTCAATCACCATTTCCATTGCGCCCTCGTTTAAAATATCATAATCGCCTGTTTCGTTTATGTACTTCATAAGTCCGTAGACAATAGCAGCTGAAACGTGGTACTGCTTATCACGAAAATGCGTCCTCATAGGACGGTTTGTGAATACATCTGTTACATTATAATCAGAGCAGCCCTCATAGCCGCCCTCCTGACTTTCCCATGCGTAATACGCTCCGTCAAGATTGTATTCCTTTGCTTTTGTTCTTGCTCCGTCTATGGTGTCAATTCTGTACTGCAAGAGTGTTTTGGCGACTTCGGGAGCGGTATGTATATAATAGTCTATCATAAACATTTCCGTGTCCCAGAATACCGCACCCTTATACACCTGTCCTGACAGTCCTCTTGCAGGGATAGATTTTCCCTGCATATTTCTCGGAGCTATGCAGTTAAGATGATAGATAGAATAATTAAGCGCATATTCCGCTTCATCATCTCCGTCAATATGAATTTCTGATATATCCCATATTTTATCCCACTCAGCTTTATGCTCGTCTTTTAATTCCCTATAGCTTAATTCTTCAATCCTGCCATTTGCGCTGAAATCATCAGCAGAGGTTGTTATCTCTGCAATTTTTTCAAAGGTATATTCCTTATCGGCTTTAGCATTGAATTTAATATGACGGAATATTGATTTATCGGTATTCCGGTTAGTCTGCTCCGCTTGGAAATCTGTCCGTATGTATTCCTTTGCTGTTACGGATATATTCTTTTCGCCTGTTATTCCCGTAACATAATCAATTCCGTCCTTGCTGCCCATCTGCATCTTTACAAAATGCGGACCGTTGATGTCCCACACATCTCCGTCTATACCTGTTACGATTTCCGCTTCACAGTCAAAATCGGCTGAAAACGTATATTTCATAGCTATAATATGCTGACGCGCTATGCTTGCAAATCTCTCGCATATTACCGTAATATCCCCGTGTTCTGTTTTCCAGCGCGTAACGCGGCAATGTATGCCGTATCTAAAATCAAGCTCCTGCTGATGAAATTTGGGTTTTTCATCGGGCAAGGTGTATGCTTTACCATTGACTTTTACATATGTATATATGGGATTGGGCGCATTTACGGACTCGCGCCACGAGTCTCTCACGCGGTCGTAAATGCCTGCCATATTTACGGCGCACATCTGCTTTTTCGTATATTCCTCAAGCGTTCCGCGTATGCCGAAATATCCGTTGCCGATAAGAAAACGGTTACCGTTCCATGCGATATTATCTTTGTTAAATTCTGTTTCCGTTAAAATAAAGTCCATAGCTATCTCCCAAACATTTCTATCGTTCTATATAAGCTTCCAAGCGAGGATACCGAAATATCAGCCTTGCTATTATTTTCCGCTTCACCAACTGCAACAGCATACATTCCGCCTGCCTTTGCGGCTTCTATTCCGGCGTCGGAGTCCTCTATAACCACACATTCCGACGGCGCTATGCCTATCTTTTGCGCCGCTATCAGAAACACCTCCGGGTCGGGCTTTGATTTTTGCGTGTCAAGTCCGCAGCTTACCGCGTCGAATTTGTCCGCCAAATCTGTTTTCTCTAAAATCAGCGGCGTGTTCTTGCTTGCCGAGCCGACTGCGGTTTTAATTCCGCTGCTTCTCAGATATGCGATAAAGTCAAACACTCCGTCCAGCACCGCCGATTTATCAAGGCTTTCAAGCGATTTTACATACATATCGTTTTTCTTTTCCGCAAGTGTAAGCTTTTCTTCATCGCTGAATTTTCTGTCCGTTTTTTCAAGCACGACCTCCAGCGAAGCCATGCGGCTTACACCTCTCTGACGTGCATTATCATCCTTTGTAAAGCCTGTTATATCAAGTTCCTCCGCCAACCTTTTCCATGCTTTAAAATGAAGCTCGTCCGTTGTTACCAAAACTCCGTCAAGGTCAAATATTACTGCTTTTATCATTCTTTTTCTCCTTCGCACATAATCTCACAAAAAATAATTTTACTCTTATTAAAATAATTTTTTCTGAAATTATCGGAGTATCGGGCGGGATATTATCCCGCCCAAAACTCTCAATTAAATAATGTTTACAAATATTCCTCCCAAAACAGTTCTGTTTTGGAATGACGCCATTCGCGGAATACTGCTGTAATACCAATCAGTTACGGGAACTCTGTCTGTGGTTTCATTTATAAAGCGATAAACCGAATCTATTACCTTGTTAGTATATTCTTTATCGTCAGTCATAACCGTAGTCCAGAAAAGCCAATCCATCTTGGTATAGTCCTCACGGCAGTCAAGCGGTATTCCGTAAGCATTCATCTTTTCTTTATACAAGCGAATTTCTTTTTCAAAGATTTCATCATCAAAAATATGAATACCGAGCAATTTATCCCATATGATATTGTATTTAAGACTCCACGAATCCTCATTATCAAAAGCAAGTCTTGACGCTTGTTTTCCTTTTGACTCAAGCTGCCACTTCTTAGCATACTCCTCTGCAATGTCAACATAGTTTTTATCAGAAAATATTTTCCCGTAAGCCGCTATACCTAAAATTGCCTTAATGCTTAAATTGCAGTTATGCGCCATATGACTTGCAAAATCATCGGTACAAAGCTGTTCACCGGGGTCATACCCGTATTTCACAAGATAGTCTGCCCACTGTTTGAGTATTTGCTTATTCTTATCCGCTACATCTCTGTTTCCGCCGTATTTTATAACGGCATACAGACTTATCAGCATATTTCCGCATTCTTCAACTGGCATTTGCATTGCTAATATATCGTCAGGGTTTGTTTTCTCATAACCGTACACCTGTCCGTTTGCAAGAGGATATTGACCTATATCGTGCGGCGCAAACTCATACTGCCATTTATCCGTCTGTGCAAAAAACAGGATAGGACGCAGCATGGCGTTTACAAGCTCAGGATTATATTTAAGAAACAGCGGTGCAGACGGATATGTTATATCAAGCGTTCCTATACATCCGTTACTATGGCATTCTTTAGAGAAGAACAACAACTCGCCATCAGTATTCTCCACAAGTTTATGGGCGGCAACTACTTGCCTGTATGTAAGAGATACTATCTTTTCATACTTATCACTTATATTTCGCGCTTCATCCATCAAAGAATTATCAAATTTTATACACATTTGTTTTACTGTATCATAATCTGATATTGCACTTTTTAGCATTTCTTCAAATCCTGAATAAAAGTGTTTATAATATCCGTCAAGTTGTTTACCGAAATACTCAATAGATTTTATATCATCATAAGCAAGTGTTATAACTCCGTGAAAATCATTTTTCATTATTCCGATGCAAGGATAGCTGTCAAATACGCTTAAACATTTTGTTTCATCAAGCTCCTCTGCGTAATTATTCTTTATGCTACACCTCTTTTTACCATTAAAGACTTTTGCATTTTTATCGGCAATATGTAGATAACCCCAATCAATACAAACGCTGTCGCCGCTTTTATGGAGTACATTCTGAGCAGTGTTTCCACACGAAAGCGATATATCAGTTCTTTTAAATTCAACCTCCGCTTCTCTGTCATCTATACAACATTCGGCAGATATATCAAAATAAAAAGATACGTCATGTTCAGCATTATCAAGCGTTTCAATATCATATTCTATATACGATACGGGTCTTGACATTACTTTCAGATTGTCTAACAGCATTGGACTTGTAAATACAAGCTGTACCTTTATAATGTCATTTTCAAAAACATATATCGTTCTTGTAGGTGTGACTTCAAGCGATTTTTGCGGTATTATAGGGTAATATCCGTAAGTTCGCCTGTCGCTGTCAGCTTCTAACTCACCCATCAGTATATACAGTTTATTATCTATAACCACTCCTGCGGTCATAGGATTTCTTCTTCCTGTCCAATGACTCGTTACTCCATCGTTCAATTTATCGCACATAGACCAAATACTGAAATACGGGTCTACTGTTACAAGCGGTACTGCCGAGGGTCTAAACGCCTTATTTTTATCATTTTTATTATCAATCATTCTATTACTCCTCGTATAATCAAAATTGTGCTTAAATGATTTTTCAATTAAGCTGTTATTAGCCTTTTATACCGCTCATATCAACGCCGCCGTTAATCTGCCGCGAAAAAATGATATAAACAATAATAGGCGGAATAGCTGCGAGCATTAAGAGCAACATAAGCTCATTGTTTTTTAATACTGTTGTACCTGTCGTCAATTCATACAACAAAACAGAAATTGTGCGATTTCCTTTATCCAGCACAAGGTAGGGCCAAAGGAAATTACCCCAAGAGCCGATTATGCTGAATATTGCAACAACCGCAACTATCGGCTTGCTTAATGGCAGTATAATTCGGAAAAACGCTGACAGTTCAGAACAGCCGTCTAATCTTGCCGCTTCAATGTATGACATTGAAATTCCGTTAAAGAAATTTCTGAACAGAAAAATATTAAACGCGTTAGTTCCCGCCATCATCCAGAGAGGCAAATATCCTCCAAGCATATTAACATGCAGAATTGGAACATCTGCAAAGCTCATATACAACGGCACCATACTTATTCCCGGCAGCATCATAGACCAAAATATAAGTGTTTCCAACACAACTGAGCCTTTCGGCTTTACCCTTGATAAGACATATCCGGCTATACCGTTTAAGAATATATCAAAAGCCAAGCAGCCTATAATAAGATTAAACGTATTAAATATATATTTTCCGAAATTAACTTTTGAAATTATCTCAGGTATTTTTGATAAATCAATACTTTTCGGAAAGAATGTCGGTGGTATTGCATACATTTCTTTCGTTTCTTTAAAACCCGAAAGAGCCACCCATATAACAGGCACAAGACATACAAGGGCTATTATAATCATTATAGCATACATAATGCCGTATAATAGTTTATATTTTGTCATCTTGAAATCGGAGGAATTCAATAAGCCGTATTCTCTCTGAGATTTTTTACTTTTTATTCTCATTGTCATTCCCTCCCTTAATCACTGTATTTTTTGTCTAATTTAAAATACACAACTGTTAATCCAATTAAAATTACAAACATAATAACTCCGACTGCAAGCGAGCGGTCTGTTTGACCAAATTTAAACGCATAGTTATACATCTGCAAACCCAAGCTCATAGATGCGCCGTTAGGACCGCCGCCTGTCATTGTCATAGGTTGCTCTGTAATTTGGAATACAGATATTATTTGCCTTATAGCCATTAAAAGCACTATGCCGCGCATATGAGGGAACAGGACATAGCGTATTCTGCCCCAAAATCCTGCTCCATCAATTCTTGCAGCTTCATATAGCTCACGGTTTATGCCTTGGAGCGATGCCAAGTACATAATCATTGTACTTCCAAAGCCGCTCCATGACATAGTTATAATAATAAGTAAAATTACAATATTCTTATTTGCAAGCCACTTTGCCGGTTCCTGTCCCAAATAATACAACAGCATATTCAATAAACCGCCATCGCCTTCAAGATATATCATTTTCCAAATCAGATATACCGCCATTGCGGGGATAACACACGGAAGATAACTCAGTGTTTTAAAAAGTGTCCGTCCAACCCAAAGCTCATTTACAATCACCGCGCATATAAATGGAAGCGGAAGTCCCACAATCAATGACCAAAACACATATAACAGCGTGTTTTTAAGCGTCTGCATAAAATTTGTATCTGTCAACACGTCTTTAAAGTTTTTAAGACCTACAAATTCAACAGGAGTAAAGCCTTTGAGCGAATAAAACGAATACTTCATTCCGATATATATGGGACGCCACACTATAAACAAAAACAGCAGTATAGTAGGAATGACTAAAATCCAGCCGGAAATATCCTTGCCGCTCAATGATGGCCGCCGTTTTTGCAGGCTATATTTTTTTCTCTGTTTCATTCCTGCACTTCCTTTCAATTTCCGTTAATCCATTTTATCTAAATGATTAACCTGAAAATCATTATTTGCTGTTTTTACAAGCTCGTCTATATTTGCATTTTCATTAGTAAACACTTCCTGAATCAGCTTATCCAAAATCGCATACAACTCCTGACAACATACAGGTTCCTCAGGCTTAATTGTTACGTCCTCCATATTGAGATAATTCTCATAATTTTCAGCCTTAACATTTGTGTATTGTGCGCGCAGCTTTATATCCTCCTCATATCTATCACCCGTTTTCCATATTGTCATAGGCTGTTTAGGCAATATAATATAATTTTTGCTTCTGTCATTCTCATATGACTTGCCCTGACGCTCTTTTTCTTCCTCTGTAATTGTAGGCGTTTCCTTTCCTCTGAACTTCATCCATTTTAATGACGCTTCTACCTGAGCGTCTGTTGCTTCGGGTGAAAATACAACTATACCGCCGCCCATCTGTGCAAATCTTCCGCTTGGACCTGCCGGCATACGGTCAGCATATATTGCGTCAATATTCATATCATATGCTGTTGTAAGCGACTGAGTAGGGGGGTCTGCAATCATCATAGCGACCTCATCGGAGCCAAATAATGATTCCAATCCTGCTTTGTCAATAGCAATATCATCAGGGAGTGCATTATACTTCCATTTCAAATCATACATATACTGCAAAGCATCTCTCATTTCCTGAGAATCAAACGTTGCCGTGTATGAGCCATCATCATTTTGTTTCATAAATTCCACGCCGTATGACCACGCTATGTTTATAAAATGCCAGCCGCCCTGATTGTTTATGGTCGGAAGCGCATAGCCTGCCTTGCCTGTCTTTTCTCTTATAATCTTTGCTGTTTCAGCCAATTCCTGCCAAGTATCAGGAACTTTCGGTTTTCCATTCTCAATAAGTCCTGCCTGTTCAAATAAGTTCAGATTTATCTCCAATCCCTGAGCATAAGCATTATCGGGAATACCATAAATTTTACCGTCGTATGTTACCAAATCAAGCATTTGGTCATTCAGTGCGGAATCAAGTCCGTTTTTTTTCATAATCTCGGTAATATCACGCAAATATCCTGCTTTTGCATTTGCTTTAATATCTGTAAACATCATATAATTAAATGTCGGAAGTTGCTTTGCATTTGCCTTTGCCGCATAGGTTTGCGAATCAATATAATTACCAGCGTCATCTACAATGACAATATCGGGATTTTCCGCTTGGAAATCATCTCTGAATGCTTCCATATCTTTCACACCGTCAACTGCCGATTCTTCGGGCCAAGTGCCGTCATACACATAAATCTTACCGTCCTTTTCAGCAACCTTACCCTGTGAGCATCCTGCCAGCGCACTGCACGACATAACTCCTATCAGTGCTAAAGCAATTACTTTTTTTGTTTTCATTTTCGTATCCTCCTTATTTATAAATTATTATTTGTACCGGTTCTGCATAATATGACTGTATAAGTATCTTTGAATAGTCTGCGGTTACTTCCAAATTTCTTAAATCGTCAGTAGTTCCAACCTGTATAGGGTCTTTTCTTCTTGATGAATCATAGATTAAAACAGGTACTCCTTCACAATTCCACTTTTCATCATAGCTTAAAGGAGAGTCATATCCTATCTTCATGATATTATCTTCCATCTCATTTACATAAGCAGTGATTACTCGCGTCTGAACATAAAGATTTGTTCCTGTAAGCTGTTCTGTTACATTCTCATCATAAAGTACATCCACACTTTTTACAGTTCCCTTATCATTTAAGATAATGTTAATTAAATCGCCTTTTTCAACCTTGACATTCTTCAAAACATCTCTGCTTTCTGTCATTACTTCAACGCGTGACTGACCTCTGTTACCGCAAATCTGATATACAAGTTCTTCATCGTCATCAACAGCCTCATTTACATCATCTACCAAAATCATTGCCGAATTATAATCCGGAGTACCCCATTCTTTACCTTTAACCACAAGAATTTCCGCCGCTGCGTCTGTGTCAGAAGCAGTATAGGACGCTGTATTATAATTTTGGTCTGTTACAAAATCCGAAAAACGCTTGATAGCAAAATCTTCTTTCTTTGCATTTATCAAATCGTTAGGAATAGAAAAGACAATAGTATCCCTGCTTAAAATCGTTTTATTGTTTACTCGTCCGCTGCCCCATTTAAACGCGCCCTCTGAAAATGATGTAAGCTGTTTCAGATTTCCGTTAGCTGTTACAGTATCAATCTGTGTCAGTTGATTATCCTTGTTCAGTTTATATAATACCAACTGCTTATTTGACAGTAGATTAACCACGTTCTGAGCTCCGTTCACGCGGTTACCGTTTATACGCAATTTATTTATTGCTTCGCATTCTATGATGTCACCTGTTGATGTAAACAATCTTACCCATGTAGTATCTCCCGCGTCATCAACCCAAGAATTGAGTAAAAATGCCGCGTTAATTGAAGCCGTAGACTTTTTGATTTTAGCTATATATCCGTTTATATCCAAAAACAGCGTTATAGTTTCACCTGTTTTCACTGAGAATAAATCAACATTATCGGTATATGTTTCATATTCCTGACCGTCTATGGTTATAGTTTTACGGTTATCGCTGTTGCTCATTGATGAAATAGTACCCGTAATTTTTTGCTTGCTTACAACAGCTCTTATAAATCTGTTGCTTGCCGAGCGGTAAACACTTACACAATCGTCTGTCGCGATTGACGCAAATTCTGTAGGATTACCGCTTTCGTCTATTATGGTTACCTTATCATAATCATTATCGCTTAATGAAACCTCTTCGCCGTTTATGCTATTATATATACATTCATCCTCTGCGCTTACGCCGCTTACTACCACATTAAAATATTCCTCTACGATAGCTAAATTGTACGCATTGCTGTTATTTGTTTTCAGCAGTTTAACTGTATAATTTTCAGCATTTAAAGCCTTATCAATGTCGTCATAAACATCTCCGTTATATAGAATTGTTATATTTGATGCAAGTCTTGCCGTGCGTGTACGACTTTCACTCTCCAAAGCATATTTCAAAATATTATTTGAAGCATCGTATTCTTTATCATCCTTGAGTCCCAAGGTTATAGTATCATTGCTCTTATTTCGAGATTGGAACCATAAAATTTCGCGTGTATCCTCACGCTCGTTTTCGCGATATATAAATGAAATGTCCTCACCAAGATAATCTATAAGGGTTTCTGAATTGTTAATATATTCAACCCCGTCTATTATGGCAGTATTATCATTTATGCTCTCGCCGTAAATACTGATTCGTGATGCTCCGCTTAAAACTCCCTTTTCAAAATAACTGTCGTAGTATTTTGATAATACTGTTTCATCACCTATGTAATACGATTTGTTTATACCCATTTTCGTTTCACATAAGTTACATTCCAGCGCATTGCGAAGCAGTATCAGCATATCCTCTAAAGTCAGGACAGACGAACCTTTGAAGCCTTTTAGCAAGTCTAATTCTACCGCAAGTGAATTAAATCTGTTTGCTCCGAAATATTCGCTGCTGTATCCAAACAGTCTTAACAATATCGTTGTCGCTTCCGTACTGCTTATTTTTTGGTCGGGCATAAACAGATGGTCGCCGTATCCGCTTACAACTCCCGTCGAAGCTAACGCGTTTATGCTTTCAAATGCCCAATGGCTATCGGGTACATCATAAAAATATGTACTGTGATTATAGTCCTGCAATTTAATTAACCTAACCGCATAATATGAGAACTCTGCTCTTGTTACTTCCTGATTTGCAGCAGTATCTTTTGTATAATCATCGGATATAACATCTAATATTTTCAAAATATCTAACGATTCCTGTATTTTCTCCTCGGAGTATCGTTCATTTTCAGCAAATACTATATTTGTACTGCTAATAATAAACAATACGCTTAACATTATACTGATTATTTTCTTCACTGCGAAATCACCCCATTCATTCTTTTATAAGCTGCATAAATGATTACGGCAGCCTGTGCGCGTGTTGCGTTATCCTTTGGCGCAAACATATTATCACCTACGCCGTTTATGACTCCCATTGCTGAAAGAGATGACACCGCAGGCTTTGCATAGTCTGAAATATCTTCATCATCAGCAAATTCTGTGTGCAGCGGATTCATGGCCTCATGATTTGATTTCAAAAGATTATGTACCATCACAGACATATCCTGACGTGTGATTTCTTTTCCTACACCGAAATAACCTCCGCCTATTCCGTTACATATACCGTTTTCATACGCAATGTTCACATATCTTGAATACCACGCGTCCGCGCCTACATCTGTAAAATGGTCGTTTGAGTACGCGCCGTTTTCAAGTCTTGCCATACAAACAAGCAACTTTGCAAATTCCTCGCGTGTTACTTTATCGTTAGGATAAAACTCGTTGTCCGTTTTTCCGTTTACAATGCCATTGTCTGCAAGAGCCATAATTGCTTCATATGCCCATTCAACAGTGTTAAGGTCTATAAATCTTGCGTTAATTTCAGGAACTTCTGCTTTACCTGTTCCAGGGAATGTTACACCTGTACTGCCTGTACTATTCGATTTATTTCCCGAACTGCCTGAACCGCCGCCTCCGCCTGAGCCTCCTGAACTCTCGGAAGGACTTTCTGCATTCTTCAATGCTGTGTTAAGGTCTGCCGCGCTGCCATAGTCTTTTCCGCTGACAGAACTATATGCGTAAGATTTTATTGATGATAGCTGCATGCCTACATCTGCACCGTATTTTTCCACCACAGCCTTTAACGCGCCGACATTACTATGGCGCGCCGCCGTCAAAATCAATGCTTCGCGTAATGATTTATCAGCACCGTCTACACCAAAGACTGCAATATTTTTCAATTTTGATGTTAAATATTCAGCTTTTACATCCGATGTGCATATCTTCGATAAATCGGCAATAAAATCGTCATTTTGCTGCAAGTAATCCAAATATCCGATTACATTTTTTATTTCTGACTGTTTAACAGCATTTAATATAACATATGTGTTCACTATTTTATCGTTTAGCTGATTATTTTCAACAGTTAGCTGACTGTTTTTAATTCCGGCGGCAAGTTTCTTTACTGAATCCTGAAAAGACTTACCCTTTTTTAATTCCTCATCAATGTCAAATACATTTCCGTAGGTATTAAAAGCATTTACAAAATCCTGTTCTGAGGACTGCGACGCCTTGTTAAGCTCTGAAACAGCCGTTATATATTCCTGCTTGGGAACAAGTTTGATTTTCTTAGTATATATTTTATCTGTTCCTGACTCGCGCACATTGATTTCATATATGCCGTTTTCAGCTCCGTCATACCGAAAAGGAATTTCATATTTTCCTCCGTCAGATGTGCATTGGTCATTAAACAGTATAGAGTTACCGCTGTCAGATATATTTCCGGCATTGGGTTTGTAGACCTGAACAGAAATCTCTTCTGTTTCAGTGTTTGTTACACCATTTATTACAACCCGTTCATTGCTGTAATCCGCACTGTAATTAAAATCAGCAAAAACCGTACTCGTTGAAAGCAAAGCGGCTATTAAACAGGCTGTAAATCTATACTTTCTCATTAAAAATCTCCTCTCTGTTTTGATTGGCTTATCGGCAAATAATATATGCCGGCTTATAATCAAGTGTAAAATTATATCCGTTCTGCACTTGAGTTTCTTTTCCGAAACAATCCGCATAATATAGATTTTTATCTGTTTGAGGCAATGTTATATTCAGATTATTTCCTGATAATTCAGCCTCAAACGCATTACCATATGTTATGTTTGCATTTATGCTTCTTCCGCCCTTTGTCCATAAGGCATAAATATCTTCATTTTCGGTATCATTTCGGAATTTAAACAAGCTGTATTCATTTGCCCGCTTTGTTTCTTTAATTTCAGCATTACCTGTGAAATGAACTGCTGCCGCAACCGAAGCAAAATTCGGCTTTGTTCTTAAATCAGATGTAATCATACCAAAATTATGCTCTGCATTTGACGCATCATTACCATCGTCTTGCAAGTCATAGAAAAACACCTTGTCTACTTTACCGTTAGCTTTATATAATACCGCTGTCCTTGCTTCGTATGCCGCCTGTTCTTCCTCGCTGAATTTAGGCTGACTGTAATATCCGACCTCTGATACCCAAATAGGTTTATTATACTTCTCAAGCATGTTAACAACCCATTCAAACTCTCTGTTTCCTTCACCTATCGGATTTGTTCCGAAGCACGAATACGGGTGTATGCTTATTGCATCCATGTAGTTATATGCTCCTACGCTATTCAAGCTCTCATAATATTCGTGAACATTATCGGGAGTAGCACATACTCCGCCTATGACAACGGCATTAGGATTGACAGATTTTATTCCCTCATAAGCAGCTTTTAGTAATTTCGTATAATCTGCCGCTGTTCGGTTTTCGGGATTAAACGCAGTAATATTAGGTTCATTCCAAATCTCAAAATATTTTACTTCATCTCTAAAATGCGAAACTACAAATTTGCAGTAATTTACATAAGCATTTATTTGTTCATCAGTGTATGGCATCTGACTTGTGTTTGACATATACAAATGATTTCCGTATGTAAGCGGCATTAAAATATCAAGATTTTTCTGATTGGCATATTCTACATAACTTTGAACTCTGTCAGGGATTTTATATTGCCCTCTTGAATTTTCAACAAAATCCCACATAGCTTCATCTCGAATCATGGAAAAACCAAGATTTTTTAGTAAGCTGACATTTTCTTTATCTCCGTAAAGATGTAAATGTGTGCATACTCCGACGTCATCTGTTGTCCGTTTACCTTCTGTTACGGTAAATTCACCGTTAAACACATCGCATACAGTGCCGTTTTGTTTCAGTGTCATTTCCAATGTATATAGTCCATTGTTATTAACTTCCGGCACAACCGATTCCAATATCCTTGATTTTGCATTGATTGTAATTGCCTTGTTGTCCGACCACACTATTGCTCCCGTATGGTCTGTAACCTTTTCCTCAAGCTCTAAAGTCTTGTTTTTTAATGTCTTATTGTATATATCCGAGTAAAAGACTTTATCCTCTGACCTTATAAAAGCATTGCAGAATGTTTCACTATTAATATCAATTCCGATAACCTTTTCTACATTAAATGCCGATACTACCGTTTGCAAAAGCAGTGCAATAATGCAAATTCCCAAAAAGCATCGTTTAAAAATTTTCATAGCAATCCCTACCATTTCTGTTATACGCAGCCCCACAGTAAAACTGTGGGACTGCATAGTTTAATTACCTAAAAACAGCGTTCTTGCAATATGGCTTCATATTGTTTACCGTATCCCAAACAAATACCTTTATGCAATCCACTCCGTCTTTGCTTTCAATAGGCATATCATATTTAAGGACGGTATTTACTGTATCTTTGCTTACTGTTTTATTCATAACACTTGTTTTAACAAGTCTTTCACCGCTATAATAGCTTGTTATTACGCATATATTTGTATCATTTTGCGGTTCTGTACCATTTTGATAATTCAGGCTAATCGTTGTTGCCGCGCCTGCCGCTATCAAATCAGTCATGGTCGATACTTCTTGTTCGCCGTTTGATATATTCGCTATTTTAACAGATAAACCTCCTGCGCTGCTCTCAGTAACAAATGTTACTGTCTTATCTTCGCCAAGAGCAATGTCATTACGGTTTTTAACAGTTCCCGGAATAATAAGCGCATATGTTGTGTTACCCTCCAGCAGCTTATCAAGTACCATTTCATATGTTTTCTGTGTTTTTTGAGCAGTGACCGCAACCTCTGTATTAGTCTTTTTATTTATCAGCTTAATGCCGTCAAGACTATCTGCATCCATATATGTCTTAAAATCAATTACAATCTTAGAGGTTCCTGTCGAAACATTGGTAAGTTCATTCATCGCATCGCCGTTCGCATTATAGAATGTAACGCTGTTTTCAGTAATTTCAGGTACAGCCATAGATGATTTAATACTCAAATTATCAAAATCAGCGTTTGCGTTTACCTTACTCCAGCACTGCATTCTTACAAAATTTATGTCTGTCATATCAGTATTTCCGAATATAAGATTGCCGCTTTTTATAGTATCCGTTCCGTCAGAAATACTTACCGTATATGTTTTGGTATTCAAATTAAATACCGCGTCAACATCATACCATGTATTCACTTTAAGCGGTGCAAGCTGCTCTACATGGTCGCCGGCATAAATTTTACCTTCTGTAACTAAAATATAGAAGAAAGATTTATCATTTGAACTCCATACGCTTAACGGTACTGTCAATGTTGTATCTGATGATTTGAATCTTGTCTTAACATTTAAAATGCCTTCGTCAACCTTTACAAAACTTCTGTCTGCCCATATACTGTCTGTTTCACTGTTCAAACCAAGTCTGAAGAATTTATTTCCTGCTTCTTCTACAACGCTGCTCAATTCTTTTCCTGTTATACCATATACGCCCATATCATTAACAGTATTGTAGCTCTCAAAGTCATCTGTTATATCAATACCATCAGGAATAGTACCAGGGTCTTCTTCAATTACAGGCTTTTTATCAAGCTGCTCTACCAACAAATTATCAAAATATGCCGTAGCATTTTTCTTGGACCAGCACTGTAATCTCAATGTATCTATTCCCGTTAAATTAAATGCGATGTCCTTCGAAACATGTATTTTGCCGTTTTCATCCGTAATAACAAGGTCGTATGTCTTTGTGGAAAAATCAAAATATGCGGTAATGTTATACCATTTACCCGCTTCATACGCCATTATCTGCGGACCGTTTTCAACTTCGATATTTCCGCCGTTCATCATAACATAGCGCAAATCGCCGCCCATAGTTGTTACTCCCAACGGAACAGTAAGTCCTGCATCGCTTGATTTTACATCAACCGATACCTTCAGGCACTTATCGCTGACCTTGTTCATTCCTCTGTAAGTCCATATGCTGTCTGTGTTTTCATCTAATTTCAGCGCAAATACTTTACTATTATTTTCTGTTACTATTTCAGATTTAGTCTTTGAATCATTTTCTCCCCAACCATATGAACTCATATCATTAACTGTATTGTACGCTTCAAAATCATCTTCAATCAATTTTGATGTTGGTGTGGGAGTGTCTTCAATTACAGGCTTTTCATCCAATTTCTCAACATACAAATTGTCAAATGAAGCTGTTGCATCTCTCTTTGCCCAGCACTGCATTTTTACATTTGCAATTTTGGTCTGACTTGTTGTTGCATTTTTCAATACTGTTTTCTGTCCGTTTTCATCTGTTATAACAACGTCATATGTCTTTGCAGCAATATCAAAATACGCTGTGATATTGTACCATTTGTTTGCCTCATACGTCATTATCTCTGTATCATTTGCCTTGATTTTCGCATGGTCAAACATTACAAATATATTATAATCGTTTATGCTTATCGGCACTGTAAGTTCTGTGTCGCTTGATTTTGCATCAACTGATACTTTCAAATATTTGTCTGTAACCTCGTCAAAATCGCGCAGTAACGAAATATTATCTGTACTTGAGTCCAAATTAAGCGCAAATACTTTATTTTCACCCTCAGTCTTTATTTCTGATTTATTCTGCGAATTATTCTCACCCCAATACCATCTGTTTTCGTTTGTCATTTCGCTTACTGCTGAATAATTATCAAACTTTTCATCTACAAGAATTGATGTTGAGGGGTCAGGTGAAGCCGGCGGGTCAACAACCGCATCACTCGTTGTCAAAACAACCGTTACATCCTCTGCCATTTTTGCACCTGAAATATTTTCTATATCCTTGCTAATTAACAGATTATATGTAGTATTTGCCGCAAGACTGCTCGGAACGATAGTATATACGCTTCCATCTAATGTTCCCATGTAGGATACATTTTCATTATTAGAGGTGTTTGTCAGTTTGACGGTGTCTGTGGTAAACGATGATGATTTCATCGGTGTGCTGAAATCAAGTGATATTGATGAGATGTCAGATGGAATACTGTTCCAATTTTCCACAACCTCATTATTGCTGTCATATACTTTAACCTTAGACGTAGGTAAAGATGGTGCTTTATAATACTGCTCTACATAGAAATCATCAAAATACGCGTTTGCATCAATTTTTGACCAGCATTGCAGCCATACCGAGCTAATTGCTGATAATGACTGATTTCTGAAGGGAACATCTTTTGTTTCGCGTTCTACGCCATCAGGACCTATTATAGTAACATTGTAGGTCTTTTCCGAAAGGTTAAAATCAGCTTCAACCTTATACCATTGATTCGCTTCATACGTTGCAAATTCAGTGCCGTCCTCTGTTTTGATTACCCCGTTTGTAAACATAGCATATACAAACCAAGGGTCACTGTCGCAATGTATTCCGAGAGGCACTGTAAGTCCTGTATTATCAGTTTTAACAGATGTTTTGATTTTAACATTACCCGTATTTATCTGTGTAAACGGTCTTATAGCCCAAATACTGTCTGTTGCCGAGTCCAAATGCAATGCAAGAGCTTTACCGCTTACATCGCTTACTATCTCAGCCTTATTCTGTGCGCCGCTAAAATTCCAAGCAGACATATCCGAAACTGAATTATAGCCGTTAAAATTATCACTTATTGCACCTGCGGGTATTACTTCACTTTCTTTTACATAGCTTTCCGCTGAAAAATCGTCAAAGAATACATTTCCGTTTAAGTTATCCCAGCATTGTAACCTTATACGGTCTATATTGCTCATGCCTGCATTTCCAAAAGGCACATTCTCAGTTACAGATTTCGTTCCTGCCTCATCAATAACAGTTATATCATAAGTTTTTGTTTCAAAATTGAAATCTGTTTCAAGGTCATACCATTTGTTTGCTTCATAGCTTGCAAATTCTGTTTGCTCTCCGTTAAGCGTTTTAATTTTTCCGTCAAGAAAAATAGCAAACATAAAATCTCCGCCCGCTCCGTAAACGCTCAATGGGATTCTTAGAGCTGTTGTATCCGTTTTTACGCTCATTTTTATTTTTAAGACTTCATTTCCGCTGCTTGATAACCTACGGTCTAACCATATAGAATTAGTATCAGAGGTCAATTTCAGCGCAAACGCTTTATTACCGCCATCTTCCGTAACTATCTCCGACTTTTCCGAAGAAGGGTTATCACCCCATTCCCATATGCCTGTACCTATCGGCATATCTGAAACAGATGAATAGCTTTCAAAATCCTCTTCAAATATTTTACCCGCCGCACTACTATGTATTGGCATTACCAACATTGAACATAACATTGTTAATGTTAAAAATAGACTGATTTTCTTCATTTTTTCCTTCCTTTCTTTTACAATTGCTTATTTGCTTCTATTTTATATGCGTCAGCTTGCAAACTTCAAAGTGCCAAACAGCTTTGAGTTTTTATCTCTGCCAACGCCGCTGTTATATTCAATCCACCCCTTTCGTTCCTTGTTATCAGCATCATTTACCACTATTGAAAAGCCCATAGTTTTATCAGCTTTTAATACATATCCCTCTTTGAAAAGCTCGGAAAACGGAATTTTAATTTCATATATGGTTTCCGTTCCTATACGCTTTATCTTTGCTTCTGCATTTTTAATTTCGCCGCTTGGCAAGTCATAGCAAGAATTATATCTCCATATAGTTGGACCAACTTTTGTCTGTGCAATTCCTATCTCGGTGAACTTTGAAGTGTTCGCATCTCTTTCTTCCTCTGAAAAATCTTCAATAGCAAGCTGAACACAATCTCCGTTCCATATATCCGCGCCCGTCTTTTCCTGCACAAAGGCATTATCTTTTACCGTAAGTCCCAAATAAAGATTTTCGCTGTCATACATCACTCGTCCCGTAAGACTAATATCCTTTTCTCCGCCCCAAGCACCGTTCAAATCAATAGCCTCCGACTTACTTTTCGCTTCAAACAAACTACCTTTCCATTCGGAATTTGCTAAAACTCCATCAATAACAGGAGGGGTATCCGCCTTTTGAGCTACTGTTTCATTGATATGCCCCGAATCTTCCCAAACCGTACCGTCATCAAGCTCGTAACGCATTGTAATATTCCAGCTTCGTGTCGTTAGCTGTTCAGGTAAATTTATAGGAACGCTCACTGTATCTCCCGGACGTACATTTAAAAATCTTGTTTTCTTTGCCGCGCTTGCCAATTCCTCCGGAGCGATAATTTCACAGCTTCCCGAAATAGTTGTACTGTCCGTCTGATTTTTCAGGCGGTTGACAAGCCGCTGTCTTCTCGGAGTTGTTTCGGTTGTTACCAGCATAAATTCTCCGCTCATCTGAGAACCTATTTTTATTGTATATCTTGAAGATAACACAATCTGCTCACCTTCATAAATATTGACAAAGACATTATGCAAATCGCTGTCCTCTTTCATAACCTTCATTGAAACCTTGCCATCACCGTTTACAACTCCGTTATTTTCTTCTATTGTAAACGCGTCATCGCATTTAACATCTATTCTTAAATTCCTTTTCTGTTTATCTGCAACTTTAATATTGAAAGTATTTCCCTTTACAACCTCATGAGGATATTCCGTTGTAATATCAGTATCCGCCTTTGAAAAAGCCGTAAACTTTCCCTTGATATAATATTGGTCATCATTCAAATCAAATTGATAAATTCCGTTTTGACTTCTGAATGTATCTACAATATTTCCATATAAGTCAATCACTGTAACCTCTGTCGCTCCAAGATTAAGCGAAACATTATCCTCCCGACTACTCCATATCGCAATGGTTTGCTCGTTGCTGTCCCTGTCCGTAAAACGATGCGCAGAAGTATCTTCATTAAAATATACACTGTCCGTATAATCGGAATTTCCAATCAGCTTATTCATTGCCGCCACTGTTATTAACGCAGGCTTTGCCGCTAAAGGAGTTCGGACGTTATACGCGGAGCGCACTATTCCGAAATGATGCTCAGGGTCGCCCGGCGAAATGCCTTTTTCCTGAAAACCATACATAAATATTCTTTCACCAAAGCCATTTGCGCGGCAGGTCATATACATTCTTGTCTGATATTTTCCCTGCTGCTCATCTGTATATTGAAGCATATCTGTCCGTTCTTCCGTCTTATGTGTGGGCCAACCCATTTCCGTAAGCCATATTTCTTTAGGCTCACCGTATTGTT
>CAJTUY010000002.1:64240-103204 GCA_910579415.1 uncultured Clostridia bacterium | reverse complement strand
CCTTTTTGAAATGGCCGAGCTGCGGCTTATTAAGATGTTTTTCACTTACATCGCCGAAACCGACCTGTACAGCCTCGTAGCCGTCTGTTTCTACAGTTTTCTTTTGTGTAACAACACAAGGACCTGCAAGAACAACCGTTACCGGAATAACTACTCCGCCTTCGCCAAAGATTTGAGTCATACCAATCTTTGTACCTAAAATTGCTTTTTCCATTGTTTTTTCCTCCTTAATCAGTTATTGGTTTCCGAAAGCAAAACGGAAACTTGACCTGCATCATAGCCGTTTTGGCTACTGCATTTTTTGAGTGACCTTACTTCTGGATTACGTCTATTTCAACGCCAGCAGGTAGGTCTATTTTGATTAGTGATTCCATAGTCTTTGCACCAGGAACAACTATATCAATCAATCTTTTGTGAGTTCTTCTTTCGAACTGCTCACGAGAATCCTTATACTTATGAACCGCTCTCAGGATTGTGATGATTTCCTTGTCAGTCGGTAGCGGGATAGGTCCCGACACCTTAGCGCCTGTTCTCTTTGCGATTTCAACAATCTTTTCAGCGCTCTGGTCAAGCACAACGTGGTCATAAGCCTTTAGCTTGATTCTGATTTTCTGGTTTGCTGCCATACTTTTCCCTCCTTAGTTTGTATTGTGTTGTAATCTGCACGACAGCCTAAAATTGCACACACCGCCGGGTGTTTCGCACCACCCTTAAAGAAAAACCCGAACCGCCCCAAGCGGATTTCGGGCAAAGTTAGTCAATTTCAGTCATACGTATACCGCGTCAAAGCGCAGATATATCGCATAAATCAGTTAACTGCCGCCCGGTTTCTTGAATCGGACTCACTCCGCGGAAAAACCGGCTTCTAAATGAGCCGCAACCTCCCGTTTCATCGCTTGTCAGTACCATATGCGGTTTGTCCGCATAAGTCACAACACGACTATTATACCTTATTTAAGCCGTTTTGGCAAGTTTTTTCACAAAAAAATTTCATTAAATTTTCTACAAATTTAATGAAATTTCAGTTTGATTTTTGTGCAATTTTACAATTGTTTTTTTTCCTGCAAATACTTTTCCTTCGTTGCCATACCGCCGCGTATATGACGCTCGGCTTTATTCTGCTCCAAAACCGCCTGTGCCTCCTTGTAGAGCGCGGGATTTATCCTCGAAAGCCTCTCATGCACATCTTTATGCACGGTGCTTTTTGAAATATTAAAAATCTTGGCTGTACCGCGAACTGTGGCATTATTTTCAATTATATACTGAGCCAGTTCTACCGCCCGCTTTTCTATGTAATCCTTCATTCTCCCACCGACCTTTCTGTACAACATATATATGAAATACAGCGGCAATTTATGTAATTAAAATCGTTGCAGTTTGTAAAAATATATGGTAAAATACATACTATATAAAAAAAGGCAAATAAGGAGGATATAAATGTGACTGATTTCCTTATAAATATATGTAAAAACAAAAAAACTTCAGATACCGATAACCGTCTTGCTTTAGGCAAAATGTCAGGTATTGTCGGTATATTCTGTAATTCCATACTGTTTCTGCTTAAAATAATTGCAGGACTACTTTTCGGTTCTGTATCCATAACCGCCGACGCCGTAAATAATCTTTCCGACGCGTCCAGCAGTATAATCAGCCTGTTCGGTTTCAAGCTTGCGGCTCGTCCCGCCGACGAAGAACACCCTTACGGTCACGGACGTTACGAATACCTTTCAGGTCTTATGGTTGCGCTTATAATCATGGTAATCGGCGCCGAGCTTCTTAGAAGCAGCATTCTTAAAATACTAAATCCGACAGACGTTGATTTCTCATGGCTGAGCGTAGGAATACTTTCCTTTTCGATACTGTTAAAGCTATGGATGATGATATTCAACAACAAGGTCGGACGTATTATAAACTCAAAAACATTATTTGCGGCAGCGGCAGACAGCCGCAACGATGTTATCACAACAGGGGCGGTACTCATCGCCGCGCTTCTCTCGCGTTTCACGTCCCTTGAACTGGACGGATTTATGGGGCTTGCGGTTGCGCTGTTCATTCTGTACAGCGGCTTCGGACTTGTACGTGACACGCTTGACCCTATGCTCGGAAAAGCGCCCGAAGAAGAACTGGTGAACAGTATACGCGAAAAAATCCTTAGCTATCCGAATGTTTTGGGAACTCATGATTTAATGGTACATGATTACGGTCCAGGAAGACAGTTCGCAAGTGTGCATGTAGAAATGTCCGCAGAGGATGACCCGCTTACAAGCCACGAAATAATTGACGATATAGAGCGTGATTTCCTTGAAAATGACAATTTGCATATGATAGTACATTATGACCCGATTTCCACAAAGGATTCGCTTGTTACCGAGCTTCGGGAATGGATAAGCGAGCAAATACAGCATCTCGACTCACGGCTGTCTATACATGATTTACGGATTGTAAAGGGCAAAAACCATACTAACGTTATTTTTGACTGTGTTGTACCTCATGATATAGACATAGGCGAAAAAGAAATCAAACAGTTTGTGCGTAATGTCGTAACAGAAAAATACCCGTCATGCCGCACTGTTGTTACCATTGACAGAAGCTATGCTGCAATACCCCATGAAAAAACTGTACAGATTTCGGATAATAGGTATTGAATTTTGATAAAAAACGGTATATAATTAAAAAGTAATAATTAAATACAGCAAAGCAAAGGCGTTTTGCATTTAACCTGTTATACTCTCCGCAAAGTTAATATGCGGAAGTATTTTCGGGATAAGATTATGGAGGTAATTCTTATGTATGCAGACAACAAACTTGGTGAGGAATGCGGCGTTTTTGCTATTTATGACCCTGACGGCGACTGCGCGCGCAGCACATATTACGGTTTATACGCCTTGCAGCATCGCGGTCAGGAAAGCTGCGGTATTGCTGTAAATAACGACCGCAGCATTACACATTATAAAGACATGGGTCTGGTAAATGATGTATTTAACGAAGAAATCTTAACCAAACTGAACGGTAAAATGGCGGTAGGTCATGTCCGTTATTCAACAACAGGCGAAAGCCTGCGCGAAAATGCGCAGCCTCTTGTACTGCGGTACATAAAGGGAAATATCGCTATTGCCCACAACGGAAATCTTTTAAACAAGGACGCGCTTGCGCGCAAATTAAGCGTGACAGGCGCAATATTCCAGACCACTGCCGACACTGAAATGATAGCATATACCATAGCTAAGGAACGTCTTTCCTCTGCGAGCGTGGAGGAAGCCGTTGAGAGGTCAATGGAGCATCTGACAGGTTCATATTCACTTATTGTAATGAGTCCCCAAAAGCTTATTGCAGTCCGTGACCCATGGGGGTTTCGTCCTCTTTGTATGGGACGTCGGGGAAAAACTGTTGTATTTGCTTCGGAAACCTGCGCGCTTGACAGTATAGGAGCGGAATTTGTACGTGATATTGAACCCGGAGAAATTGTCGTAGTTAAAGACGGAGATATAAAATCAATCAAAACACATACCGGCAAAAAGCCGCATACAATGTGTATATTTGAATATCTTTACTTTGCGCGTCCTGACAGCATTATCGAAGGACAAGCCATACATGATTCAAGAGTTCTTGCAGGAAAATATCTTGCACAGGAACACCCTGCCGACGCAGATGTTGTCATTGCCGTACCTGATTCGGGATTGAGCGCCGCTATGGGCTTTGCTCAGGAATCCGGCATACCCTACGGCATGGGATTTGTAAAAAACAGATATATAGGAAGAACTTTTATTCAGCCGTCGCAGACAATGCGCGAAAATTCGGTAAGAATAAAGCTTAATGTATTAAGAAGCACAATTGAGGGTAAACGCGTTGTTATGGTAGACGATTCCATTGTACGCGGAACAACCTCCAAACGAACCGTAAACCTTCTGAGAAGCTTTGGAGCAAAAGAAGTTCACGTCCGTTCATCAGCACCTATGTTCAGGCATCCATGCTACTTCGGCACGGATATTCCGTCACGCGATAACCTTGTTGCATGTAAATATGATATGAAAGGCATAGGTGATTTTATAGGAGCGGACAGCATAGGTTTTCTGAGCCTTGACGCACTTAAAAAGATTATACCTGACGCAGCCTGCGGTTTCTGCGACGGCTGCTTCAGCGGAAAATACCCTGTGGATATAGAAAACATCTAAAGAAAGGAACAAGCATATGGGAGGAATATTTGGAGTAATATCAAAAAAAGACTGCGTTCTTGATTTATTTTTCGGAATTGACTACCATTCACATCTCGGCACAAAACGCGGCGGAATGGTTGTATACGGTGAGGACGGATTTAACCGCGCAATACATAATATTGAAAATTCACCGTTCAGAACAAAATTCGAACGTGATGTTAATGAAATGAAAGGCAATTCAGGCATAGGCTGTATTTCCGACAATGAACCTCAGCCGCTTATTGTACGTTCGCATCTCGGCAGCTTTGCCATTACAACCGTAGGACAAATCACTAACAAGGATGAGCTTCTTGAAACGGCATACAATAACGGCACGCCGCAGTTCCTTGAAATGAGCGGCGGCAATGTAAATCAGACAGAGCTTGTTGCAGCAATTATAAATCAGGAAAAAGACATCGTAAGCGGTATAAGACTTGCTCAAAGCCTGATAAAAGGCTCAATGAGCATGCTTATACTCACTGATAAGGGGTTGTATGCCGCACGCGATAAAATGGGCAGAACCCCTATTATTATAGGTCATAAAGATGATAGCTTCTGCGCGTCCTTTGAAAGTTTTGCATATCTCAATCTTGGCTATACCGATTATAAAAATCTCGGTCCTGCCGAAATTGTATTTATAACCCCTGACGGTGCGGAAACTGTTTCTCCTGCCGCCAAAGACATGAAAATATGCACCTTCCTGTGGATTTACTACGGTTATCCGACCTCATGCTATGAAGGTATAAATGTTGAAAACATGCGTTACCGCTGCGGCGAAAAGCTTGCCGAACGCGATATGGAGGACGGCAATATAAAACCCGACATTGTAGCAGGCGTACCCGATTCAGGAATTGCGCATGCAATAGGCTATGCAAACCGGTCAGGAATACCGTTTGCAAGACCATTCATAAAGTATACTCCCACATGGCCGCGTTCATTTATGCCGCCAAATCAGACGCAAAGAAATCTTATCGCAAAAATGAAGCTTATACCCGTTGAAGAGCTTATCCACGACAAAAGCCTGCTGCTGATTGACGACTCAATAGTACGCGGAACACAGCTCAGAGAAACAACCGAGTTTCTTTATAACAGCGGCGCAAAGGAAGTACATATACGTCCCGCATGTCCGCCGATTATGTTCGGCTGTAAATATCTGAACTTCTCGCGTTCAACATCAGAGCTTGACCTGATTGCAAGACGCGTTATAAGAAAACGCGAAGGCGATGACGTTTCAGAAGATGTTCTTGCCGACTATGCAAACCCCGAAAGTCAAAACTATAAGGAAATGATTGATGAAATTTGCAGTGAACTGAATTTCACATCGCTCCGCTTCCACAGGCTTGACGATATGATTAAATCTGTGGGACTTCCCGAATGTCAGTTGTGTACATACTGCTGGAACGGCAAGGAATAATAAAGCCTATAACAAAACGAGTGACTGTATCAGAACAGTCACTCACTTTTTATTATTTAATTTGTTCTGCCACTATTTCATCAACACGTGCAAGCGCATCGTCAATTTTGCTTGCATCTGAGCCGCCGCCCTGAGCCATATCGGGCTTTCCGCCGCCGCGTCCGCCGGCAACAGCAGTGATTTCCTTAATAATATTACCGCAGTGAACACCCATTTTTACGGCGTCCTTTGAAGCCATCGCAACAAATGTAATCTTTCCGTCCGTATACGCACCCATAACCGCAACACTGTTCGGTACTTCCTCTTTAACCTTATCAGCCATTGACTTCATCTCGTCAGCGCCCATGCCGTCAACCTGCGCGGTCAGAAGATTGATTTCACCGATATGCTTAACGCCTGCCATAATATTACTTACCTTTGCGGCAGCCATTTTTTCCTTGAATCCGTCAATCTGTTTTTCAAGCTCGCGGTTTTTCTCCATTGCGCTTTCCGCTTTTTTATCTATTTCACCAAGCAAATTGGTTTTTAGCGCCGCCGCCGTACTTGCTATAAGCTTATCATTATTTTCAATATACCGGAGAACACCCTTGCCCGTAATCGCTTCAATACGTCTTACACCTGCGGCAACACCGCTCTCGGAAATAATTTTAAACAATCCGCACTGCGCCGAATTTGTAAGGTGCGTACCTCCGCAAAATTCTACGCTGTAATCTCCTACCGACACCACGCGTACTACATCTCCGTACTTTTCACCAAACAGAGCAATCGCGCCAAGCTTTTTAGCCTCCTCAATCGGAAGTTCCTGTACTTTTACATCTATACATGCAAGAATTTTCTCATTTACAATTCTTTCAGTTTCCTTTATCTGTTCCGCTGTCATCGCTTCAAAATGCGAAAAGTCAAAACGCAGTCTGTCAGCTTCAACAAGCGAGCCTGCCTGAGCAACATGCGAACCGAGAACATCACGAAGCGCCTTATCCAGTATATGTGTAGCTGTATGGTTGCGGCAAACTGACATTCTATGCGATTTATCAACCGTCATTGTAACAGTGTCACCTGTCTTAACAGACGCGGACTGCATGATAACCTCATGCATATAATATCCTTCAGCTGTTTTGGTTGTGTTGACAACCTCCGCAGTCCTGCCGTTTACTGCAATGCTGCCAATATCGCCTGTCTGACCGCCCATTTCAGCATAAAACGGTGTTTTGTCTGTTACAATAAAACCGTTCTGATTTCCTGTTATCTCATCGCATATGCCTTCGTCCTCAACTACAATACCTACTACCTTTGCCTCGCATTCCAACGTGTCATAGCCGACAAATACAGTCGGTTCGGCATCAAATTCATACACTTCATCACCGTCCCAGCTTGAACCGTCCGCACGCGCGTTTCTTGCAGTATCCTTCTGTTCCTGCATTGCTCTGTTAAAGCCGTCAATATCTACCTCAAGTCCCTGCTCCTGTGCCATTTCTATTGTCAAGTCAAGCGGAAAACCATAGGTATCATGAAGCTTAAAGGCTTCCTCGCCCGTAAGATTTTTACGGTCTGCCTTTTTCGCGCCTTCAATATAGCTGTTAAGCACCACAAGACCATTGTCAATAGTAGCGTCAAAACGCTCCTCCTCTTTTTTAATTATATTTTTAATATATTCACGTTTTTCCTCAAGCTCCGGATACGCGTCCTTTGAACAGTTAATAACCGTATCCGCAACCTCATATAAAAACTGCTTGTTTATGTTAAGAAGCTTGCCATGACGCGCTGCGCGGCGCAGCAGACGTCGAAGAACATATCCGCGTCCCTCGTTCGATGGAATAACACCGTCGGAAACCATCATAACCGTACTTCTTATATGGTCTGCAATAACACGCAGCGAAACATCTTTCTTATCATCTTTTTTATATTCAATACCTGCGACGCGGCATATATGCTTAATAACATCCTGAACCGTATCTACTTCAAACAGATTATCCACACCCTGCATAACAACGGCAAGTCTTTCAAGTCCCATACCAGTATCAATATTAGGGTTTGGAAGCGGATTGTAATTACCGTCCTCGTCCTTGTCAAACTGAGTAAATACGAGGTTCCATACTTCCATGAAGCGGTCACATTCACAACCCACTCCACAAGTCGGTTCACCGCATCCGTATTCCTCGCCCCTGTCAAAGTAAATCTCGCTGCACGGACCGCACGGTCCTGTGCCATGCTCCCAGAAGTTGTCTTCTTTACCGAGCTTTACTATATGCTTCGGGTCAACTCCGACTTCGTTTATCCATATATCCTTCGCTTCGTTATCATCCTCATAAACCGAAATCCACAGACGTTCCTTCGGAATTTCCATTACCTCTGTAAAAAATTCCCATGCCCATGCTGTCGCTTCCTTCTTAAAGTAATCACCGAACGAGAAATTGCCGAGCATCTCAAAAAATGTACCATGACGCGCAGTTTTTCCTACATTTTCAATATCGCCTGTGCGTATACATTTCTGACATGTTGTAACACGTCGCTTAGGCGCTGTTTCAGGGTTCTGAAACCATTGTTTCATCGGTGCCATTCCCGAATTTATTAAAAGCAGGCTCGCGTCATTTTTCGGAATGAGCGGAAAGCTCCCGAGCCTTAAACAGCCCTTGCTCTCAAAAAAGCTTAAAAACTTTTCGCGGATTTCATTTACACCCATTGACTTCATCTTAATCTATCTCCTTTTACATTTTACAATACCATACTATTTTATTATATAAAATTTGTCAATAGATGTCAAGTGCTGATTAGCTTCAATTTTCCGCTAACCTTATCGCGACAACCGTCATATCATCTACTACCGCATCGCGGCTCTTTTTAACAGCGGTGTTAATAACGGCTTCGGCAAGCTCGTCCATAGTATCGCGCGGCATTTTAATCTCTTTTTTCAGCCATTCGGTGCGTACGGTCCCGAAGCCGGCTTCACTTACACCGTCTGTCATCATAATAATTGTATCGCCGTCCGCAAGACGCTTTGTCTGACTCTGCACCTTGATTTCCGACATCATTCCGACAGGCAGCGACACTGAGAACACCGTTTCAACATTCGCGCCGTGAAGCACAATACTTTCCGCGCCGCCTATTTTATAAAATTCACATACGCCTGTCATAAGGTCTATACACAGCAGGTCAACCGTTGAAAAACATTCATAATCAAGACGCAGGCAAAGCGCTGAATTTATCATATCGATAGCTGTTTTAACATTAAATCCCGACTGTAAAAACTCACGCAGAAGCTTCAGAGTAATATGGCTTTCGGTCATTGCACGCTTACCGCTTCCCATACCGTCGGACAAAATTACATAATGTTTATAATCATCAGTAATAAAACTGTCTGCGCTGTCACCTGAAACCTCGCTGAAATCACGGCTTTTCTGGCGGAGAGCAATTTCGGCGCTGAATTTTGCGCGCGAAGTAAAACGTGAAAGACCGCCTGCCTCAATACGGTCAAACATCATAGGCACGCACAGAACATTCTCCAATATACTCTCAATTTTACCCGTTTCTGCGCTTTTATCGACATCAAGATACACCTCCATTTTACCATGACCGCTTTCTATTACGCTTATTTCAAAAACATTTATACCGATTTTTCCAAGCTCATCTACAATCTCCTCTTCGCGTTCTTCTTTAAATGAAAATCCTTCCGTTATTTCATCAGACATATCACGCAGCAGCTGTGACATCTCCCTGTATTGGCTCGCCACAAGGTCGCGTCCGGTAACCGCCTCGCCCATGTACACAAGATTTTTCTTATAAAGCTCATAGACATGATTAAATTCTACTACAAACAACTCGCACCGAAGACACTTTTCACGAAAAGTAACAGGTACTGAAGTAAGCGTAAGAATACCGCGTGTTTCTATTGTATCAAGAAGCGTCATTATGCTTCTGTATGTACGCGTAAAATCCGACTGCCAGCATTTCGGCGCATTTGGACAGCCCTCGCACACCCTGTCCGCAACCTCATCAAACAGTGATGCAACATCCTTATTATACGCTTTTAAACGTTTTTCTGATGCATTTTCAAAACATTCCTCCAGACTTTTAAACGCGCCTGCCGTTTTCTCAAGCTTGAGCGACAAATACTCCTTAACACGCACATCACTTAAAAGCGGCTCAATCTGAATTGAACGCGAAAAAACAGCTCCCACTGCATTATGCGCCTTGTTGGGAGTAAGCATAAAAAGCAAAGCGCCTATTGATGTTTCTATCAGCGTAACGGGAAGCGTATAAGTATTGCCCGCATACAAAAGCGCCACCGCGCTTCCGCCCAGAAAGCCGAGCGCAACGCCAAACCTACCGAACGCCTTAAGCAGATTTCCGCCAAGCGCGCTCATACCGTAAATTCCCATTGTAACAATTGCCATAGGCGATGACATCGCCGACATGAAGCCTATACACACTCCGCCGCTGCCTGCGGCGGCAAGCGAGGAATGAAGAGCAATACACATCACCGCATACACCGATACAATGTTTGCAAGGCTTGTACTATACGGAAGGTTAATTCCCGATAAACCCGTTATTATAACGCCTATGCTCAGGGCAAGACTTATAAGCTCGTCCTGCGCAGCATTGGCGCGGTTTTTTCTGTCACGCATAAGCGCATATGATTTCTTGAAAATTATGTACATAATGGAAGCGGTAACAGCCTCTATAAAAAGCATAAGTATATCATAAAACCCGGCAAAGCCGTAAATCAAGAATGCCAGTCCGCCTGCAACGACAGACGCGCCGCATACCGAAGCATCTATAATATGGTTGTCCTTCTTGCGGAAACGTGTATAAATCCAGAAAATCAGAGCGGCAATTATGTATTTCATCAATGCCGTACTTCCTGCCGTTGTAAGCATTGCCACCGCCATCGCCGTTATTCCGAGATATGCAATGCTTTTGTCGAAGCATGACGCAAAAAATGCGATACCGAACGGAAACATTCCAAGCACAGACGCTCTTGACGCAAGCAGAAGTAACAGACTCATTCCTATATCACGCAAAACAGGCGCCCGAAGCGCCTCCGTATTCCATTGTTCTTTAAGTTTGGGCTTTATCATAGCTATTCCTCCTCCATAACAGGAATATTTTACCATATATAAAATGAGTAAGCTGTCGGAATTTGTTGTCGAAGCAGAAAAAAATTTCGACAGCAGGCTTTGACAAAATACAAGAATATATGATACAATATTTTAAAGCATAAAAAGGAGGCGGCACAATTGAAGCGCATTTTGATTTTTTCCGACACTCACGGCAATATTAACCGCTGTATAGATATAATCCGTTCATCAGACAACGTCAGCGCTCTGATTCATGCCGGCGACTGCACTTCTGATGCGGAGGATTTAAGCTACATCTATCCCGATATTCCTATCTATTATGTACAGGGAAATAACGACTTCTTTTCGAATGCTCCTTCACATATGACTGTTATGCTGGACGGAGTAAGAATTTTTATTACACACGGACATGAGGAAAGAGTAAAATATGAGTCCGACTACCGTACGCTTAAAGCTAAGGCAAAAGCCGCAAACGCAGATTTAGCCGTATTTGGGCATACACATATTTCATATACGTCGTACGACGGCGGAATTACTGCGGTAAATCCGGGCAGTATACGCTTCAACGGTTCATATGCAGTTGCGGAAATTGATAATGGTAAAATAAATGTAAAAATTATGGAATATGAATAAAAATCAGCTGTTATATAACAGCTGATTTTTTTGTTAAAGATTTTTAACTGTCTGCTTCAAAAATTTCATAAAATCACTTCTCAAATCAGGACGGCTCAGGGCAAAATCAACAGTTGCCTGCAAAAATCCCTGCTTATTGCCTATATCATAACGCTTGCCTTCAAAGTCATACGCGTATATATCTTCAGTTTCTGCAAGCATAACAAGCGCATCGGTCAGCTGAATTTCGCCGCCTGCTCCTTTCGGCGTTTTTTCAAGACAGTCAAATACAGCAGGCGTAATTATGTATCTGCCGAGTACCGCCATATCCGACGGAGCCTCCTCCATTTTAGGTTTTTCAACCATTCCCTGAAGCTTATACACCCTTTCACCGACAGAATGAGCGTCTACAATTCCGTATTTTGAAACATGCTCCATGCCCACCTTCTGCACTCCCAAAATGGTTGATCCGTATTTTTCATACTGCTCAATCAGCTGTCCTATACAAGGCTTTTCGGATACGACCACATCATCTCCCAGCATTACTGCGAAAGGTTCACCGGCAACAAAGCTTTTTGCATACAGCACTGCATGTCCCAAACCCTTTTGCTCCTGCTGACGTATAAAATGTACGTCTATTTTATCCGAAACCTCACGCACCGCTTTTAGCATTTCTTCTTTTCCGTCGCGTTCAAGCACTGCCTCAAGCTCAAATGCCTTGTCAAAATGATTCATAAGCGCTTCCTTACCGCGCGATGTAACTATGAGAAGCTCGGTTATTCCGGCTTTAATTGCCTCTTCTGCAATATACTGTATTGTGGGTTTGTCCACAATCGGAAGCATTTCCTTTGGAACGGCCTTTGTGGCAGGCAGAAAACGAGTACCGAAGCCCGCAGCGGGAATTACCGCTTTTCGTACTGTCATAATTAAAATTCCTCCTTTTTGGATTTTTTTATATATTCTACTTGTTATTATACTAAATTTCCTGTATAATAACAAGAGTAACATAAAAATGTTTAAGGAGATTTTCAGCAATGTTTATTAAAGATATATTTTCGGGTAAAAAGCCCGTACTCTCATTTGAAGTATTTCCGCCCAAACAGGACTCAAATACAGAAGCCGTAGAATCCGCCGTACGAAAGCTTTCAAAATTTCCGATTGATTATATGAGTGTTACTTACGGCGCAGGCGGAAGCAACTCAAAAAACACTGCAAGGATAGCGTCATATCTTAAAAATAATCTTTCCGTTCCTGCGCTTGCCCATCTTACATGTGTGGCAAACACCAAAGAGGATATAGCCGACAGACTGACGGAATACAAAGAGCTTGGCATTAAAAATATACTTGCGCTTCGGGGAGATAAGCCGCAAGGCTACGAGGGCGAGCTGTTTCCCGGATACAAACATGCCTGCGAGCTTACCGAAACAATAAAAAACTTCGGCGGCTTCTGCGTAGGCGGCGCATGTTATCCCGAATGTCATCCCGATTCGCCTAACATTGATACAGACATTGAAAACCTTAAAATAAAAGTCGAAGCAGGCGCGGATTTTCTTGTAACACAAATGTTTTTTGACAATAATGCGTTTTATAACTTTCACGATAAGCTTGTAAAAAAAGGTATAAATGTACCTGTTACGGCAGGAATTATGCCGCTTACAAGCGCGGGACAGATACAGAGAATGGCAATACTGTCCGGAGGCGCGTCAATGCCTGCGAAGTTCATGCGTATGTTCTCTAAATATCAGGATAATCCCGAAGCGCTCAGACAGGCAGGTATCGCGTATGCCGTTGACCAGATTATCGAACTTGTTTCAAACGACATTGATGGTATTCATCTTTATACCATGAACAAGCCCGAAACGGCAGAGAAAATTGTAACGGTAATTAACAGCTTATTTTAAACAAGGAGGAAAAAAACAATGGATTGCTTATTCTGCAAAATTATTGACGGTGAAATCCCGTCAACGAAGGTATATGAGGACGATATGGTTCTTGCGTTCCGCGACATAAATCCGCAGGCGCCAGAGCATATTGTGGTTATACCGAAAACGCATATAGAAAGCGCAAATGAAATAACTTCCGCCAACTCGGAATACGTTGCGGCAGTATGGGAAAAAATTCCGCATATTGCAAAGGAACTCGGATTTGCCGCCGACGGTTACAGAGTTGTGAATAACTGCGGCAAAAACGGCGGTCAGACCGTGCCGCATCTGCATTTTCATATTTTGGGCGGTAAGGTCTATACCGACCTGTAATTTTAACTGTTATATTTATAACAGCCGTCTGCATTTAATAAAAACAGACGGCTGTTTTTATACCCTCTGATTAAAGCGAAATAAATTGACACATGAGTAACTTTATGGTAGAATAAAAGTATTGAAATACGTTTTAAAAGCAGACGGATATTATCATAAAAAGGAGAGAGAAATATGGGTAAAACTAAAGGTGGATTTACGCTTCCGGGAGAAAGCGGATACGAGGAACTGACGCTTCAGATGGCTGACAAATGGGGCGCTGACGTTATAAGAGATTCCGACGGTACGGAATTATCCCCCGAAATAATAAATGCAGGCTACGGAATTTATTCAACTATTTGTATAATCCGTGACCACAACGAATGGGCAAAAAAGAACACTGACAAGCTTCAACAGACATTTCTGATGACACAGCCAGTTGTAGCTGAAAACAGTACGCTTACGATTGAACTGATGAAAGACTTTTTTGCGGAGCAGTTCAAAATAAACGACAGCAGTGAATCAATGGAATACTGGCAGGTATTTGACCGCACTACAAATGAAGAAACAAAGGACTGGTCATACGAAAACGGAAAAATTACAATTAAAAACGCTACTCAGTGGCATAAATACACCGTAAACTTCCTTGCATACAGAATCTGGGAAGAAATTTCAATGTACAACCATACAACGAATAACTGGGACAAGGAGCATTTAATGCAGATTGACCCGCGTTATCCCGAAACGCAAGCCTACATGCTTGACTGGCTCAAAAACTGGTGCGAAACTCACCCTGCGACAACAGTTGTACGTTTCACATCAATGTTTTATAACTTTGTATGGATTTGGGGCAGCAACGAACGTAACCGTCATCTTTTCTCCGACTGGGCATCGTATGACTTTACGGTATCGCCGCTTGCTCTTAAAGAATTTGAAAAGAAATACGGCTATAAACTCACATCTGAGGACTTTATCAATAAAGGCAACCTTCATGCAGGACATATGCCGTGTGATAATAAGAAGCTTGACTGGATGATTTTCATCAACGACTTCGTTGTTGACTTTGGCAAAAAACTTGTTGACCTCGTACACAGCTACGGCAAAAAGGCATATGTATTCTATGACGACAGTTGGGTAGGTGTTGAGCCGTGGTTCCCTACCTTCAAAAACTTCGGCTTTGACGGACTTATCAAGTGCGTATTCAGCGGTTTTGAAGTACGTCTTTGCGCAGGCGTTGACGCTGTTGAAACTCATGAGATACGTCTGCACCCGTATTTGTTCCCGGTAGGTCTTGGCGGCGCTCCGACCTTCATGGAGGGCGGCAATCCTACGCTTGAAGCAAAGGGATACTGGAAAAATGTACGACGCGCACTTCTGCGTGAAAAGATTGACAGAATAGGTCTTGGCGGATATTTATCGCTTACAATCCCCTTCCCTAATTTTCAGGATTACATTGAAAAGATTTCTGACGAATTCAGGGAAATCCGTGAATTTCACAATTCGGGCAAGCCATACACGCTGAAGCCGAAAATCGCAGTGCTTCATTTCTGGGGCAAAATGCGTTCATGGACCTGCTCAGGTCACTATCATGAACATCCTGAGGTTGACCTGATAAATATCAGCGAATCACTCTCAGGTATGCCGTTCGATGTTGAATTTATCTGCTTTGACGAGCTTAAAGAACGCGGTCTTGACGATTTTGACGTTGTTATCAATGCAGGCACGGCAGGAAGCGCATGGTCGGGCGGAGAAGCTTGGAACGATGCTGAGGTAGTTGAAAAGCTTACAAAATGGGTTCATGACGGCGGTGTATTTATCGGCGTAAATGAACCATCGGCGGTCGACGGAAACGATACCTTCTTTAAAATGGCTCATATATTGGGCGTTGATGAAGACAGAGGCGAAAAGATTTGTCACGGAAGATATACATTTGAGGAAACAGGCTGCCAGTGCGTATATGACAAGGATTCCTTTAAAGTAAACAAGGGTATTTACCTCACCGACGCAGACACCAACGTAATTATGGCAAAAGACGGTATTCCGTGCGTTACAATGCACCCGTTCGGCAAGGGTAATGGCGTGTATATGTCGAGCTTCAAAACCAACGAGGAAAATACGAGAACCCTTATGAATATTATCCTCTGTCTGACAGGCGAGGGTATGGACCAAAAATATATTACGGATAATCTTTTCTGCGAATGCGCATACTATCCCAATGATAAAAAGCTCGTTGTCATAAACAACAGCGACGCGGAACAGACAACCACAGTTAAAACAGACGCAGGCGACAAAACTGTTACACTCGGCGCATTTGATACAGCAATTATACAGCTATAATCACGAAATTAAAGGACTGCCAAAGCAGTCCTTTAAAATGCGTAAACAAAATAACCTGAAAGGAAATTACTATGGCAAATAATAATTCACTCGAAACAGCTCCTGTAACAAAGCTTATTTTCAAGCTTGCTATACCGACAGTTCTTGCGCAGCTTGTAAATTTACTGTATAACATAGTAGACAGAATTTACGTAGGACGTATTCCCGAAACCGGCTCAATGTCGCTTGCAGGCTTAGGCGTTACCTTCCCTATTATACTTCTTGTATCAGCTTTTGCAATGCTCGCGGGAATGGGCGGAGCTTCAAGAGCGGCAATAAGCATGGGCGCAAAGGATAATAAAACTGCTGAAAAAATACTCGGAAACTGCACAATGCTTCTTATTATATTTTCAGTTTTCCTGTCTGTGATATTCCTTCTTACAAAAGACTGGATACTGCTCCGCTTCGGCGCAAGCGAAACAACGCTCGGCTATGCTTCCGATTACATAACAATTTATCTTTTCGGAACAATATTTGTACAGCTTGCGCTCGGACTTAATATGTTTATAACCAATCAGGGTTTTACGAAAACAAGTATGCTTACCGTATGTATAGGCGCGGTAATGAATATTGTACTTGACCCTATTTTTATATATGTATTCGGCATGGGAGTTAAAGGGGCGGCGCTTGCCACAATCATTTCACAGGCAGTTTCATGTATCTGGGTACTGAAATTCCTTACCGGCAAAAAAACAATTATAAAAATTAAGCCGAAAAATCTTGTATTAAATAAGGACATCGTATTCTCGGTGCTTTCACTCGGCATTTCACCGTTTATAATGCAGGCAACGGAATGTCTTATCCAGCTTACATTTAATAACGGTATGCTGAAATACGGAAATGATTTATACGTAGCGCTGATGTCGATTTTATTCAGTCTTACACAGCTTATATGGATGCCGCTTCAGGGATTTTCTCAGGGCGCTCAGCCTGTTATCGGCTACAATTACGGCGCGAATAAAACTGACAGGGTGAAAAAAGCCTTTAAGGTTCAGTTTATTGTAAATTTATCGTTTTCCGTTATTGCCATAGGACTTGTGGAAATATTCCCGAGATTTTTTTTATCACTGTTTACGAATGATGCAAACCTTATAAACATAGGCGAAAATACAACACGGCTGTTCTTGGCAGGTATGTCTGTAATGGGAGCGCAGAGCGCATGCCAGCAGACTTTTCTTGCCTTAGGCGAAGCGAAAATATCAATGTTTCTCGCATGTCTGAGAAAAGTAATTCTTCTGTTGCCTCTTGCGCTTATACTGCCGCGTATCGCAAATATGGGCGTATGGGGACTTCTCCTCGCCGAGCCTGTAAGCGACGTCATAGCCGCCTCATGCACAACAACCGTATTTTATTTTAAAGGCAGGAAATTATTCAGATAAGGAGAATATCATGAAATCCAAAACAACATATATTTGCCGCGAATGCGGTTATAAATCACCGAAATGGCTTGGCAAATGTCCAAGCTGCAATAGTTGGAATACAATGGAGGAAACACTCGTTACGCCTGAAAAAAAGACCTCTGCCGTTTCATCACTTGTAAAGGAAAATTCGGGAAATGCCCGTATGCCAAAAAAAATAGCCGAAGTTACGGCAGGAAGCGAAACACGATACAAGACAGGCTTAAAAGAGCTTGACCGTGTACTTGGCGGCGGTATCGTACAGGGGTCGCTTATTCTTGTGGGCGGCGACCCGGGAATAGGAAAATCAACACTTCTGCTTCAAATATGCCAGAGCGTAGGAGAAAGCAAGAAAATACTTTATGTGTCAGGCGAGGAAAGCGAAGGTCAGATAAAAATCCGTGCCGAACGTCTTGGCGTTACTACGGACAAGCTTTATCTTGTATCGGAAACAGACGTTTCTACCGTAATTGAATGTATAAACGGAATAAAACCGGATGTTGTCATTATAGACTCCATTCAGACAATGAACCGAGATGATATTACATCAGCGGCAGGAAGCGTACCTCAGGTACGTGAAGCAACAAACGCATTTATGCGAATTGCTAAAACAATGGATATTGCATTTTTTATTGTGGGACATGTGACAAAGGAAGGCGCTATTGCAGGTCCGCGCGTTCTTGAACATATGGTTGACTGTGTTTTGTATTTTGAAGGCGACCGTCAGCTTACGTTCAGAATTTTACGCGCTGTAAAAAATCGTTTCGGCTCAACAAATGAAATAGGCGTTTTTGAAATGCGCGATAGTGGTCTGAAAGAGGTGGAAAACCCGTCGGCAATGCTTTTGGAAGGCAGAAATACAGATATTTCGGGAAGCGCGATAGTGTGCGCAATGGAGGGAAGTCGCGGAGTTATGGCGGAAATACAGGCGCTTGTCACTCCGACAGGCTTTGGCAATCCCCGACGTATGGCAAACGGCATTGACCTCTACCGTCTGCTTCTGCTCATTGCCGTGCTGGAAAAACGAGCCCGTATGAATTTATCAAATTCAGATATTTATCTGAATGTTGCAGGTGGTCTTAAAATTGATGAAACAGCTGTGGATTTGGGAATATGCGCCGCTGTTGCAACAAGCCAGTCGGATATACCTCTTCCGCCCGATATGATATTTATAGGCGAGGTTGGCTTAGGCGGTGAACTGCGCGGTGTTTCACAGCTTGAAAAGCGTATAAACGAGGCTGCAAAGCTCGGCTTTAAATCTGCAATTGTACCCAAGCAATCGCTTCGCGGCGTCAAGGTTCCCGAAGGCTTTGCGGCATACGGAATACGGACAGTAGCTGAAATGATAAATATGCTCCGCAGAAAATAATACGACAAAATACTTGACAAATTTTATGCTATATGATAAAATTCGAGTTCTACACAACATGAAAGGGGTAATGTCAATGGAACAAACAAGAGAAAACAAAATGGGTATTATGCCAATAAACAAGCTTATACTGTCAATGTCGCTTCCGATGGTGATTTCCATGCTGGTACAAGCTCTTTACAATGTAGTTGACAGCATTTTCGTATCGCGGCTTTCCGAAGACGCGCTTACAGCTGTTTCTATGGCTTTCCCTATGCAGAATTTACTTATTTCAGTGGCAGTCGGTATTGGTGTGGGTATTAACGCAATGCTGTCGCGCTGTCTTGGCGAAAAAAGATTTAAAGCCGCAAACAAAACGGCGGAAAACGGTATTTTCCTTGAAGCGCTTGGATATATACTGTTCTTAATTATCGGAATATTTGTAACAAAGCCGTTCTTTATGGCTCAGTCTGCTTCCGCCGAAATTACGGAAATGGGTATTCAATACACCAAAATATGTCTTATAATGTCATTCGGCGTGTTTATGCAGATTGCTTCGGAAAGAGTGCTTCAGTCTACCGGAAGAACATTTTATACAATGATAACACAGACAACAGGTGCGGTTATAAATATAGTTCTGGACCCGATTCTGATTTTCGGACTGTTTGGTATGCCTAAAATGGGTGTTGCAGGCGCGGCGGCGGCAACGGTTATCGGTCAGATATGCGCGGCTGTCTTTGCAACAATACTGAATATAAAGTGTAATCCCGATGTACAAATCAGCTTCAGGCATTTCAGACCGGAGGCAGCATACATAAAAACAATTCTCGGCGTTGGTATACCGTCAATTATTATGTCTTCTGTCGGCTCGGTTATGACGTTTGGAATGAACAAAATCCTGATTGCCTTCTCATCAACCGCAGTTGCAGTATTCGGTGTTTATTTCAAGCTTCAGAGCTTTGTGTTTATGCCGATATTCGGACTGAATAACGGTACTGTGCCTATTATTTCATATAATTACGGCGCAAAAAACAAAAAACGTCTTACCAAAACCATCAAGCTTACGCTTGTGTACGCGGTAACTATTATGCTTTTGGGATTTATACTGTTTCAGCTTTTGCCCGGTGTATTTCTCGGATTTTTCGATGCATCGGAAAATATGCTTGAAATCGGTATACCCGCGCTTCGCATAATCAGTTTATGCTTTATAAGCGCAGGAGTAGGCATTGTTATATCGTCCTGCTTTCAGGCGCTCGGACACGGTTTTTTGAGTATGCTGGTATCAATTGCACGTCAGCTTGTTATTCTGCTGCCGGCTGCATTTATTCTGGCGAAGCTGGGCGGCATACACGCCGTGTGGTGGTCGTTTATTATTGCCGAAGTATTTTCACTGGCTATAAGCTTAATATTTTACAAGCATATATATGATAAGGTCATTAAACATTTGGGCGAATAAGCTTATAAAAACAACTCCGAAAAGTCAATTGGCTTTCGGAGTTATTTTTCTACCCTTTTATTCTGTAAATTAAAGTCCTGTTGCAAATTCATCAATTAAATATCTGCCGTTCTGTTGCTTTAATATCAGATAAAACGATGTTGCAGTTTGGTTAGGTTCATAGACAGAATTTTCGTCAGGCGTCATTGTTACGTTTACAAGTGCAGCCCATTCACCGACTACAAAACCTCTTTTTCTCAAATCATCGGAATCCTTGCTTATGCTTTGAAGCGTTGCCTTTTTCATACCAAAAACATAATTATCACCAAAGAAATTATCTATGCAGTTTTTGGTGCAGTAATTTTTCATCAGTGTGAAGTTGCTGTTTTCAAAGGCTTCAAAGAAGGAAGTAATTGTTGATTCAGGATTTTGCAGGTTTTCTCCTTTGTAAACAACAGTATTGTTCTCGTCTATTATTATTGTGCCGACACTGAGATTGTTGTTTGTATCAATCAGATTTCCATTTTTGTCATATACACTATAAGTCAATTCATATAGTGAGCCGTCGGTTGTTCGTATATCTAAAAAGCCATATAACATATAATTTACAGCTTTTAATGGAACATATGTTACAGAACCTTTTAGCACGGGAGAGCTATACGCATTTAACTTCATAATCGCCGCTACATCTGCGCTGTCAATACTTATCTCATATAAATCCTCACTGATAAAATGCATTAGCTTTATTCCTGTTTTACCAATGCTAAGCTGATATAATACATTTGTATCAGGATAACCTAAATATCCTATGTTGATAGTACCGTTATTCCAGTTAATATAACTGTTTGTATCGTTGTATCCTCGATTTTCAAGTATTTCTCTAAGTGGAACATACACCTCTCCGTTTTCGATAAACGGCTTATTTATAAGTTCAATTTTATCTCCGTAGTTTGCAATTTCAACTGTATAATCGTCTGTTGTTAAATCCGACAATACACCACTTGCAAAAACCGTTGTGCCAAGCATTACAACTGCCAGCATTGCCGACAATGCCGACACAAATTTGCTTGTTCTCCTTTTATGTCTAATCATTTCAAATCTCCTTTTTAATACCCTTTTACTGCTTGCCATTTGTGTGGTGAGAGGAATTTGTTTTGTTTTTCCTTTAGTCAAAAGTGAAAGAACAGTATCAATATAGCTCATTTCTTCGTCAGCATTCATATTTAAAGTAACCGCCATATCGCACGAAATTTCACATTCTGTATTTATCTGTTTTATTACATACCATATAACAGGATTGAACCAATGAACGCACCCTGTAAGAACAGCAAACCATTTATACAAAATATCATGCCGCCTAAAATGCGTCATTTCATGACGAAGAATATTTACGAGCTGTTCCTCCGTAAGCTTTATTGCAGGAAGCACAAGCGTTGGTTTAAAAATCCCAACCATAAATGGCGAGGATGTGTTTTCCCATACTCTTGCAGTAATCTCCCGCCGCGTAAATTCCGCAATTTCAGGACAGGAAACAACAACAGAATTTTTACGCATTTTGATTATTAAATTTATGTATGCGGCAAGATTTACTGATAATAACAAAATCATGCCCGCGAGCCACAAATAAGCTAAAATATTCAGTCTGTTGTCAATTATTCTTTTTACAAGACTTGTTTCTGCTTGCCAAATATCCGTTTGGGGCTTTGTCTGCGCATCAGAAACTATATTGCCCGTATTTTGTACTGTCAGAGCCATCTGTTCAGTTTGCACTGACTGCATTACCGTAACAGGCGGTATATCTGTCTTTTGCGACAATGTAAAACGCACGGGCAAAATCATTACGGTAAGCACCGCAAGCCATATGTAATAATGCCACGAGTAACCGAAAACTTTTTTTGTAGCCGGTTTTACAATAGTAATAACCGCCGCAAGGCACAAGCCTGCAAGTGAAGTAATAAGCAATGCCTTAAAAATTTCACTAAGCATAGTTTATTCCTCCTTATTGTCAAAAATAGCTCTCAGTTCCTTAATGTCGTTTTCCGAGAATTGTTCCTCCTCAAAAAGAGAAGCAACTAAATTCTGCGCCGAACCGTCAAAAAGATTTTTGATAAGATTTTTTACCTGCGATTTTTTATACTCCTTTGCCGTTAAAATCGGTGTGTAATACCACGACTTTCCCCGCCTTTCGGCAGATAATGCGCCCTTTTCAACAAGTCTTGCCAAAAATGTCGCAATGGTAGTGCGCTTCCACCCTTTTCCTTCTACGGCTTTACCGATAGCTGCTGAGCCTATCGGCTCATTTGCTTTCCAGACAACCTTCATTATCTCCAATTCCGCTTCACCAATGTTAATATTTTCTGTCGACATCGAAAATACCTCCAAATGTATTATCTACTCTTGTAGACATATATAGTCTACCACAGTAGACATTATTTGTCAAGTATTTGTATAAAGATTTTTTATAACATAAAAAAATTCCGCAAGACTATTTCTAACCTTGCGGAATATACTTCTTCAATTAACCTTCTACAAGTCTTTGTGTATCAATCGCAATCATCAATTCCTCGTTTGTAGGAATAACAAGCGTTTTTACAGCTGCATCGGCGGCGGATATATCAACCGTACCGCGAGCCGCGTTCTTTGCTTCGTCAATCTTAATTCCCATAAAATCAAGTCCGTCAACAATTGCAGCGCGTGTCGCGGCGTCATTCTCACCAACACCTGCGGTAAATACCACCGCATCAATACCGCCCATAGCCGCCGCATATGAACCTATATATTTTTTAACCTGATATGTGAACATATCAAGCGCAAGACGCGCTCTTTCATTACCGTCCTTTGCCGCTGCCGACAAATCACGGAAGTCTGACGATACACCCGATACGCCCTGAACGCCGCTTTTCTTATTCATCAGATTGTCAACGTCCTTTGCGCTCATACCCTTGTTAATAAGATATGTCACAACAGCCGGGTCCATTGAGCCTGTTCTTGTACCCATCGGCACACCGTCAAGCGGCGTGAAGCCCATTGACGTGTCCACACACTTACCGCCGTCAACCGCTGAAATTGACGAACCGTTACCTAAGTGACATGTAACTATCTTCAAATCCTCTTTATTTTTTCCAAGCACCTCAGCAGCCTTCTGTGAAACGTACTTATGACTTGTTCCGTGAAAACCGTATTTTCTTATTCTGTCCTTCTCGTAGCACTCATAAGGAAGCGCGTACATAAATGCTTTTGCAGGCATTGTCTGGTGGAACGCCGTATCAAATACGCCCACCATAGGAGTATCCGGCATAATCTTCTTACATGCTTCAATACCGATAATATTCGGCGGATTATGGAGCGGAGCAAGCGGCGTACATTTTTCAAGCGCTTTCATAACCGCGTCTGTTACCATACATGAATCGGCAAATTCCTCCGCGCCATGCACAACTCTGTGACCTACCGCGCCGATTTCGTCCATTGACTTTATAACTCCGATTTTTTCATCAACAAGCGCGTCAATAACCATTGCAATAGCATCGCCATGATCTTTCATAGGCTTTTCAATTACTGTCTTTTCATCATGAGCGACATTTGTATGCTGAAGGTTTGAACCTTCAATACCTATTCTTTCACAAAGACCTTTTGCCATAACCTCATGACTGTCCATATTTATAAGCTGATACTTAAGCGATGAACTTCCGGCATTTATAACTAATATTTTCATTGATTCTGTTCCTTTCTGTTTTCTTGCGATATATTTATATTTGATTTTGTCTTTAATTTTTAGAATTAAAGATAATGCCATTTGATTTGCTATATCTCCCATAATACATCTCCGTCAATAATATAAAGGTGATAGGCGTGTAATATAGCCCTTAGTTTTGGGCTTGAACGGCGGTTATTGCCACAACCCCTGCAATATCGTCTGCAGAACAGCCGCGTGACAGGTCATTTACAGGCTTTGCGATACCCTGTAAGATAGGACCGTAGGCTTCGGCTTTTGCAAGTCTTTGAGTAAGCTTGTAACCGATGTTACCTGCGTCAAGATTCGGGAATATAAGCACGTTTGCACTGCCTGCAACGTCAGACGACGGAGCCTTTGACTTTGCAACGCTGTCAACAATTGCAGCATCAAGCTGTAATTCACCGTCAAGCTTTAAATCGGGAGCTTTTTCCTTCGCAAGTCTTGTAGCCTCCTGCATTTTATCAACAAGCGGATTTTTTGCGCTGCCGTATGTAGAATATGAAAGCATGGCAACTCTCGGCTCATCTTCTATAAGCTGTCTGTATGAAGCCGCCGATGAAATAGCAATTTCACTTACCTCATCTGCCGTCGGGTCCTGATTAAGACCACAGTCACCGAAAATAAACGTACCGTTATGACCGTATTCACAGTCGGGAACATTCATAATAAAGAATGCCGATACAAGCTTTGTTCCCGGCGCTGTTTTAAGAATCTGAAGCGACGGACGGATTGTGTCTGCCGACGAGTGAATTGCGCCTGATACCATACCATCCGCGTCACCCTGCTTAACCATCATAACAGCATAATATGACGGGTCTTTAATTATTTCCGCAGCCTGTTCTGGTGTTACGCCCTTATTCTTTCTAAGCTCATAGAATACGTTTGCATATTCCTCATTCTTTGCGCTGTTTTCACTGTCAACGATTTCAATTCCGTCAATATCAAGATTTTCAGCTTGTGCCATTGACTTGATTTTGTCGGGATTACCTACAAGAATAACCTTTGCATAACCCTCTTGCTTAACCGTCTGGGCAGCCCTGAGCGTTCTTATCTCCTCACCCTCCGCAAGAACAATCGTTTTAATATCCTTTTTTGCTCTCGCTTTTAGCTGTTCTATGAATTTACTCATTTCACATAACTCCTTTTTTCCCTCTTTTGGATTTTTATAAAAATATTATATACCTTTTTCCATGTATTTTCAAGGTATTATAACAAATTTCTTTATTGTTTACGGTTTCGGTCTGCACTTATTGCAGTAACCGTAAATTTCAAGCTTATGACCTGTGACTGTAAAATCGTCAATGTCAGTTGAATGAACCGGACATATATCAACATATTTCATACTGTGACATCCCAGACAAATCGCATAATGACGGTGTGCATCGGTTGTAAGCGCATAATAAAACTTATCGCTGTCGCGTATGGTATTTTTGACTGCTATGCCCTTTTTGCAAAGTGTTTCAACCGTCCTGTAAACTGTTGAAAGCGACATATTTTCCGAGCGTTCATATATTTCCTCCGCACTGAGGGGCGACGGAGCCTCAGCCAGCGCAGTCATAACGGCAATACGCTGTCTGGTACATTTAAGACCGTACTCTGACAGTACTGAATTTATATCCATCATATCCGCCTCCTGCGCGTCAGAAGAGTAACTATTATCAGAAACAAAACTCCCAGAAGTACAATTGTTCCGCCGGGTCTTAAGTCAAGATAATAAGATATGATAAGTCCTGAAATTGTAAATATCTCCGCAAACGCTACCGACAGAATACTTACCTGCTTATAGCTTCCGGCACACATCATTGCCGCCGCAACGGGTATAACAAGCAGCGAAGAAATCATCAGCGCGCCTACTATCCTTGAAGCCGCTGCAACGGTAACTGCCGTTAAAAGCATAATTACAAGATTAACCATACCCGTATTTACTCCTGCAAGCTTTGCCGCCTCCTCATCGAACGTAACAAAGAAAAGCTCTTTATATAAAGCGAGCGACACTATTATAACCACCGCGCCGAGCGCAAGAGTGAAATATAAATCGAAGTCCGAAATCGCAACAATCGAACCAAAAAGAAAGCTGTTGAGATTAGACGAGCCGTTTACAATAAATCCCGACAGCACAGCCGTAAGACCTATACCTGCCGACATCACTACTACCGTAGCAATTTCGGAATACTTTCCGAAGGCTTTGCGCATAAGCTCTATTCCCATTACAGCCAGAACCGCGAATACCACCGCGCCTATTATCGGATTTACGCCGAAAACCAGTCCTGCGGCAATACCGGCAAGTGCAGAATGCGACGTTGCGTCACCTATTGCCGACAAACGCTTCAAAACTATCGGGGTTCCTATACACGGCGCAATTATTCCTATTACCGCCGCAATAATCAATGCGCGGCGCATAAAATCGTACTGGAATATCTCAGGCATGATGATGCACCCTCTTTCCTGCAAATATTTCGTTTATCTGCTGCATTGTAAGATTACTGCGTTCTACAAATTCGCCGTTGCCATGCTCACAGAATATAAGGAGCTTATCCGACACGCGCACAAGCTCAGGCGTGTCGTGATTTGTCATGATTATTGTTATCCCCTGCCTGTTAAGCTCAGTTATTATATCCATAATCTGCCTGACGGATTTAGCGTCGACACCGACTGTCGGCTCGTCCATAAGCAGAAGCTCGGGGTCGCTTATAAGCGCGCGCGCAATAAAAACGCGCTGCTGCTGTCCGCCTGACAGTCTGCCTATAAGTTTATTTTCATATCCCGACATACCCACCTTTTCAAGTACATCGTGAAGCTTTTTCTTATCATTGCCGCCGCGTTTTAAAAATCCGCGTCTGCTATAAAGGTTGGCAGTTACAACTTCCTTTACGGTAGCAGGAAAATCACTGTTAAATGAATTTGCCTTCTGTGAAACATAGCCTATTTTACAGTTATCCCGAAAGCATGATAAATCCTCGCCGAACAATGTGATTTTACCCTTTGAATACGGCAGGATTTTAAGTATTATTTTTATAAGCGTACTTTTACCTGCGCCGTTTGCGCCGATTATTCCGAGAAAATCGCCCTTACTCAACGTGAAATTAACATCGCGCAGAACCGAAGTGTCGGAATAATCAAAATACAGATTTTCTACCTTTAAAATTTCATTATCCATTTTACTGTTCCTCATTTACAAACATCATTACAAAACTTATGACAAGCAATGCGGCGCTTACCAGAATAGCTTTTTCCGAAAAATGCGTAACGCATATATTTCCTATAACTGCGCCAATTATAAACACTCCTATTATCCCGAAAAACATCATGCCGCGCTTTGCGCTCTGACGTTCGCCTTTGAGAAAATAATCGCACAGCGACTGTGTAGCGGTTCTGAGGTTTCCTATGCACATAGTCGTTGCCATACTGCTGCCGTTTATTTTTCTAAAGCTTTCCACCTGCGCTCCGCATGCAAGCGAGGTAAGACTGTTTGCAGGCAGGTTAAAGCCTTCAGGAATGAATGCGACAGCGAAAAGTATAACCGCCTCCATAAGCACCGTAAGCTGACGCCAGTGAATTTTACGGCTGTCACGAAGCATAAATCTTATAATATCAGCTATCGCTATACCCATCGCAAAAGCTATTACAGGGCATATATACTGCAATGCCATATGCAGATGACCCGTTGCAATGTTCACTCCGAACAGAAGTATATTTCCCGTCTGCGCATTGGCGAAAACCTGTCCGCGACACATATATGAATACGCGTCCATAAATCCGCCCGAAAGCGTGAGAATTGACGCTAAAATTATTGATTCCGACATCTGTTTGTTCATTATTTTAATCCCTTTTCCAATTGTTCCAAATTTAATTGCATAATTGTTAAATAGCCGCGATGTTCGCGTTCAAGGTCGCTCTCAAAGGTATAAAGCGGACTTATCCCGACTCCTGCCTCCTCAGCTACTGCCCTTGCCGTTTTATCGCCTTCAAGCGGGTCATAGAATATACATTTTGCACCGTCTTCCTTTATCTTATTGACCATATCCGCCATCTGGGCAGGCGAAGGGTCGCTGTCACCCGACACGCCCTCAAGCGCGATTTGCTCCATGCCGAACTCCTTACATAAATACCCGTACGCGCCGTGAGTTACAAACAGCTTTTTGCCCGTAAAGCCTGCGTTTTCGTATTCCTTTTCCAACTCATCCATCTTAGCTGAATACTGCGTTAAGCGGTCGAGATAGTTCTGCGAATTTTGGCTGTCCACCGTTGAAAACGCTTTATAAATATTTTCAAGCTGTCTATCCGCGTTTTCAAAACTGAGCCAGATATGAGGGTCGTTTTCATCCTCTTCAATCCCCTCAGACGCGCATACAACCGCAACGCTGTCGGGAAGCGTATCCGCAATTTTTTCCGCCCATGCGTCTATACCTCCGCCGTTATATACAAACACATCCGCTTTACTCAGCTTTGCAATATCGGACGCAGTCGGCTCAAAGCCGTGCGGCTCTGTTCCCGACGGAACTATGCAATGATATACAATGTCCTCACCGCCTATTGTTTTCACAAAATCATTCATTGCGTAAAATGAAGTGTAAACCGTAAGCTTATCCGACTGCTCATCTGTTATTCCGCAGGAGGTTAAAAGCATTGATAGTGTAATAAGTATAGGTAATATTTTTTTCATGCTGATTTTCCTTTCTGTATAAGACCTTCCACCTCTCGCTTTTGCAAAGCAAACGCTTGAGGTCCCCCTTCCTCCGAATTGCCTCCGGCACTTCGCAGGACGGCTTTAGCCTTATTAAATTTTTCTTTACAAAACTAAAATGGTATGATATACTATATTTGCCAAACTAAATTTAATAAATTAAAACAATTAACATATATTTTTTTGCAAAAAATGCACACGTGACTTATATGTTTATTGTTTTAGTTATATTTAGTTTGGCGACTGAAGTTGTGCATTTTTATGCGCGGCTTCGGTCGCGCATTTTTTAATGCGCATATTAGCCTATTAGTTGCAACACAAGATTAGAGCATGTATGGGGGACTGCCGCAGGGCAGTCCTTCTACTTTGCATCAAACCAACTATGTCCCTCTGACATATCTACTTTCAGCGGTACGCTCAGCTTCATTGCGCCCTGCATTTCCTCTGCAAGAATTTGCTTGACTGTATCCACCTCGTCCTTATGCGCTTCAACAATCAATTCGTCATGCACCTGCAAAATAAGTCTTGACCTAAGTCCTTCGCGTATAAGACGCTCGTCCGCGCGAACCATTGCAAGCTTTATAATATCCGCCGCCGTACCCTGTATCGGCGTATTAAGCGCGACACGCTCGCCAAACTGGCGTATATTGAAATTGGGAGATTTCAGTTCGGGAATATAACGAATTCTGTTCATAAGCGTTTTTACATACCCGTCCTTTTTTGCCTGCTCCTTTACGGTTTCCATATATTCGCGTACGCCGTGATATTTTTCAAGATAACCGTCAATATACGCTTTTGCTTCCTTAACCGATATACCTAAATCCTGTGACAGTGAAAATTCGCCTATACCGTAGACAATTCCGAAATTAACCGCCTTCGCGCTTGAACGCTGTTCCTTTGTCACCTCATCAAGCGGTATGCCAAGCACCTGCGATGCTGTTACCGCGTGAATATCCTCATTATTCTTAAACGCATTTATCATCGTTTCATCATTAGCCATATGAGCAAGCACCCTCAGCTCAATCTGAGAATAGTCCGCATCGACAAGCACGTAACCCTCCTTTGCGACAAACACCTTGCGTATTTCGCGTCCCAACTCCGTTCTTGTCGGGATATTCTGCAAATTCGGCTCTATTGATGAAAGTCTGCCCGTAACCGTAACCGTCTGCGTAAACACCGAATGTATGCGTCCCGTACTGCGGTTTATAACTGCCGACAAACCGTCGCAGTATGTGCTTTTAAGCTTTGTAAGCTGACGGTATTCCATAATAAATCCTATGATTGCATGCTTATCCTTCAGCTTTTCGAGTACGTCGACATTCGTTGCATAACCTGTTTTTGTTTTCTTGACAGGCTTTAATTCAAGTTTTTCAAATAAAATCACTCCGAGCTGTTTGGGAGAATTTATATTAAATTCCTCGCCTGCAAGAGTATATATTTCCTCTGTAAGCGCGTCAATCTTCTTGCCTAGCATTTCGGAAAATTCTTTAAGACGTCCCTCGTCCACAAGAAAACCGTTTATTTCAAGGTGCGAAAGCACTCTTACCAGCGGCAGTTCCACCTCGCGGTAGAGCTTTTCCTGTCCGTTTTCCTCTATCCTCTTATTTATACGCTTATTAAGCGCATATAATGCCACAGCGCATTTTGCAAGATATTCACTTTTATCGGCTTCGTCCTCTTCAAACAGCGACATCTGCTTCGTTTCAGGTTTTTCTATCGTAACTCCGAAATACTCCTCCGCAAGCTTCTCTATGCTGTATTCGCTTTTAGCCGGGTCGGCAAGATATGCCGCAATTGCTGTATCGTCATACAGGTTTTTAAATTCAATCCTGCCGCTAAGCTTAACCATTGCTTCCTTTGCATCAAACATAATTATACGGCCGCTCTCACGGTCAAGCATTTTCTTTGCTATCTCTTCCGCATCTTCAGTAAAGACCGCCGCCGCATTTCCCGCGCCTATTGCAACAGCTGATACTTCATTACCCTCAAAATCAATCACAACGGCAAGAGCGTCATCTGCGCCGAGCAACGGTTCTGAAGAATTTAATGTATAACTGAAATCTTTAAAAATATCCTCCTTTTCCGCTGACGCCTCCTCTGACGACAGATTAAGCTTCTTAATAATACTGTTAAGTTCAAGCCTCTTTAATATATCATACAAACCGTCATTTTCGGAAAATCCGTCAAACACACAGTCCTCCGCAGAAAATTCAACAGGGGTATTTATATCAATCGTTGCAAGCTCCTTTGACATAAACGCCATGTCACGTCCGTCCTTGAGTTTTTGGAGCATTGCGCCCTTTAAACCGATTTCATCTATATGGTCATAGATATATTCAATACTGTGATGCTGTTCAATAAGGTTCATCGCCGTTTTTTCTCCGATACCCTTTACGCCCGGAATATTATCGGACGGGTCGCCCATAAGCGCTTTAATATCAATAAATTCCTTCGGTGTAACGTGATAACGCTCCTTAACCGCTTTGTCATCATATACAATTGTTTCATTATAACCTGATTTTGTAACCGTAAGTATAACCCTTGTCTTATCGCTTGCAAGCTGTAAATCGTCCTTATCGCCCGTAGCTATAAAACAGCTTATACCATCCGTTTCACATATACGCGCAACAGTACCTATAATATCGTCCGCCTCATAACCTTCTTTTTCAAGAATTGTTATTCCCATCGCCCTGAGAACGTCCTTTGCTATCGGCATTTGCGCGGCAAGTCCTTCGGGCATAGGCTTGCGCTGCGCCTTGTACCCCTCATACTGCTTATGACGGAACGTCGGAGCTTTCACGTCAAATGCGGCGCATATATAATCTGGCTGCTGTTCGTTTATGAGCTTTATGAGTATATTTAAAAATCCGTATATGGCGTTTGTCGGTGTACCGTCCTTTGTGCTTAAATAACGTACACCGTAAAATGCCCGGTTTAGTATACTGTTGGAGTCAAGTATCAGTAATTTTTTCATAGAACTTCCTTTCTTGGCAGTTTTATTCAGCCGTTAATTGCGAATTATTTGCATTTATTGTATTCCTATTATTCCCATTTGTCAAGTGCTGTTCACAATTTGTTCACAAAATACATCATTTCTGTTTACATTTAATTCATACCAGTGTCAAAAGTATAGTTTATGATATATACATAATCGAATTTGAGCTATATGAGAAATGGTATTAAAGCAGGTTATTTTGATAATAATGATAATATAAAGGAGGAAATCAAAATGAAAAGATACCCTCATACAGAATCTACTGATTTAATCGTTTATAATCAGAAACCAAAAAAAGAGAAAAAACCAAAAATATGGCTCACGGCTGTTACATCAGCATTAGCCGCGAGTATATTCACAGCCGCAGTATTCGGCACTGTGACATATCACACGATAAACAACATGGCTAAAAATACACCGCAGACTGCATCAAATTCTTCCGTCGTACAGCAGGAGAGTTCACAGGACGCGCAGCCTATCGCATACTTTAACGGCAAAAAAGTATTGTCCACAACGGAAATTGCCGAAAAGGTAGGTCCGAGCGTAGTCGGCGTTATCAATAAGACGACCGTTCAGTCACAAAAATATTACGACCCGTTCACCGGCAGATATTATTATTCAAGCGACCCGTCGCAGGACGGTCAGACTGTTGAACAGGGCAGCGGTTCGGGAATTATATTCCAGACGGACGGTTATATTGTTACAAATCAGCACGTTATAGACGGCGCTTCGGAAATTTCGGTAATCCTGAATACAGGCGAGGAATTTTCCGCAAAGCTGATAGGCAAGGATACAAAAACAGACCTTGCGGTACTGAAAATTGATCCGGGTTCAACACAGATTACAGCCGCAACACTCGGTGATTCCACCGCTGTACAGGTCGGAGAAAAGGCTGTTGCAATAGGCAATCCGATGGGACAGGAATTTTCGGGTTCGGTTACACAGGGCATCATAAGCGCAGTGAACAGAACCATGAATATAGAAAACAGAACTTATAATCTGTTACAGACCGATGCCGCTATCAACTCAGGAAACTCGGGCGGCGCGCTTATAAACCAATATGGAGAGGTAATAGGAATTAACTCCGTAAAGTTAGGCGCAAGCGGCGTTGAAGGTATGGGCTTCGCTATCGCTATATCTGAGGCAAAGCCGATAATTGACGAGCTTATGTCATCAGGATACGTTACAGGCAGACCGCTTGTAGGAATAAGCATTAAGGATACAGGCTACGGACTGTTCGTTGCCAGCGTGTCAAATGGCAGCGGCGCAGAAGAAGCAGGTCTTAAGGTCTATGACATGATATTGGAGGTAGACGGCAAGAAGGTTACGTCTACAAATGAAGTAAATGAAATCCGCGACAAGAAAAAAGCGGGTGACTATTTAACCTTCAAAATCCTCCGTGACGGCGAAACAATGGAAATACAGGTTCGTTTGTCCGAAAATATAGAGGATAATGATAAATAAGCTATCCAGTTTTAATTGATGGGCTGTTTTTTACAGCCGATACCATCCTTTTTTTCATATGCCCTTGCCTTCCCCAAAGGCAAGGGTCCCCCCGAAAAATACAAATACCTTCCACTTTTGTATTTGTTTCAATAACATAAAACAAACCGCTCCCACAATAAGGTTTGTTTTGACACCGTCATACCGACGGTGTATTTTTTTTATTATAAAGTAAAGCTGCCGCATCAAATGCGACAGCTCCGTTCTGTGGTTATTGTATTGTAACTCCCGCTATAATCCGTGCGTTTTGGCTAAGACCATGCCTGAATAGGGGGAGGCATTATCTCTGCCGCAGACGCCGCGAAACAATATCGGAAGCAATTATAATTATAATGATTTCAGGCGTGCCGGTCAACCACTGCTCATGCTTTTTGTTATGTTATGTTGTAAAACAGCAAAAACGGTGTCGGTTTTTGTCATAGACAATACCATAACACCGTTAACGTTCCGGCTATGAACACGTTTTGTAAAATAATATATATACTGTGACATTCTTGTATGTTTATACTGAAAGCCTGCGGTACTCTTCCTTTAAATAACCCGACAGGTCCTCAAGCGGAAGCGGGAATTCCACAAAGCCGCGCGCATAATACGACAGCTCATACGGCTGAAAAAATATTACCAGATTATCATCCTCCAGATAAAAATTTTCCTGATGCTCATCTTTTATCTCAGGTTTTTCCCAAAGCTCTTTATATTCATCGCTATGCTCGCTCAGACGCTCGTTTATCAGCCTGTTAAGAGTAGTTACATAGCCGTCATCGGCAAACAGGTCCTTCAGCTTGACAATTTTGGCGCCGGTAATATCTATATTCTGCGGTATGCGCGCCGTTGTACCGTGAGCGCCTCCCGTATAAACATACTCCTCCTCAACAAGACTTAAAAAACCGTTTTTATTATACTTTTCATCCCATGTTATATTAAGAATACATCTGTTTCCCATGCGTACATTACCGCTGTTTTCCGCCGCAAGGCTGTCAAATGCAACGACCTTGCTGTCTGTCTGCTGTTTCAGTCCGGCATTTACGCTTTTTTCAAATTCTGCATCCTGTATACCTGAAAGCTGTACCGTTTCTGCTGTCACCTCAGAACAGTCGGTTTCATACTTTGTTTCACTTTTGCCTACACTTACCCCGACAGCCGAGCATGCCGCAAGCATAACTGTCAGCGCGCTCACACAAACTACTTTTTTTAACATGGTTTGCCACCGCCATTATAAAATTATACAAATCAATCCGTTGCTGCCGTCATTGATTATGCGCTGGAGAGTTTCCTTAAGCTTCATTCTTGCCGATTCGGGCATACGTGAAAGCTTATTGTGAAGTCCTTCGTTTACAAGCTCATAAAGCGATTTGCCGAATATATTTGACTGCCATATCTTTGTCGGGTCAGATTCAAATTCCGACAGCAGATATCTAACCAATTCCTCCGACTGCTTTTCTGTACCGACAATCGGGCTTACCTCTGTTTCAATATCAGCGCGTATCATGTGTATAGACGGAGCGCTTGCCTTAAGCTTGACACCGAATTTACCGCCCTGCTTAACGATTTTAGGCTCATCAAGCGTAAGCTCCTCAGTGGTTGGTGAAACTATGCCATATCCGTTTTCCATTACTTCATGCAGCGCAAAGGATATCTTATCGTATTCCGCCTTCATATTTGCCAGCGTACTCATAAGCGTCATAAGCTGATGCTCGCCGTCAATTTCAAAGCCTGACAGCTCGCCAAGCACACGATAAAACAGCGGCTGCGGAAGCTCCATACACATTCTGACAGTACCGTCACCCAAATCCATGCCTTCAATATATGAACGGTTTACGAAGCTGCACTCCCCTATGCCGTCAGCCAACGAGCGCACATCGCGTATACGGTCCACATTTTCTATCTTTTCAAGCACTGCATTGTAAATATCCTGCTTGAGCCAGTGGTCGCCTGACAATTCCTCAATCCAGCCGGGAATTTGTATGCTGATTTCCTTTAACGGGAACTCAAACAACACTGTTTCTATGATTTCATGTATTGCTCCCGCGTCCAATTCCTCACAGTTTACAGCAACAACCGGAACTCCATGCTGTCTTTCCAGATTTTCTCTTAACCTCTGACAATCCCGCGATTTCGGGTTGGTTGAATTTAAAAGCACAACAAACGGTTTGTTTATTGCCTTTAATTCATCAATTACTCTGTTTTCCGCTTCGACATAGTCCTCACGTGCAATTTCGGTAATACTGCCGTCTGTTGTCACCACAAGACCTATTGTGCTGTGTTCGGTAATAACCTTTTTTGTACCCAGTTCAGCCGCTTCATTAAATGCTATGGGATGGTCAAACCAGGGAGTTGTCACCATTCTCGGCTCATTGTCCTCAACATAACCCAAAGAGCTGTCCACAATGTAGCCTACACAGTCTATCATTCTCACCTTTAAATGCGCATTGTCACCAAGTGATATTTCTACCGCCTCATTTGGTATAAACTTCGGTTCGGTTGTCATAATAGTCCTGCCGCCCGCTGACTGCGGTAATTCGTCGCGCGCTCTTTCCGCCTGGTATGTATTTTCTATATTAGGTATTACAAGCAAATCCATAAACTTCTTTATGAATGTTGACTTGCCTGTTCTGACAGGTCCTACCACACCTATGTATACGTCACCCTGACTCCGCTGGGCTATATCGCTGTAAATATTATACTCCTCCACTTTTACTTTTCCTCCTTTTGTCCAAAAATCTATGTTCTATGTATATGCGTTGTTTTACCCGATATGCACATAAATAAAAAAAGATATTAAATAATGCCTCTATTACAGAAATATTGTTTTCAAAGTACAAAATATCGGAAATATTGTTCTCTTTAAAAATTTATTTGAAAAATTTGCAGTTATGGTGTATAATAATAGGTGTAACAAATTTTAGACAGGAGAGGAAATTTTTGAAACGCCTCAGACAATTTTTACTTATTTTCTCCGTATTGCTTACAATACTGTTCTCAGACGCGGCATATGCGGATAACAATACATATAATATCGGAATACTTAATGATTATAAATTTTCCGGCAATAACATTTCTCAATATTCAAGAGATTCTGTTCAAAGTGTTTTAAATCATATTGACAATGCCGACGCTGATTTCAGCGAGCAAAGCCTGAATGACGGAATAAATGCTTTAAACAGCGGTCAGTTGGATTTTCTTTGCATGGTTCCTAAAAGCAATAATCTTGCCTCTTTGCTTGATTACAGTACCGAGCCTGTTGCTAAAGGTTTTCTTGCCTTGTTTACTCTTTCCGAAAACGATATATATTTTGAAGATTTCGAAAAATTTAACGGTATAAAAATCGCGCTTCTCCAAAATTCATATTTTGAAAACTATCTAAAAGATTACAGTTCCTTACACGGCTTTACATATGAACCGGTATATTTTAATACCACAGATGAAATGATGTCTGCAATTTATACAAAAGCAGTAAATGCAGTGCTTACCCCAACAACCGGCAGTCCCGACAAAATGCGTCTTATAGCGAAATGCGGTGAGTTTAATTATTACTTTGCAGTAAAAAAAGGCAACTCAAAAATGCTTGACACGCTAAACAACTCACTTTCGGTACTTAAACAAAATCACCCGTTTTATCTGTCGGAAGCATTCGGGAAAAGCTTTCTGATACCGTATAGGAATACAGTGGCTCTGACCGACGACGACTATCTTGCCGCAAAGCGTCAGGAGGAGCTTCGCGTGCTTATTCCCACCGATAATTATCCCATGTCCTATTATGACGCTTCCGCAAGAGATTATAAAGGACTGTATGTGGAAATACTTAAACAAATATCACGAAACACCGGTCTTAAAATAAAATATATTCCGGACGACCAACCGGATATGACACTCAACTCAATTGAAATGGGCAGGTCGGACATTATTCTTACCGTTTCCGATTCAACGGAAGGTCTTGTTAAGGCTACTGAGCCTTATACTCATATTGCATATCTGCCAATCGCGCGGACAGACTCGGTAATATTTGAAGACAGCAGTCTTAATATAGGTGTTCTGTCAGGCGATAAATGGATAACAGGTTACCTGGAAAATACTCATCCGCAATGGACAATAACGGAATATCCTTCAATAAACGCACTTTTAAGAGCTGTTGAGCATAAAAAGCTTTCCGCTGCGCTTCTGTCCACACCCGATATGCAGACAAAAACAAGTCTGATTGCTCATCCGAAGCTTTCTATTATAAATGATTTTTCAATAAGCGTTCCCGTAAGTCTTGGAGTATCTTCGCTTACCTGTCATTATTCTGTCGTTAATCTTTTGAATAAGACCATTGCCAGCGTGGCAGTTCCTCAGTCGGAGCTTGAAAACAAGGTCTATACGCTCAGTCATATCTATGTCCCGAACTTTATGGAAATGCTTTATGCAAACAAAATTTGGCTATTCCTTGCGCTGTTTATATTTGCAGTTATCATACTGATTGCAAAGCTCAGAGAAATATATTTCAGACGCATATCATTGACCGACCCTCTGACTTCAATACCAAACAAGCGCTGCTTTTATGAATCGGTACAGAAAACAATTAACAAAAACCCGTCGCGTCCGTATCTTTTATGTACGCTTGACGCAAAAAATTTCAAGCTTGTAAATGACCGCTTCGGACGTCTTATCGGTGACCAGACACTCTGCTCAATTGCAAATAAAGTTAAAGGTTTGTTCGGTGATAATTCAATATATGCGCGCGCTCAGGGCGACAGCTTCCTTATATTTACAGAAGATACGCCTGAGAGCCGCGAACGCATGGCAAGTATTTCCGGACTTAGTATACGTATACACAATTCATCGAATTATCCTGTTCTGCTCAAGGCGGGAATATGTCCCATTGAACGCTTTGACCCCGAAATAGGACTTGATAATTATATTGACCGCGCGGTAATTGCAAAGGTTCATTCTCCTGCAAGAAATGAACATTCCGTTACATATTTTACCAATGATATGGAAAGCAGACTTAATATGCAGAATTCCATTGAAGTGGAGATGGATAAAGCTCTTGCAAAAGGTGAATTTATAGTATATTATCAGCCTAAATACGAGCTTGCATCAGATAATATTATAGGCGCAGAGGCTCTTGTTCGCTGGAAAAAAGAAGATGAAATTATTCCGCCGGGCATGTTTATACCACTTTTTGAAAAGAATGGATTTATTGTTGAACTTGACTTCTATATATATGAACAGGTTATGAAAATGATTAAATCACGTATACTCAGCAATAAAAACATTGTACCTATTTCAATGAATGTTTCGCGCTGTCACCTGAGTGATGTAAACTTTATTGAAAGACTTGAAGCGTTGGTTGATAAATATCAGATACCGAAACATTATATCGAAATGGAAATAACCGAAAGCATCTTTAACGAGGAGGACAGCAGCGCGCTGTCGCTTATACGCAGTTTGAAGGAGCATGGATTTACAATTTCTATGGACGATTTCGGAAGCGGCTATTCTTCCCTTAACCTGCTCCGCGAAGTGCCGATTGACACACTTAAAATTGACAAGGCATTTATTGATAACGCACATAATTCGCCGCGCGGACGCGTTATAGTTGAGGCAATTATTTCAATGGCATCAAAGATAAACATCAAAACTATCTGTGAGGGTGTTGAAACGTGTATGCAGCGTGACTTCCTTAAGCAGGCGGGATGTAACATGGTACAGGGCTTCCTTTACTCAAAACCGCTGCCGTTTTCAGACTTTGAAAAGCTTTTAAATTCATCAAATTAGCAATTGACATTAAAGTATAAATATGCTAAAATATCAGATAAGCAATGGGGCTGTTTACAGCCCCTGTTTTGTGCAAAAAATCGGACTTGATTTATGAAAGGATGAGAGTACATGGCAAAAATTCAGATGAAGACGCCGCTTGTTGAAATGGACGGCGACGAAATGACAAGAATTATATGGAAGATGATTAAGGATATACTTTTAATTC
>CAJTUY010000002.1:38935-64230 GCA_910579415.1 uncultured Clostridia bacterium | reverse complement strand
CATTGACCTTAAAACAGAATATTATGATTTGGGACTTGTTCACCGAAACGAAACCAATGACCGCGTTACAATTGACAGCGCAAATGCCACAAAAAAATACGGAGTCGCTGTAAAATGCGCTACTATCACTCCAAATGCGGCAAGAATGCCCGAGTACAATTTAAAGGAGATGTGGAAATCACCTAACGGTACAATCCGTGCTATGCTTGACGGTACTGTTTTCAGAACTCCTATTCTGGTAAAGGGCATCACTCCCTACATACCGACATGGACAAAACCGATTACAATCGCGCGTCACGCATACGGCGATGTATATAAAAATGTAGAAATGCAGGTTAAGGCAGGCAGTAAGGCAGAGCTTGTCACAACTGACTCAAACGGCAATGAAACACGCGAGCTTATTTATGATTTCGCAAATGAAGACGGCATTATACAGGGTATACACAACCGCGATAAGTCCATTGCAAGCTTCGCAAGAGCATGCTTTAACTATGCGCTTGATATGAAACAGGATATATGGTTCGCAACAAAGGACACAATTTCAAAGAAATATGACCACCGCTTCAAGGATATATTTCAGGAGATTTACGACAACGAGTATAAGGCTAAATTTGAAGCGGCAGGTATTGAATATTTCTATACGCTTATAGATGACGCGGTAGCGCGCGTTATACGTTCAGAAGGCGGATATATATGGGCATGCAAGAATTATGACGGTGATGTTATGTCGGATATGGTAGCCACCGCTTACGGCTCACTTGCAATGATGACTTCAGTCCTTGTTTCTCCTGAGGGTATTTACGAATATGAGGCGGCTCACGGTACCGTTCAAAGACATTACTATAAGCATTTAAAGGGTGAAAAGACCTCAACTAACTCTGTCGCAACACTGTTCGCATGGACAGGCGCTTTAAGAAAACGCGGCGAGCTTGATGGTCTTGACGAGCTTATGAGCTTTGCGGATAAGCTTGAAAAAGCAACTGTACAGACGATTGAAGACGGAGTTATGACGGGTGACCTTGCGGCGCTGTCAACGCTTCCAAACAAACAAACTGTTGATACGGAAGGTTTCCTTCAGGCAGTTAACGAACGTCTTGCAAAAATGATGTAATTTAATAAAGGGACGATTTATAATCGTCCCTTTTTCATAGCTGATTTAATTTCCGCATTCAATACTGATTTCATTGAATACCTTTAAATAGTCATTTATTGATTTATTCTTCTTTTCTTCACCTGTAACGTCCATAATAATACCGCCGTCGTGCATCATAACCGCGCGCGTACCGTATTCAACCGCATACCGCAGATTGTGTGTTACCATAAGCGTTGTTATTTTCTTTTCATGTACAATCTTTTCCGTAAGCATCATAACCGTATCCGATGATTTCGGGTCAAGAGCTGCCGTATGCTCGTCAAGAAGCAGCAAATCGGGACGCGTCATAGTCGCCATTATAAGCGCCAGCGCCTGACGCTGACCGCCCGAAAGCGAACCTGCCAAAGTCTGAAGGCGGTTTTCAAGTCCCATACCGAGAAGCTCAAGCTGCGAACGGTAAAAATCCTTCCTCTGGCGGTTAAGTCCGAATGAAAGTCCGAAGCTCTTTGCCTTATTGTCCGCAATCGACATATTTTCCCATATTGTCATTGAAGGACATGTACCCATTGACGGGTTCTGAAAAACGCGTCCGATTTTCGCCGCGCGTTTAAAGTTTTTCATACCGTCAAGACATTTTCCGTCCAGCGTAACACTGCCGCCGTCAATCGGCATATCGCCTGAAATGATGTTCAGCATAGTGGTTTTACCCGAACCGTTAGAACCGATTACCCCGACAAATTCACCGTTTTCAATTTTCAGATTGAAATCTGAAAACAAAATTTTTTCATCAATTGTACCCTTGTTAAAGGTCTTATATATGTTTGAAATCTCAAGCATTTTTATTCACCCCGACCTTCTTTTTAAGTACAAATTCATTAAACATAAGCGTTAATATAAACAGCACCGTTATCATCAGATTTGTATTCTGCGATGGAAGTCCCAGCGCAAGCGCAACGGAAATACACGCTTTATAGACAATCATTCCAAGCAGTACTCCTGTGGTAATACGCAGGAATTTTATCTTTTTAAACACCGTTGTGCCGATAATAACAGCCGCAAGACCCATAACCACCGTACCTGTACCCGAACCTACGTTGAATGCCTTGCCGTACTGACAGTATACCGCGCCGGCAAGCGATACAAGACCGTTTGCAATCGCAAGACCTATTATTTTAACCGTACCCGGATTTTTTGCAAGCGTTATGACAAGTCCCTCGTTATCGCCTGCGCTTCTCAAAAGAAATCCCGATTTGGTACGCATATACCAGTCAAGCGCAAATTTTGCAACAAGCGCAATTACAAGTATTACTATAAGCTTTGAGTACATTGCAAAGTGACCGTTTCCGAAAAGAAACGCAGTCTGCGAAAATATCGTTACGGAATCCATACTAAGAAAATCCGATGCTTTACCGACAATTCCGTAATTTACGGAATACAGCGCGGTCATTGTAAGAATACCGCAGAGCAGATTTCGTATTTTAAGCTTTACATTAAATATACCCGTAAACATTCCCGCTATGCACCCTGCCGCAAAAGCGGCAATAAGCGCAAGGTACGGGTTTAATCCGTTTCTTATCATAACAAAGCATACGGCAATCCCTAAAGGAAAAGTTCCGTCCACAGACAAATCGGGGAAATCAAGTATGGTATAGGTAATATAAACACCCATTGCCATTATTCCGTATATTAAGCCCTGTTCAAGTATACCTATTATAAGTCCTTCTATCATTGTGCCGACGGAGTGTTTTTAACCTCAGCTCTGTCTGTGATTGACTGCGGAATTGTCACTCCGATTTTTGATGCAGCATCTGTATTGACTGTAATTTTGCTTTCCGTCATAGTTTCATAAGGGATTGAAGCGACATTTTCACCCTTCAATACTCTTGCCGCCATAACTCCCGCTTTTTTGCCAAGCTCAATATAGTCAATACCTGCGGAAGCTATACAGCCGTTTCCGACCTGTTCCTCCTCAGAACCGAATACAGGTATATTCTTTGCGGTTGCTTTTTCAAGTAAAACAGGCAGATTATCTACAACAGTATTATCCGTCATATTTGAAATACAGTCAACCTCGCTTACAAGCAAGTCAACAGCCTGTGGAATTTCAGCCGCATTTGTAATACCCTTATCGACTATTTCAAAGCCGTATTCGTCTGCTTTTGCCTTATAGTCGGCAATGGTTGAAACTGAATTAGCTTCGCTTGTTGTGTAAAGTATACCGATTTTCTTTGCTTCGGGAAGCATTTCACGTATAAGCTTTAACTGAGCCTCAACAGGAAGCTTATCGCTTACGCCGGTAATTCCCTCCATAGCTTCTGTTTCACTTGCCGCAAGCTTTGCCGCAACGGGGTCGGAAACCGCATTGAATATTACGGGAATATTTGCCTCAAAAGCCGCATTGTAGCACGCCTGCGCCGACGGTGTGGCGATACCGCATATAAGGTCTGCACCCTGTGAAACAAACATCTGCGCAATCTGTGTGTTTGTAGCGTCGTCAGCCTTTGCAGACTGCTCCATAAGACTGTACTTGATACCCTCTGCGTCAAGTCCCTGTTTGAAACCCTCGCGGCAATTGTCAAGCGACGGGTGGTCTGCATACTGCAATACACCGATTTTATATGTATCGCCTACGTTTATACCCGTAGCAGCGTCATCTCCGCCGATTTTGTTTCCGCAGCCCGCAAGCGCTCCTGCGCACATTACAGCCGCAATTCCCATTGTCAATACCTTTTTCATGTTTTTCATTTTACATCTTTCCTTTCTTTTGGAGCAAGAACAAAAATCCCTCGTGAGATTACACTTCACGAGGGCATAAAAATCATATTAAAATAATCTCTTCAATATGCTCATCTGTTCTAATCTCATCTAATCTATTAACATTATACTAAATAACATATAGATTTGTCAATACTAAATTTTATTTTTTTATTAAAATTTCTTTTAACGGTCGTTTCGGCACGTTAATAATGCCGTCTCTGTCCTCAAAATACTTAATATCTCCGTTCATTTCCACTGCGCGGCTCTTCTGGTCGGGATATCCGAGCGCAAGCAGGTAGACTATATCCAGATTATCGTCCAGATTAAGCGTCTTCTTAATTTCATCACGCTGTATTGCACCAAGCCAACAGCTTGCAAGCCCCATTTCAACTGCTTCAAGCATCATAGTCGTAACCGCCGCGCCGGCTTCAACCTCAAACGCGCCATTCTGTTTTATGCTTCTGTCACCGAGTACGGCAACATACGCTGTCGGACGCTCATTTTCCTTCGGCGCGCCGTCTGTAAGATAACCTGCCCATTTAGTTGACGGAAAAATATCGTCAAGCAATTTCTTATCGGTTACAACAGCGAATTTAAGCGGCTGGACATTTGCGCCGTATGCCGCCATACGCGCACAGTCCACAAGCTTTGTCAGGTCTTCCTGCGCTATTTCCTTCTGTGTAAATTTTCTTATTGTGCGTCTTGCCATTATTGCGTCATATACATTCATAGTACCAAACTCCTTTTGTATTTTTATATATTTTACCATAGTTTTTTTCTTTCGGCAAGATATAATACACCGCAATTATATTTTGGTCACTGCTTTTTTAATATATTATTGAATAAATGTATCTGACAGTAATCCGGTCATGGCTAACGGCTTCATACCCTCAAGGCTGTCCCAAAGCATAATTTTAATATTTCCGTTTGTATTAAAGTTCTGCGGAGCTATCGGCTCATTTTTGCCCTTTTTAAATTGCTTATTCTGAGAGTTAATGCTTAATAATCTGTCTTCCGTATATGATACAAATATTATAGTATATGTGCCTTCCTCCGCAACGGTTACAACAGCGTTTCCGTCTTTATAGTCTATATTATATCCCACAGCAGGCGGTTCTTCTCTGTTTGACCTCAAAACAGGTCTGCCTAAAACTTCGTCCATTTCCCATACGGTGTCAAAATCCCAGTTTGTGAAATTGCTTTTATCCGCAAATTGCTCCATCGTAAGCGCGGTTGTAGGGTCTGTGATGTCATCGCCAAAATCCACTGTATTTACACCTTTATCATAAGTACCTATAAGATAATAGCAATTTACCACCTCTTCACCGCCACTTCCCGTTATGCTCCCGAAATATGGGTTGTCCCAGTCTTCAGCTTCTGGTGCTATTTTAATTATATTGCCTATATTGTAACTATTTGTTATCCCGTCACCACCGTTGTCTGTTCCGACTATTCCGCCGATACAGTGTTGACCTTGAATTGTTCCTGTATTATAGCAATTCTTTACCTGACCATTATTCATACCAACTATACCGCCGACGTGAGCGGGACTTGTAATTGTACCCGAAAAACAGCAGTTTTCAATTATACCACCAGAATCTGCCACAATGCCGCCCACCGCACTGTAATAGAGCTGTGTAATAGAACCTGTAACCCCTAAATTCTTTATTGTTCCATTATTATTTCCGAACAATCCAACAACTTCAAATCCTGTATTTTCACTATCATTGTAATAATATAAGTCTTTTATTTTGTACCCGTTGCCATCAAAAGTCCCTAAAAACGGGAAATTATAGTAGGGATCATTGCTGCTCCATTGAATTGTGTACCAGCCTATCGGTGTCCAACTTTCCTTGCCCTCACCGTATTTTTCGGACATGTCAATATCGGCAGTCAACTTAACGGTTTTACCTTCATATGTATTGCCATTATTTACATCATCCCGAAACGCTTCAAGCTCCGCAAGAGTGCTGATTTCCAAATCCGCCGTTGTATCATCCGCAAATACCGTAAATGTGCCGAGTATTGACAAAACAATACAAAATGTAGTGAATAGTGAAATAAATTTTTTCATGGGTATACCTTCCTTTCGTTTCTGCATTAAAAAATGCGTGGCTTATACTAAACCACGCACAAAAACGCGGCTTAGATTTAATGTTACCACATATTTCCTACAACTTGAAACATTCTCAAACAAAAGATTTCAATTATTTCACCTGCGTTTTTAACAAATATAATCCTTTGTTTTAGCATAACCAAATAAGAACATTCCTAAAAGAATATTCCGCCTGATGAGAACATTATTAAATTGTAGAAAATGTGGTGCTTTTATTATATCATATTTTGTCTGTATTTCAATAGCTATATATAAAATTTACGCTAAGTATTTACTATAATCTCTTTACATAACAAAAAAAAACAGATATAATGGTATAGTATGTAAATAAATTGTACAGGAAGTGATTATATGGCTACGCCGTTATATGAAAGGCTTAAAGCTTATGCAAAACAAAACCGAATATCATTTGCAATGCCCGGTCATAAAAACGGGCGCGGACTTAAACACGATTTATTGTCTTTGGACGTAACGGAGCTTTCTCTTACGGAAAATCTTCACAATCCCAATGAATATGTAAAAACAGCGCAAAAGCTTCTTTCCGACCTTTACGGGAGCGAAAAAAGCTACATCTTAACAGGCGGCTCCACATCTGCAATACATTCCATGATTTGCGGCGCTCTGAAACCCGGCGATACGCTTTTAGCGGCAGGCGACTGCCATATGAGCGTAGTCAGCATATGCGCCGTTATGGGTATTAACATACGTTTTTTTCCAAAAGAACTCGACAGCGTCTTTGCCATACCCAAAAGAATTTATACAGTAAAAAAATATATTACCGACGATACGGACGCGGTAATAATCACATCACCCACATATTACGGATTATGTTCGGATATAAAAAACATCGCTGAGGAATGTCATGCAAAAGGTATACCCCTACTTGTAGATGAAGCGCACGGAGCGCATTTTGTTTCAGGTTCTCCTTTCCCCGAAACAGCCGTACATTTTGCAGACGCCGTATGTCAGAGCGCGCACAAAACATTAAACGCCTTAAACGGTGCTGCATATCTCCATGTAAACGGCAGACGTATTGACCGGCAGCGGCTGGAGCAGTCACTTTCAATATTTCAGTCGTCAAGTCCGTCATATCCGACGGCGGCAAGCGCGGATATTGCCCGCTCTGAAATATGCTGTAACGGCAAATGGCAGAAAACTTATGAAATGTGCCGTCAATTCAGAGAAAAAGTTTCTGAATTAGGTATACTGATGCTTTCAAATGATGATATGACACGGCTTGTACTTAATTTTTCGTCATTGGGTATTACGGGCTTTTCCGCAAGCGATTTTCTTACCCGTAAGGGCATTGATGCTGAGGCGGCTGACCTTTTCAATATAATTCTTATTGTTACCCCGTCCAATACAAAAAAGGATATGCAAAAGCTTTTGAAATCGCTCAAAGAGCTTGCAGCTGTTCACGGCAGATACGGAAAGCGTATAACAATTTCGCCTCCTCCTGTTACGGAAAAGACACTCTCGCCTGCGCGCGCATTTTTTGCAGAGCGTACACCTCTTTATCTCCATGACGCGGTTGGACGCGTTTCATGCTCGGCGGTTACGCCTTATCCACCCGGAGTACCCGTAATACATATGGGTGATACAATACGCGCCGAACAGGTTGAATACATAGAGCGGCTAATCGCTGAGGGCGCGGAAGTGACAGGACTTTCAGATAATAAAATTATGACAGCGGTGAATACAGATGAGTGAAATAATTACGGTAACGGGAACAGTTGATGAAATAATATATACCAATTCGGACAACGGCTACACTGTCTGCGGAATAGACAGCGCGGACGAAGGTCTTTTTACTGCGGTCGGATATATGCCGTTCATTTCCGAAGGCGAAAGCGTTGCGCTCTCAGGAAACTGGACTACCCATCCTGATTACGGCGAACAGTTTAAGGCTGAATATTACGAAACTGTCCTGCCGAGTGATGAGGAAGCAATTTTAAAATATCTTGGCTCGGGCATTGTTCAGGGCATACGCGAAGCAACAGCAAAAAAGCTTGTCGCTCATTTTGGCTGTGACATATTAAATATTATGCTTCAGGACCCCGAAAGACTTTCGGAAATAAAGGGTATAAGCAAGGAAAAAGCGCGTAAAATAGGCGCGTCCTTTGCAGAATTACAGTCTATGCAAAGTATTGTTATGTTCTTGCAGCAGTACGGAATTACAGCAAATATGGCTGTTAAAGTACATAATGTACTGGGTGCAAATTCTGTGGATATGATAAAACAAAACCCTTATATACTGTCAGATATGGTAGATGGAATTTCTTTTAAGACCTCAGACACAATAGCCTTTAATATGGGGCTTCCCAAAAACAGCGCACTCAGGATAAAAGCAGGAATAAAATTTATACTGCGTGACGCGGCTTTTACTCAGGGACATGTTTACCTGCCGAAAACTGTACTTTCCGAACATGCGGTATATACTCTTAAGGTTGATGAAAATGAAGTGACGTCGGCAGTATCTGAACTTATTGCGGCAAAGGAAATTATTTTATGCAAAACTGACGGCGAGGACGTGTATTACCCGTACGAATATTACGAGGACGAATATTATATAGCGCGCAGGCTTATTGCCATGTCGCAGAATACGCAGAAATTTACAATAACCTGTGACGAAGCGGAAAAGGCAATTGATAAGTTAGAAGAAAAAAGGGAGCTTCAGCTTGCTCCCGAACAGCGGAATGCGGCGGTAACCGCGCTTTCCTGCGGCTGTATGGTGCTTACTGGCGGTCCCGGCACAGGCAAAACCACTACCATAAACACAATAATAAGTCTTTTGGAGGAATTAAAGCTGAACGTTGCGCTTGCCGCGCCGACAGGACGCGCCGCAAAGCGTCTTAGCGAGGTTACAGGCTGTGAGGCAAAGACCATACACCGTTTGTTATGCACACAGCGAAGCTCGGAAGGCAGGAATATATTTACCCATAACGAGGAAAATCCGCTTACCGCCGACGTCATAATACTTGACGAGGTAAGTATGGTTGATATAAGCCTTATGTCGTCATTTTTAAAGGCAGTTAAAAACGGCGCGAAGCTGATACTGTCAGGTGATGCTGACCAACTGCCGTCAGTGGGACCGGGTAATGTGATACATGACATTATCGAAAGCAAAACCATACCCGTAATACAGCTTAACAAGATATTCAGACAGGCAGAAGAAAGCCTTATAATTGTCAATGCGCACAGGATAAATCACGGTGAAATACCATTTCTGGACGATAAGTCAAGCGATTTCTTTTTCTTAAGACGCCGTACTCCGCAGGACAGCGCGATGACTGTTATGGATTTGTTCAAAAACAGGCTTCCTAAAAGCTACGGTGTAAATCCGATTTCATCAATACAGGTTTTAAGTCCGACAAAAAAGGGATATGCAGGCACTGTCGCGCTTAATAAACTGCTGCAATCTCATATAAATCCGTATGATGAGCTTCGTCCCCAGCATACATACGGAAATACTGTTTTTCGCGTAGGCGATAAGGTGATGCAGACAAAGAACAATTATGATATGCCGTATTCAAGGGAAAATGCCGACAGCGGTATGGGAATATTTAATGGGGATATGGGGATAATCGAAGATATTTCCGAGCGTGATAAATATATGACCATAGTTTTTGACGAAGATAAGCGCGTAGAATATCCGTTTGCCAATCTTGATGAACTGGACCTTGCATACGCAATGACCGTGCATAAAAGTCAGGGTAATGAATTTCCGATAGTTATAATGCCCGTATGCTCATTTGCGCCTATACTTATGAGCCGCAATTTGTTTTATACTGCGGTAACACGCGCACGTGACATGGTCGTTCTTGTCGGAAGCGAAAAAATAATTCAGAATATGACAAATAATAATCAGTACAGACAGCGCTTTACCGGTCTTTGCGAAAAACTTGTTGCTGTTCAGAATTTTGCAAGTGCAAAAGGCATTTGTAAAGATTTGATTTAATAAACAAAAAGTGATTTTACGGAGAAAATCTAAAATGAAAATAATTGAAATAACAGAACGGAATTCTAAATTGATACAGCTTTTATTGGATATATGGGAAAATTCTGTTAAAGCAACACATTTGTTTTTATCAGATGATGAAATAAATAATATTAAGCAGTATGTTCCTCAGGCATTGAAAGATGTTCCTTCTTTAGTAATTGCCGTAGATGAAAAAGGGAGTCCGTCAGGATTTATGGGAATTGCAAACCAGATGCTTGAAATGTTATTTATTTCAAACAAAAACAGAGGACAAGGAATAGGAAAACAATTATTACAATATGGGATTAAAAACTATTCAGTAAATGAACTTGCTGTAAATGAACAAAACCCTCTTGCAAAAGGTTTTTATGAACATATGGGTTTTGAAGTTTACAAGAGAACAGAATTGGATGAACAGGGAAATCCATATCCATTGTTATATATGAAAAGGACCTGAAATCCGAATACCACAATCCTGAGCAATTGTTTCTTGATTGCTCTTTTTATTATTCTTATATAGATGGAAACAAGGTCGATAAAACACTAGGAAAAACAGTGTATATTACGAAAAGAAAGCAATAACGCACTTGACGGTTTTATAAATACTGATTTTAAAGAATAATGCATACCCTGTTATAACGATAGGAAATGAAACAGCACTCGTATTCGTATACTATAAATTCCACAAGACTCCGTTTTACTGCCTATTAAATCAGACAATACATCTGATTACGGCTTTATGAAAAGTTATATGAAAAAGAAAGAGCAACGTTTAATAAACAAAGAGATATAAACAATTCATGCTTATATCTCTTTCATTGCTATTCCCTCTATTCCCTAATCTGACCGTTGCCATAGACAATATATTTAATCGACGTCAGCGCTTCAAGTCCCATAGGTCCGCGCGCATGAATTTTTTGTGTACTGATACCTATTTCCGCACCGAAACCAAATTCAAAGCCGTCGGTAAAGCGCGTTGAAGCGTTTACATACACAGCCGCCGCGTCAACCTCATTTAAAAATCTTTGCGCCTTTTCGTAATTATTGGTTACAATTGCTTCGGAATGTTTTGTGTTATATTTATTTATATGTCCGATTGCTTCATCAATACCGTCCACAACCTTCACTGCCACAATATAGTCGTTATATTCTGTATAATAATCATCATCAGACGCATCGGATACATCGGAGAAAATATCCTTAGACCGTTTATCTGCGCGTATCTCGACATTCTTATCCTTCAATGCCTTAAACATTACAGGAACAAACTGCTCTGCAATGCTTTTATCAATCAAAAGCGTTTCAGCCGCATTGCAGACAGACGGACGCTGTACCTTTGCATTAAGTATTATGTTTACAGCCATATCAATATCGGCGTCGCCGTCTACATACACATGACAATTGCCTGCTGCCGTTTCTATAACAGGAACCGTCGCATTATCAACAACACTCTTTATAAGACCCTTTCCGCCTCGCGGAATAAGCACATCGACATAACCATTCATTTTCATAAGTTCTGTCGCAGTTTCCCGTGAAGTATCCTCAATAATATTCAGCGCGCCCTGCGGTATTCCTGTCCCATAAGCCGCCTCCTGCATGATTTTCATAATCGCAGTATTTGAATTTATCGCTTCGCTTCCGCCGCGCAGAATACATGCGTTTGAAGTTTTCAAGCAAAGCGCCGCCGCATCAACCGTAACATTGGGACGCGCTTCATAGATAATTGCGATAACCCCAAGCGGTACGCGTTTTTTGCCTATAAGCAATCCGTTCGGACGCTTTTTTGTATTTATAACTTCACCAATTGGGTCGTCAAGCGACACAACCTGTCTTACCCCTTCCGCAATATCCTCTATCCTCTCGCGGGTAAGCCTGAGACGGTCAAGCATTGCCGCAGCCATACCGTTATTTTTCGCATTTTCTATATCCTTATTATTTGCCGATATAATTTCCTCTGACCTGCTGCAAAGCGCGTCCGCGATTGACAGAAGCGCGTTGTTTTTTACTGCTGTATCAATCTTTATAAGCTCGTATGCCGCACTTTTTGCAAGAGAGCATTTTTCATTTAATTCACTCATTCAGCCGTACCCCTTTCAAAATTTTTGGAAACAAATAAAGTCCCGACAGGCTTACCCTCTAAAATATCATAAATAGAATCAATATTATTTCCGTTTGCTATTATCATATGAATACCTGCCTCTGTCGCGCGCTGAGCTGCATCAAGCTTTGTAACCATACCGCCCGTACCTCTGCTTGTTCCCGCGCCGCCGGCCGCGCTTCTTACGGCGTCAATATCATAAACAACAGGAAGAAATTCAGCGTCCCTGTTTTTATGAGGGTCGTCATTATACAATCCGTTGATGTCAGAAAACAGTATAAGCAAATCCGCATCAACCATGTCTGCCACATACGCCGACAAGGTGTCATTATCACCAATTTCAATTTCGTCATAGCTTACGGTATCATTTTCGTTTACAATAGGTATAATACCCATTTCCAAAAGCGCCGTAACAGTATTCTGAATATTTCTCTTGCGTCTTGGAACGGCAATATCGTCACGTGTGACAAGCACCTGAGCAACTGTATTGTTATATTCCGAGAACATCTTGTCATAAAGGTACATCAGCTCACACTGACCGACAGCGGCAATTGCCTGCTTACCCTTTGTGTCCTTAGGCTTCTCCGAAAGACCGAGCTTACCGAGTGCAATACCAATCGCGCCTGAGGAAACAAGAATTATTTCCTTACCCTGATTTCTCAAATCGGAAAGCACCATTGCAAGACGGTCAATGAGCTTTAAGTTCATTGTTCCGCGCTCATAAGTAAGCGTCGAAGTTCCTACCTTCACGACTATCCTCTCCGCTGAGGACACGTCCTTTAAAATATCATTCATAGTTAAATCCCCCTTTTAATTCGCACGGCTTTATTCCGCCGAGAAATATTCATTCGCATAATTAACGCTTGACAGCGCATCCTTACAATACTTATCTGCGCCAATCATATCGGCATATTCCTGAGTAAGAACAGCGCCGCCTACCCAAATTTTCACATCAAGACCTGCCGCGCGCACCGCTTTTATTGTTTCTTCCATACTTACAACCGTTGTTGTCATAAGCGCCGACAATCCGCAAAGATGAATATCATTATCCCGAAGCGCGCTGACAATCGTTTCCGGCGCAACGTCCTTGCCTAAATCATAGACCTCATAGCCGTAATTTTCAAGCAAAACCTTCACAATATTCTTTCCTATATCATGTATATCTCCCTTGACCGTTGCAACGGCTATTTTGCCTTTACTTTCCTGTTCTTCACCCGACTTCTCGATATGCTCCTTTATTGCGTCAAATGAATTTTTAACCGTTTCCGCGCTCATCATAAGCTGTGGCAGGAACATTGTACCCTTTTCAAATTCGCGTCCGACAGTATTAAGCGCCTCTACAAGAATATGATTTATAATATCCATAGGGTCTGTCGTTTCAAGCTGTCTTACAGTTTCCTCATACGAGCGTTCCTTAAGACCCTTTACAATTATATCAAAAAGCGGATTTACATTTTCTGTTGTTTCATTACTTACATTCTCATGCGTTACAGTCGTCTGTGATTTCGTTCCGGCATACGCGTTCACGTATTCCTTACACTCGCTGTCATAACATGCAAGCGCCATAAATGCGCGATAAGTATTCATCATAGTATCGGCGCACGGATTTATGATACATGCATCAAGACCGCTATGCAGGGCAAGAGCAAAAAATGTGCCGTTGACAAGCTCGCGTCGCGGAAGCCCGAAGGAAATATTAGATACTCCGAGCGTTGTACATATGCCAAGCTCGTCCTTAATGCGTTTTAATGCCTTTATCGTTTCGGCGGATTCCTTCTGCTGTGCTGAAATAGTAAGAGTAAGCGCGTCCATTACAAGATTTTTGGGTTTAATTCCATAGTCTGCGGCACGGTCACGTATACGCTTCGCAATTTCCACACGTTCGCCTGCTGTCGGAGGAATACCGTTTTCATCAAGACAAAGTCCTACAAGAACACCGCCGTATTTTTGTACTATCGGCATTATTGCCTGTATACTTTCCTCCTTGCCGTTTACCGAATTTATCATAGGCTTGCCGTTGTAAATCCTCAGAGCGCGTTCAATCGTCACAGGGTCGGAGCTGTCTATCTGAAGCGGCAGATTAACCGCCGCGCTTATCGCTTTAACCGCTTTTTCCATTGAGGAACATTCGTCTATTTCAGGAAGTCCTACATTAACATCCAGTATATGCGCGCCTGCGTCACGCTGTGCAAACGCTTCGTTTAAAATATAATTTATATCATTCTGTCTTAAAGCTTCTTTAAATTTCTTTTTGCCCGTCGGGTTAATTCTTTCACCCACAATAACAGGCGCATTACCGAGCGTTACGGTTTTTGAATAAGACGCCACAACCGTTATATTCTTTTCTTCAACTATCGGAGTAAATCCGCTGCATTTTTCATACAGAGCGTGTATATGTTCGGGCGTAGTACCGCAGCAGCCGCCAAGAACAGACACTCCGAAACTTGCCATTTTTGCGCATTGCTTACCGAACTCCTCCGGCGATACGTTATAAACCGTTTTCCCGTTTTCAATCTGAGGAAGTCCGGCATTAGGCTGCGCCATAATCGGTATAGATGAAATTTCCGCCAAACGTTCCATCATTTCGCTTATCTGTTCGGGACCAAGACCGCAGTTTATACCCACGCAGTCAACACCCAGTCCTTCCATAATTGCCGACATTACAGTCACATCACCGCCTGTAAGCGTTTTATAGCTTTCATCAAAAGTCATAGTGACAAACACCGGCAGCTTCGTATTTTCCTTTACCGCCAACACTGCTGCTTTCGCTTCCAGCGTGTCTGACATAGTTTCAATTATAACAAGGTCTGCGCCGCATTTTTCGGCTGTTACGGCAATTTTTTTAAATGCGTCATAGCACTCGTCAAACGACAAATCACCGAGCGGTTCCAGAAGACGTCCGCAGGGGCCCATATCAAAGGCGACAAAACGCGGCTTTTCCTCAGTGCTAAATTCATTTACCGCCTTTCTCGCAATTCCGACAGCGGAAGCAATAATCATATCAAGGCTCTCGCCTATATCCTCAGATTTCAACGGGTTTGCGCCAAAGGTATTAGTCGTTATAATATCCGCGCCTGACATCAGATATTCAGTATGTATTTTGCCGATTAAATCAGGGCGGCTTAAATTCAGCAGTTCAGGTATCTCCCCTGCTCCCAGACCATTTTTCTGAAGCATGGTACCCATACCGCCGTCAAAAAATAACAGACGCTTTCCAAGTATATCCCGTATATTCGACATATGAATTGTCCTTTCCGTAAGATGATATAAAAATTCCGTTTTCAATTTATAAGTAATATGTTAGCACATTTTTTACCTTTTGTCAAAATAAAAAACAAGGGACTGCACATGCAGTCCCTTGCGGCAGATTCACGCATTTGAGCGCTGTGTTGAATTATTGTGGCGAAACAGCAGATTTATGCACCACAGTCCCGCAAGACCTACTATTACATAAATAATTCTGCTTAACCATGAACCCTGACCGCCGCAGATAGCTGCAACAAAGTCAAACTGGAAAAGTCCGACTAACAGCCAGTTAATCGCACCGATTATAGTAATTATAAGTGATGTGTTGTTCATAAACATCTCTCCTTAATTTGATAGTACCCTTATTTTCTGCCAGAGATTGCTTTTTTAAACGAGGTAATATTTGCCACAAAAAAATAATATACTTATAACGGGGTGAGGTGATGAAAAAAAGAGCTATGATGTATTTTGCGGCAGTGGTTATAATCATGGTGACAACGCTCACGTTTGTCATATTCGCGAGCGGCGCAGATGAAGAACAGCTTAAATTTTTAACGGAATACGGTTGGGAGGTAACTGAAAAGGCTGTGGAGAAAGCAGATATTATAATACCCAATCCGTTTGACAAGGTATATGAAAACTACAATAAAATTCAGCTTGAAGCAGGTCTTGACCTGCGTCCGTACATGGGTATGCGCGGCGTAAGATATACATATATCGTACAAAATTATCCGCGCGATGTTGGCGAAGAGGTCCGCGCGAATGTAATATGTATAAGCGGTAAGCCTGTCGGCGGAGATATTATGACAGTAAGCCTTCACGGATTTATGCACTCACTGAATTTTGATGACGCTTTAAAAGATTAAAAGCCGCTGCATAAAAACGCAGCGGCTTTTTTTATTTAAGCGACATTGCCAGACGGTAAATAACAACACACGTCCAGAGCTTTGTATCGTCAAGATTAAGCCCGTTACCGTCACCGAATATCAAACCGTTATCAACGCACCACTGAACTGCGGTACGCGCCCATTCAGGCATGTTATTGTCAATATAATTATAAATCATGGGATTTTGAAGCTTATATACCTCATTCTGCAAAACATCCACACGCGCTCCCTGATTGACAATCATACCTTTTAATTCTTCGTACTGTGACATAGTTAATCCCTCCTCAAACTGCTCACCGAGTATTGCATCGCCTATTGCCCCTGCTATCTGCTCTGCGCCCACTCTCTTGTATAAATCCACATCAGACTGAGTATCGACAAAGCAAACCTCTACAAGCATTGCTCTTGCATCGGTACGTCTTATAACGTACAGATTGGAACCGTTCTTTATACCTCTGTTTATAAAGCCGAGCTTCGCCATATTTTCACATACCAGTTCTGCTTGTCTGAACCTCTCGGCATTATAGGTATAAACCTCCGTTCCGCGTCCGCCGCCCGAATTAAAATGGATTGATACAAACAGGTCAAGCGGCTGTCTGTTTGCCGCAGCGACTATTTGACTAAGGTTATCCTGTGTGCTTGAAGCGCGGTCGTTTGTACAGTCTATAACCGTAACGCCTCTTTCCCTTAAATAGTACATCAGCGCATATCCTACTGCGCGCGTTTCCTCGCTTTCCTTTATGTACCCCGTCGCGCCGCTTCCCGGCTGACCGCTTATCGTATGTCCGCAGTCTACTCCTACTATCATATAATCATCACCTGTTTTATATATATTCATCCATTCTTGTCCGTATCACGGATTTGAAGTAAAATATCTCTGAGTGCGTCCGGAATATTAGGAAGTACCTCCGCCGCGTTTTCCAGTACGGAAATCCCTTCGTTTGCAATATAAAACATAATTACAATTTCTCTTACCGCTCCCTTTCCGCCGATAAGTACCTGTATAACATTTGCCAGCGCAACAACCGTCAGCACCGTAATTTTTTTCAGTATTCCCTTAAATCCGATTTCACTCGATACACGCTTCGTATACACTGCCTTTACTATGCCGCTTATATAATCCAGTGTCATCAGAATGACAAGCGCGCACAAAATTGTATCCCATTTTCCCAACACTCCTGCAAGTATACCTCCGGCTATACCGAAAAATATACTTATTGTATTAAAAATTTTATCCACCGTAACACCTACCTATTCCGTTAAAATTTTCTTGCCGTTTATGCACAGTTCACCTGCTGCATTTTTTGTAATTGTATTTGTGCCTATAACAATATTTTCCGCAGTCAAATCTCCTGTAAAGTCCATTTTTCCGTCAGCGCCGAGTTCTATGGCAAGATTACCTGCATTATCACGGATTTTACATATAAATTCACTGCCTGAATTTCCAAGCTGTACTTTTGTTATGCTTCCGTTTGATATTTTTAATAAATCGGACAATATCGTTAAATCACCGGAGCTTGATGTAACGCGTACGCCTGTGTTTGACACAACTCCTGCCACAGCCTGAGCCTTTACCTTGCCTGTTTCTGTGGAAATCTTACTGTAACGGCGCGTAAGCGTTCCCATCTGTTCAAGATAAAAAAACAAATCGCGCCGTACCCTGCCTATTGAAATAACTGTTGCATCATTCTGATACGGATAGTATTCAAGCTTTATAACCCGTTCTCTGATTTCATTGCCGTTATCAATAACCGTCACCTCATCACCAAGACCTATTTCCTCATTAACACTTCCTATCAGCTTTGAAATATCGGCAAAAGTACCCGTAATGTTAATACCCGGAACATCTATTCTCTCTTCATTTTCACTGTCAAACTCCCACAGCGCGCGCCGCTTTATCTTAGACGGCTCTACATAATCACCGTAATCGCGATAACCCTCTCTTATGCCGTAAACAGACGCGTTTGCGCTTTGTATGTACTGTACTCCACCGTTAACGCTGCCTATATGAGCGTCATTCTTGCCGTACGGGTACAGACGCGTCACCATATCCGTTATATCGCGTTCAACAGATATATTCTGCATGTTTTTTGTAAGGTCAAGCCTCATATGATTGTCTCTTCCGATTTTTTCAACAAGCGCAATACTGTAATTATCCGCGTAAATCTCACCCTTGCCGCAGCTTTCTATAATCGCCTTCATAACGTCAAACGGGTTTGTTTTATCTGTTGAAAAAAAATCTATTAAAAAACCGTCGCTGTCCACGCGCCTCATACCGAGCTGTTTCAATTTGCTGTCCGAAATAATAGTGAACTTACTGCCCGCAAAAATACGCGCAAGCACAGTTAATGGACTTACTCCAATCATATCGGGTACGTTCTGTAAATGAATGTTCGGCGCGTCCGCATTATATACATGATGACATTCCGCATCAAGCGTTGATTCTCCGCCGCGACTGCGCGTTATCCGTATTATTCTGTATGCCTGTCCATCACAGACAACAAGCTTGTTTTCTTCAATTATTTCAGACTTATTATTAAGCGGATATGTAAATTCTAGCATGTGCGTACCGTTAATTTCATGAGTGACGCGTACATTGTACGCGTCACCAAGTGTTATTCCTTCGGTAAAGTCCTCAGCATTGTAATCTAAAATCTTAAGCATTATCAACACTCCAGTCTATTGCAGCAAAATCAACTGCATATATAAATTGCGGCGAATAGCTGACCTCAATGTCAAGCGGCGAGGTATTGCTGTTTTCAACCTGCACTGTATTCACTCCGGGCTGAAGCTCAAAAAACTCACCGCTCACCGCCGCATAACCGCCGCTGTCGGTAACATTCTGATTTTCGCAGTCAATGGTCACATTACCCGATACGCTGAACGAAAGTATTTTTCCGCCGCAGCTCATTATTATATCTTCTGCCGCGCCTGTAATTTTAATAACAGGACGTACAGGTCTGTCACCGAAATTCAGAATATCTGCGCTTCCGTTTCCCGAAACTGTACCCTTTAAATACACATCAATTCCGATTGGTATATTGGTATCAAGCGACGCCGCAAAATCCAGCGCAGGACCTTCGCTTGAAAACACGCATGTGCTGAACGGCTGAACACGGAAGGATATATCCAAAACTGCCGTTTTACCTGCATGCTCTGGAAGATAAATAATCTCATCCGAAATTATGCCGCGCCACACGGTGTACGGCATATCGTCAAAAACAAGCTCGCCCTCGCCGGTAAGCCAGCGGGCAACAGCCGACAGTTTATTCTGCATAACCTCCAGACTTTGCGACATTATGCTTATGCTCACCGTTATAACACGCTCATAAAAATACTCCCGCCCCATAGGATTTGCTCTTGAAAAATCATATACCCCGTCGCGGCACGGGAGGTCTACCGTAACGCTTTTTGTTTCCGGACGGATAGGACGGGATTTTGTTCTGACTGTTATGCCGAATTCCGATGAATGTTTATTATTAAATTTAAAACCGTTTCTCATATAATCCCCCCTTAATAATATCGACTATGCGCTATGCTGAGTCCCACGCGGTTTTTAAGTGCGTCGATAATATCCGAAGTGCTTGATGAAATACTTATTTTTCTGTTGTCGGAATATGAGTTTGACGAGATGTTTATTGATTTTATCGCCTTTATCGTTTCCGCAAAAAGACTTGTAATCGTACCCTGCATACTCTGAATGTCCACATTCACACCGCGTACAATATCCTCAATTCTTATACCTGATTTTTCTATTGTATTAAGCAGATATTTTTTATTCGCTTCGATAATACCGTAATCCTCTTCAAGCGAGGCAAACGTTTCGGTATGCCGTTTTTGCAGCGCATACATTTCCTCCTCACGCTGAAGCTTTTTCATCTGCTCCTGCAAGGACTTGTACTTGTCTATACCGCGTTCCGTAACCGCACCCGAATAAATTTTTAACAAATGCGATATTTCCGCTTTATCTGCTCTTCTATCCTCAGCCGACCATTGATTTTTAAGCGCAGTTTCCTCGTTTGAAAACCGTTCTTTCGTACTTTGTATGTACGCTTTCTGACGCGACAAAAGCTTGTCCGTTTCGTCCATTTTCGCCCTATACAAATTCAGCTTCGCCGTCATTGTATCATCACTGTATTCCTGCCAGCCGACGAAGCCGCCGTCATACATCTCCTGTATGCGTTCAATACTGCGTTCATAAAATTTTACCGGACTGTCACCTGCTTCGTACCAGTCATCATAAGTATCGCGTATATTTTTCCAGTTCTTTGCATCACTCTGCCACTTTTCATATACGGCATGATTTTTCTGATTTTCAAGCCTACCGATTTTAAGGTCAACATCTGCCTTGTACTCATAGAAATCCTCCCATATATCCTTTATTTCGGATGACGAATACAGCGTTGACGCAACCATCTTTGATACCATTTCATTATAAGACTGAAGTTGGCGATTATACGCGTCAATCTGTTCGTCCACACCCATATTGCCGACTTCCGTCTGATATTTTATCCATGCGTCCGAATGTTTTTTATAGTCTGAAAGAGCCGACGCGCTTTCCTTTTTCTGCGCGTTCCATATTTTCTGCTGTGCCGAAAATACCTCCTCCTGACACTCCTTTACCGCTTCAATATCATATGAAAACTGCTCCATAAGCTCGTTCCACAACTGAAGTTCCTCAGCCGCCGACATAGTATGCGTATTTTTATAATGGCTTAAATCTGCCTTTGCCACTTCAAACATTTCATTATTTTTTCCGCGCGCGTAATGAGGAAGTCCGAGTCCCGACATAATGGATTTTGTTTCATCCGCTGTGTACACCTTATCTCCTCGAGAAAGCGGTACAATTACATCGCGTCCCGAAAACATCATCAGCCGTCCGTTATGCTCAATAAGCTCTCTCGGGTCGTTTTTACCTTTTTCATCATTTACTACACTCAGCCCCTCCCGCGCGTCCGAAGTACCCCGCGCAAGACGCGGTACTGAGCCTATTGCATACCGCACCGAAACGGTAACGGTCTTATCCGACAGACTGTTAATACTCGCCTTTGCTGCCGCTACACCTGCCGCCGTATTATCAACGGCAGTTATTTTAAATGCCGCCTCTTTTTCGTTAAAATCGCTCATAACTCTGCCTGCTGAAGCATTCAGCGTGCCTATTGCCGCTTCCGCCGCATTGAGCGCGCTTATAAGCCCTGACGCATCGCCTGTTATACTGACTGAAAGATTTGCAGCTTCTGACATCGTTTATACCTCCTCTCCGTAGAATATCCTAAGATGTTCATTACTGTATGCTGTATCGCTGCCGTCCTGCATATCGTCAAGCATACGAAACAGCACCCATGGATTTTGCCTGCCTATCTGGTCGGGCAGGAGATGGTGACACTCCAGAAGCATAGGATATATACTCCTGAGAGCGCCGCACCTTCCGTCCGACCCTACTCGTTTTTTGACGCAAGCGCGTCAACGTAAAATCCCCACAGAGTAATGCACATTTTCGCACGTGTATTTATATTCAGTGAAGCTATAATATCCTCAGTAGCGTCAGTACCTTCAAAAAGATAGTCAACAGCGTCACGGCAAATATTAAGCGGACCCTTTTTCGTATCGTCATTATGCGCGTCATTTATAATGCACATCGCCTCAAAATCGAACGGTTTTGACACATATTTTATTTTATCTTTTGTAAATGTTAATGTATGCTGCATTCTACTGCCTCCTTACACTGTTTCGGGATAGTAATTCATATCCGTAAACCAGTTTTCCTCAAAGACTTTTCTTGTAATGCTGTCAGGCAAATCCGTTTCATCAAAGTATGCATAATAATTATTGTCAAAATCACGCTGTACCGCCGTGTATGTAGCCTTTGCCGTCTGTCTGTCGATTGAGCCGCTTGAAGGCTTTGTCTTTCCGCCGACATTTGACGCGAAGCTGTATGAACCCTTGTAATATCTTACATAACGATACGAACCGTCTGATTTTAAAATTCTCCATGCAACACCGAAGTAAATCGTTTTTATGTCGTTACCGACTTCAACAACACCGCTCTTGCGTGTAAGACCGCGCCACATTGCGTCTACCTCAGGCGGAATGTCCGCATTGGTAATATCATGTCCGAGCTTTTCAATATAGCTCGAGGTTTCATACGCGCCGTTGTCGGCGTCAAACACCTCGCTGCCGCCGGCGTCTGTCGGCGCGATTTCAACTGTTCCCTTCAGATTATACGCTTCCCCGTATTCGGTTCCTTCCGCTGTATCCGATACAACATTGAAGAAGGTGTATTTATCAACACCTATTGTTGGTAATGGTTTTTTAGTCATTTGTTTTTCTCCTTTTTATTTATTTGTCTTAAAGTAAGTCCGTGCAGCCTATTTTAAAGTATAAAATACTTCTGAAATCTCATTGTTCTGTGATATAGCTTATCATTCCCCTTAGGAACATCCATTGACATCTGACGCGTCCAGCCTTCGGCTGCAAACGCATCATTCACCTTAATTGAAATGTCATAACATTCTTTTGGGCTGCGCGACCATATATCCACCTGTATGTATCCCGTCTGTATACACTCGCTGTTATCTGCATAAAACGCACCCTTTTCCGCAAGATTATAATAGCTTATCACAGGCAAATGGTTAAAATGCTCGGGATACTGATATACAATATTGTAACCCGTATTAAGCAAGGCCTTTTTTGCCTCGTTATTAACATCAATCATATCATTTCTCCTATTGCCTTTAGCACTGCGTCCGAATTTTCAACAAGCGCCGGCACAAGATAAGGCTTGGGCGGCATTTTTGACGTACCGAACTCTACATACGCGGCATAATCGGTATTTGCCGATACAACCGCCGTATTGCCGTCTGTATTTACGGATATGGAATCCCGAAGCCTGCCTGTATCTACGGGACAAAGACTTTGCGCGCTGTTCCTTACGTGTTCTGCCGCCGATAAAACAATACTCGGCATATCATTTTCCAACCTGCCGGCAATATCCGACAGACCACCGTTATATGTAATATTTACCTTCATAATTAAATTTCCCTCACTATTGCCGACATGCCCGTTTTCCACTTTTCTGCGCGTATAATTCTGAACTGCACACCATCCAGCATGACGCGTCTGCCTACCTTTATAAGGTTATTTCTGCCGCAGTAGAGCCTGTACGATTTATTCTCCGAAAGACCGTAAATATTGCTGTCTGTATCAGCGTCATACGGCTGAACATCGCACATAACCATACCTTCAAGCACGTCTTCTCCGGGTGTGTCATAGCTGCCGTTATTTTCACAATATACGCTTACTTCCGTATCGTAAAACCGATTAAATTCATTCGTCACTGCAATCATTCCTTTCAGACGGAACATATACTCTACGGCTGATAAACGGCTTTAAGCGTTCATGATAGGAACTCAAAAAATCATCGTCCGCGTCACTGTATTCAATGCGTCTTTCTCCTTCGGTTATTGCTCTTACGCCATCAGACACACCCTTTTTATACTGCTCTGCCACAAGCTGAGGTATAAGCCCTTCAAGCTGTCGGGGCAACACCTCTATGCGGCAGTATGACAACACCGCGCATATCGTGTCGTCTGTTAAAAGCGTTAAAACAGCATCAGCGTCATCGTTATCTATTCCTAAAATCAGCTTTACCGCGTCCAGATATCCGTTATTAGTGTCACCCATAATTTACAGTCCTTTCTTTAACCCTTTGTACCTGCGTCACCTGCCGAAGATGATGCTGTTCCGCTTTTAAATACGTAAATAGCGTTCTTTTTCTGATTTAATACAAAAGCATCATAATACACTCTGCCTTCTACAAGCCAGCCGTTTATTCCCGGCGGATTATCGTGAATTTTATACTCTGACAGCTTAACAGGCGAAGTTACCGCCGACTGATTTGTTATAATAAATTCCACGTTTGCAGGTAAATACGAAGCCGGCACAACAATTATGGGGATACCGTCAATCATGCCCACCTGTCCTTTTATAAGCATGTCCTGAGATATTTCGCTGTTTTTTATAAAGCTTGCGTCCTCTTTGATGTTCTTATAGAAGTTTGTGGAAACAAACGCCACACAGCCCGCAATGGGAATATTACTGTCAATAAGAGCCGCCGTACCTGTCAGGAACGTGTCATAAGCGTTTGTTTTATCCACTGTGCCTGTAACTGTCTTACCTGCGCCCGAGCAAATCTTTGTAAAACGATATTTGTCAATTTCAGGCACAACCACCTCTCTGATTTGTCTTTGAAGTGCCGCTCCTGCTGCATTTGACATCTGGGTATCATTATATGTTCCTCTGTCAATCGTAAACGTAAAGCTTCTGTCGCATGACATGGTCATCTCCTGAACATTGCTCTGAAGCTCTGACGGAGTACCGTAACGGCTTGTGCCTGTGACAGTATAGTCGTTCATTTCGGCTGTCGGTACGCTGTATACGTTTACCGTCTTAACTCCGACAAAATCGTAGTCGTTATTTACCGCAGGAGAAGTCATAGACTCCCTTACGAATTTTTCGTCAATTTTCTGAGCATATTTGCTTGCATAGTTTATTGCCATTATTTATCAATCCTTTCTTTTAGTTATATTCCCAGTCCGTTTAAAAACGGGTCGCTTCCTTCAGGAATTTCCTTTGAAATACGAGGAGCGCTTCCCTTTAGTCTTTGGGAAAGTCCCGCTTCAATCGCCTTAAGATATTCCGACTTGAATATTGAAATATTATCAAGCATTCTGTCCTTGTCCGCGTCCGCAACCATATGCGCAAACACTACCGGCAGATTTTGAGTCGCAAGCTCCTTTGCCGCCTCAAATTCCGCTCTTTCGCTTACATACTGCTGTCTTTCGGCTTCAAAGTCCTTCTGCTTTTTATCCATTTCAAATTTTGCTCTTTCCTCTGCGGACATTGAAGCAAGCTTTGCCGCGTCCTCTCTTTCAGCATTCACTCTTGTTTCAAAATCTTTTTTAAAGCCTTCCTTCGCGTTCTCCATTTCCTCGCTTATAAGGCTTTTAACAAGCTCGCGAAGCTCGTTTTGTTTCTGCTCCCCTTTTTCATCGGGAACTTTTTTCTTTTCCTTATTCATCTGTTAACTCCTTTCTCTGTGACCTTAAAAATCATTTTCC
>CAJTUY010000002.1:14779-38910 GCA_910579415.1 uncultured Clostridia bacterium | reverse complement strand
TATTCAATCTGTGCCTTTTCCTCTAAGGTGCGTTCCTTCTGCGCCAATTGCGCCTCCTCCTTTGCATCGCCTACAAAAGAAAGCTGACTTAAAAGCGTTTCATTTGTCGCAATACCCGAAAGATTTTTTATCATTTGTGAAACCTCAAGCTCATTTACAGGCAGATTTCTTGTGAAAACAGCGTCAATTCTGTGAAGCGGTACATACTCCATTGCACCCTTCAGGGACAAAAAGCTTATATATAGCTCTAGCCGCTGTTTTAATGCCTTTGAAAAATACCTCTCCTTATTTCTGACATGCTGTTCAAAGCCCATGAGCTTATATTTAATCGCAACTCCCGATAAATTTGTACCAAAGGTCTGGTCAGATAAATCGGGTATCATCGAAAAACGGTGAATGTCCGATTTCAGGCTGTCACGAAGAACCTCTACATCCTGTTCGGACATAACTTTTGCAAGATACTGCGCGTCTGCTCCGTCATAGCCCATAAGAATACGTTCCTCACGAAGCTTCTTTGCCTGTTCACTGTCAATATCAATATTGCGCAGGAACAAAAATGCGTCTACAAACTGCTCCTTGTCATTTACGCGGTCGCTTTGCAGCACGTTATACGCGTCAATAAGCGGTATAAGCTGTTCAAAATCGCCTTGTCTTTCCTCATTGTTACGGTACTCCACAATCGGGAGCATACCAAAATAATGACGCTGCTTTTCAATCAGCTGCATATGAGCAAAGCTGTCCGCGCTGTTTTCATATGTGTAAACATTTTCGCTGTCGCATACCATACAGCATACGCCGGTAACGCTTCCGTCCACATCACGTTTTTTGTAATAGTGAATACCGTAAATCGGCTTTTCGCCTACGCCTGCGCCGTATACAACAAACGTATTCATCGGATTTAACGACACGCTCTTTGGTTGTGAATGCTCGTCCGCGTAGACGAACTCATACGCATGACCGTAAATACTCATAGTCTTTTCAAGCTCTGCATCTATACTCGCCATATCCTGCATGATGAAACTGTTTTTGACAGCTTCAATGTCATAGCCGTCCGAGCAGGTATAGGTAATAGGATTACCCACAAGATAGCTCTTTGCAATGTCTACAATATATTTAGCATGATTGCACACTACCCTGTTATTTGCTACGCCGTCGCTCAGCCGTCTGCGTGACATAATATCGTGCCTTCCGTTGTAGTAATTCCTTAATCGCTCGTACCGCTCGCCCTCCAGCATATGACGCGCGATTAGTTTTTGAAGCACGACTTCGTTTAAGCCGTCTTTTAAAATTTCCTCATCAATAATCATAAATCAAAATCCTTTCTCCTTAAAACTCTTGCCCTTTTGTTCGTAATATCCTCCTCCAGCGCGTAACGCACCGCATCAATCGTGTGATTGTTCTTATCGGGATAGCCTGACCTGAACTCACCGTTTGTATCGTGTTCAAGCTCGTATTCCGAAAATTCGCGCGCTGCATTTTTGCATCTTTCGGGGTCAATTACTATTTTCCGGAGTCCCTGTAAAAAGCGGATACCATGCTCGATGCTGTCTATACCCTTTCGCGCGCCTCTTACATGAAGTCCGAAGCCGCGCAAATCATTTATACTTTTCGGCTCAGCGCTGTCGCATATAATCAGCCTGTTCGGACAGCCGTATTCAAAAATCTTTTCCGCCGCACAGCTGTTTGTCATTCCCTTTGCATATATCTCTCCAAAGATAAATAAGACATTATTATGATAGTAACAAACAATATAAACAAAGGGGTCTGACGCAAAACCGAAATCAATTCCGCATTTAACATTATCGAAGCTTTTAAGCTCTTCATCGCTGATACGCCGTATTTCCAGATTATCGAATACTTCACCGCCCGTACCTGTAACCTCGCCGAGATATTCATGATTATATCGGTTCGGATGTAGCTTTTTAAGATACTCTGCCTCCAAAAAAAATTGCTCTCCAAGCCATTCACGCGGCACGTCAAGATATGTGCTTTTATGTACAAGCCTGTCCTTACGGATATTTTCCGCTTCACGGTTTACCCAGCTTCGCCTGCTTTCGGGCGGATTGTAGGAATAGAACACGGTAAATTTTTCGCCGCCCCTGAGCATTGACTGATTTATTGAACGAATTTCCCTCATGCCTTGAAATTCATCCAGCTCCTCGTACCATACATATCTGATATAGCCGTGAGTGACCTTAGTTGATTTGAGCTTCTGCGGCTTGTCAGCGCCGCGAAACAGGATTTTCTGTCCTGTTTTTTTATACACCATTTCAGGGACGCTCGCTTTAATCTCCCACATATCCGATGCGCCAAGCATTTCAACAGCCCATACAAGCTGAGCAAAAACACTGTCACGCAAATACGCGCCCACCTTACGGAGTACAACTGCATTCGTTTCGGGATTTTTCATTATTCCGAGTATAATTTCAATACTTACAAAGCTTGATTTAGCCGAACCGCGTCCGCCGCACAGCCATATGTGCGTAAAGCTGTCAAGGCTTTTATGAACGCCGTAAAACGACGGAGCAATAAGCGTGTCAAGACTTATCCGCATTGACCTCATCCGGAATGTTATCGAGAATTACGACCTCTCCTGCGCCCTGAGCATGACCGTCGCTGAAAAGTCCGTAATGCTTCCCCAACAGCTCTGCCGCCTTAAAAGAATCGGAAAACTTAATATTGTCCGTTTCATCAAAACCGTCGCGCCGCATTACGTCCGTCAGGTATTCGAGAACCTCCTCCTCGTTTGCAATACTCACAGCATCACCTCCTAAAACAGTACGTCGCTTTTGTAGACACATTCGCTGCACCCTATACACTCCTCGTCATCATCGAGATAATAGTATTCGGGTCCGTATACACCGCACACAGGGCATTTTTCGTCTGACTCATAATCACAGTCTCCGTAACCTGCCGTCCGCTCCTCCTCCATTGCAAGAAGCGATAACGGGTCATCATTTGCATAAATCATACGCACTCCTTTCTATCTTTTTAAGATACTTTAACTTTAAAAAATTTTGCCGTTTTACCGGGCTTCCTTTAAGACATTCTGATTGTATCATAAAAAGATACTTTTGTCAAGTGCTTTTTAGTAAATTTTTCTGTTTTAATACTAAAGCCGGCGAATTTACCTCGCCGGCTTTTTCTTTTCACTTCTCAATTTTTTAAAAAAATCAGATAACAGCGCGGCACACTCTTCTTCCATTACACCGCCTGTTACATTTACATTATGATTAAACAAGCCCTTTTGAAACAAGTCAACCGCCGAGCCTGCACAGCCCGATTTTTTATCGTACGCGCCGAAATAAACATTTTCAATACGTGAGTTTATAATTGCTCCTGCGCACATCGGACACGGTTCAAGCGTAACATACATCTCACAGCGCGGAAGCCGCCAGCCGCCGAGCTTTCTGCAAGCTTTGTCAATCGCTGTTATCTCCGCATGCAGCAGCGCATTTTTTTTCGTTTCGCGCTTATTATAACCGCGCGCAATGATTTCACCGTCACGCACTATCACAGCTCCTATCGGGGTTTCTCCAATGATAGCCGCTTTTTTTGCCTGACGCATCGCCTCTTTCATAAATTTTTCATTCATATCTGCAATAAGCTTCCCCTTTCAAAGAAACTCAGCCTCAATACCCGTAAGAGCCTAAAAATTTATAGAAATATGTATTCTGACGCAATTTATCAAGCGCGAAATAAATCGACGCATCATCAATATTGCCGTCAATATCAATAAAAAATACATATTTCCCAAGCTTGTCCTTCATAGGACGGGACTCAATTTTTGTCATGTTTATCTTTGACGCCGCCAAAAGCTCAATAGCGCTGTAAAGGCTTCCCGGCTTATTGTCAACCGCAAAAACTACCGAAGTCTTGTCATGTTGGGTAACGCTTTTCGCCGGATTTTTTTCCACGATTACAAATCGTGTGGAATTATTCGCATCATCGCCGCAATCGGGACGCAGTATGTCAAGCCCGTAAAGCTCTGCACTTGCAGACGAGCCTATACACGCGACGGAACCGTCGCTTTCGCTGATGCGTTTTGCCGCCGCCGCAGTAGAATCGGTAAATTCTATTTTCCTGTCGGAAAATTCATGCGACAGCAGTCTTGAGCATTGTCCAATCGGCTGAGGGTGCGAGGTGATTATTTTAATATCCTCTTTACATGCGCCCTTTTTCACCATAAGATTTTCGCTTATATGCAGGATATATTCACCCGTTATAAACAGGTCAACGTCAAATGCAAGCGCGTCAAGCGTTGTATTGATACTGCCGTCTATTGAATTTTCAATAGGGACAATTGCCCTGTCTATTTCGCCGTTCTGTACAGCGAGTATGGCAGAATAAATCGTGGAATATTCTTTTATTTCCTCTTTTCCGCCTGACCATTCCACAGCCGCCTGCTGTGAAAATGTACCGCTCGGACCCAGATATCCTAACATTTACGTAAATCCTTTCTATAATAACGTCTTGCCGACCGCCTTTGCAATCGGGTCAAGCTCCTTCATAAGCTTATCAAAGCGTTCGGGAGTAAGCGACTGCTCACCGTCCGAAGCCGCCTTTTCGGGGCAGTTGTGAACTTCAATCATAAGACCGTCCGCTCCTGCGGCAATTGCGCCCTTAGCAACTGCCGGTACATATTTGTAAGTACCTGTGGCATGGCTCGGGTCTGCGATAATCGGCAGATGCGACAATTCCTTTGACACCGGAATTGCGCTTAAATCAAACGTATTTCTTGTAGCTGTTTCGTAGGTTCTTATACCTCTTTCGCAGAGAATAACATTTTCATTGCCCTCCGACATGATATATTCAGCCGCCATAAGCCATTCCTCCATAGTGCAGGCAAGACCGCGCTTTAACAAAATCGGCTTATTGCATTTGCCCACTTCACGCAAAAGCTTGAAGTTCTGCATATTTCTTGCGCCTATCTGCATTACGTCCGCATACTTTGCTACCAGCTCCACATCACGCGTATCAAGCACTTCGGTACAAATCGGCATACCAAGCTCCTGACCGCTGTTGTACATGATTTTAAGACCGTCGCCTTCAAGACCCTGAAATGAATAAGGTGACGAACGCGGCTTAAACGCGCCGCCGCGCAGAATATTTGCGCCCGAAGCTTTAACGGCAGAGGAAACAGCGGTAAACTGCTCCTGACTTTCAATAGCGCACGGTCCCGCAAACACCGCCAAAGCCTTGCCGCCGACCGTAACTCCGTGACCGATTTCTATTACAGACTGCTCCTTGTGCAATTCCTTTGAAGCAAGCTTATACGGCTTCATAATAGGGACTACATTTTCAACGCCGTCCATAGTTAAAATCTGGTTCATGCTCAAAAGACGCTTATCGCCTATTGCGCCTATAACCGTCTTTTTTTCGCCGCGTATAGGGTGAGTCTGAAAACCGAACTCTCCCAACAGCTTTTCAACGCTGTCAATTTCTCTTGCCGAAGCAGAGTCCTTCATTATAATAATCATTTTTTTCTCACATTCTTTCCATTAGTATTCAAAAATATTATAGCAAAAGCTCATTTATTTTTCAAGTTAATTTTTTACTATATCGGAAATATCAGCAAAAACTGCTTCGGTTTTATACTGTCCGTTTTCTGATTTTAACTGACGGTTAAAATACAGCCTTTTACCGTCGCGCGAAAACGAGGGATTGGGGTGAACCTGTAATTTCCATGTAGTATACTCGTCCTGCGGTATTTCAAAGACTGCCGCCGCATTTTTATCGCCGCGCCTGTAAAGATATACATTCGGCGCAAATTTGGGATAACAGCGGTCGCCTGCAAAAAAGCGTCTGTCGGGACTTGCGTCCATATGATTTGATATTCCGCCTAAAATCTCAAGCTCCTCACCGTCTTTTGAGAAACGCGCGATATAGCTCGTTTCCATTTCAATATGCTTACCCTGATTAAACTGACGTGTCGCCATATATGTGTCATCATCAAACCATAGCTGATGTACGGGTTTATCGGAAATTACATGCGTTTTACGGGTATCAAGGTCAATACAGCCGAGCGCGCCGAATACGGGACATTCCTCAACGCCGAGCCTCATCATAACAGATGCTGCGGACGGATTTAACTGCACATGACTTACCGAAGCGGTATAGTCATTGGGCGTAAGACCATACGAGCGTACCATTCCGAGAATTTCCTGCTCTGTCATAACACATTCTATTTTATTTGTTTTAATGTCAAGAATATAAATTCCGCACTTATCAATTTCGGGATAATCGGGATTTTTACCGAGATATTCCCTTGATACGGAAAACGGATATTTCCCGTTTTCTGCGCAGTGACTTTCCTTTGCAATGATTTTATGCTTTACTTCGCCCGTATCCGCGTCCATAATGCGAAAGCATGCAAGTCCGTCCTTACTGTCGCGGAATACAATCAGTGAATTTGTTATAAACGTCGCGGACGGTCCGTTATGGTTACCGCATAAAACATCAAAAACTTTTTTGTGGTTATGTAGATTGCGGTCGCATATCCATATTTCTGTTTCAGGTTTTGTTAAATCCGCCTTGCGTGCGTAAATGATACGCTGACCGTCGGGACTTTCGACCATACCGCCGTTCATTCCCAGAAGCGTTGAACCGCCGTAATCACTGATTTTCGTTGTTTTCATAATTTTTCCTCTCAATTTGTATTTTTTCCTTTACAAATATTAAATTATATGCTATAATATATTTGCACTACAGTTTAATAAACATCCATAATAGGCTATCGTTTTGTAAAAAACGCGGGCTTTGATTTTATATACCTATTATGGATATATACTGTAGTGCGACAGGTCGGAGCCGTGTTTTTTTATGCGCGGTTTCAACCGCGCATTTTTTATTGTTAAAGGAGGGCAGAGAACGTAAGTATGTCGGCTTACATTACAATTGAATAAGAATATATATTAAATTTTGTTTGGCACTGAACCCCCGTTTTTATAAACGGGGGTTCTCCCTTTTTGCCCTCCCTCAGCATAAAAAAACAAAGGACTGCTGCAATAAGCGAACAGTCCTGTTTTTTACAGGTTATTTACATACGTTTTCGCAAACTCCTCCAGCAGCTCGTCGCGTTCGATTTTAACAATAAGACTTCTCGCGCCGTTATAGCTGGTTATGTAAGTCGGGTCACCCGAAAGGATATATCCGACTATCTGGCTTATGGGGTCATAACCCTTAATCTTCAGCGCTTCATAAACCTTAGCAACTGTTTCTCTGACTTCCTGAGCCTTGTCGAATTCAAGGTTGATTTTCATCGTTTCGTTAAATTCCATCTTTCTTCACCCTTCCTAATAAGCAAATTCTTCAGAATTATAATCAGCAACCCACTGAAAATAGAATATTACAAATACATGCAAATTGCAAGCATTTTTAAAAAAATTTATATAAATTTAATTATTTTTAACGATTTATGTCAAATATTCCGTCCACGCTGTCAGCAGGACCTACCGCGCAGACGCATAATGTATTGCCGTCAAGTACACGGTCAATAATTTCCGCCACGCTGTCAACGCTGACTTCCTCAATCTTTTTCAGGGCTTCCTCCTGCGTAAGTATCTTCTTGCCCAAAAGCAGCGAACGTCCTGCGCCCTGCATTCTTGCGCCCGTACTTTCTCTTGACAGGATATAATTCCCTTTTAACTGCTCCTTTGATTTTTTTATCTCCTCTGCGCTGAGCTTGTCACGTTTAACTATATTTATTTCCTTTGAGATAAGCTCCGCAACTTCTTCAAGGCTCTGCGGACTCATTCCTGCCGAAATATCAAACACGCCTGTGTTTATATACGCGCTGTGACCTGCGCTTATCCAATACACAAGCCCGCGCTTTTCACGGATATTCTGAAACAGTCTTGACGACATTCCGCTTCCGAAAATATTATTAAAAACCAGCAGACTGTATACGCTGTCGTCCATTACGTCTATGCCCTTAAAATTTGCTACAAGCTGCACCTGCTCAATATCCTTTGTCTTTACCATATTTCTTTGCGGCAGGTACGGGGCTTCGGGAAGTGAAGGCAGAACGTCCCTCATTTTCCTTTTGCCGAAATATTCCTCAAGCAAATCGAAAAACGTATCGTCAAAATTACCTGATACTGATATTATAGTATTCGCGCTTGTGTAGTGATTATTCATAAATGTACGCATTATGTCAGGGTTAATTTTGTCAAGGCTCTCATATGTGCCGAGAATAGTCCTGCCCATCGGCGTATCGCCCCAGACCGCGTATGACGAAAGGTCATATACCAGTTCTTCCGGACTGTCCTCATACATTCGTATTTCCTCTTTTATAACCTGTCTTTCAAGCGACATATCATCCTCGTCAAAACGCGGATTGAACAGCATGTCCGACAGCACGTCAAGCGCAATCGGTATATGCTCGTCAAGCGTTTTTGTGTAAAAGCAGGTATATTCACGCGTAGTAAACGCGTCTATATGACCGCCCACCGAGTCGATTTCATTCGCAATCTGTACCGCACTTCGGTTATAAGTTCCCTTAAAAAGCATATGCTCTATAAAATGAGAAATACCGTTTTCACTTTTATTTTCATATCTTGAACCGTTCCCAATCCATACGCCGATTGAAATTGATTTCAGATATTCTATTTTTTCGGCAACAACGCGTATACCGTTTGAAAGTATCTTATATTGATGCAAAACTGTACTCCTTTTTAACGCCTATATGTAATTAGACGTTATTTTATGCGATTTTGTTCCATTTTATCAGAATTTTCGCTTAATTTCCTTAACAAGTCCGAAAACTCGTATGCGAAGTACCTCCTCGCCCTCAAAACGGCGCGGCGGATACATCGGATTGATTGACTGAAGCTCAATAAAATCGCTGCCGTAAACAATCTTTTTAACAACTCCGTCCTCGTTGTCAATCGTTACTACCGCATAGCTTCCGCTGTCCACAGAAGTCTGACAGCGTACCAACACTAAATCGCCCTCCATAAACACAGGATACATGCTGTCACCCGTCACACGCAAAAACGCGTACTGCTCGCTGCCTGAAATATCTTTTCGCATAACAGGCTCATATCCCGTTATATTGTTTTCGGCAAGACACGTCACTCCTGCCGCAACTCTGCCTATAATCGGTATGTTTACAAATTCCGAACCGTCCGTTATTTCAATATTTTCGGGAGTTTCCTCCCAGCCGAGCAGATATTCGGGAGTAGTATCAAGAATTTTTGCAAGCTTTATTAAAGAATCACGCTTAATATTGGTTACCGTACCTTTTTCATATTTCTGTATTGCCGCCTTCTGTACGCCGATTTTTGCGCCAAGTTCCTCCTGTGTCAGAGAGTGTTCCTTGCGGAGCTGACGTATCCTTTCTCCTGTTGTCATATGAATTTAACTCCTTTCATAGGTCTGTATATCCATCAAAGGACACATATTTCTGTCCCATACATAAACATCATCAAAGCCATCGGGCAGTATGAAGGTCATATCCTCCTTAACCTCTATATTTACGGCTCCGCTTAATTTACCGTCTGTTTTTCGTACCGCAAATATCATTATATCAGACACTTCTGCTTCTTTTTCAAGTATAATTATGCCTGTTATGTCTCCGTTTTCATTTTTCCCGAATTCTATTCTGTCCGTCTGTATCGGTTCTGTCGGTGTTGGTGTCACTGTTTGGGTTGGGACTGTCGTTGGTGTTACCGTCGGGGTTGCTGTCGGGGTTAGTGTTGGTATCGCCGTTGGTGTTAATGTCGGAATTAGTGTGGGTACTGCCGTCGGGGTTACCGTTGGCATTAGTGTCGGTATTGACGTTGGTGTTGCTGTCGGTATCACCGTCGGTGTCGATGTTGGTGTGGGTGTCGGGTCAGGCTCAAAATACTTCAGAGCCTTATAGGCATTAAGCCGTCCGCCGCTTCTTATTTTACCTTCAAGCGTGCTTAGCTTGTCCACGCTTTCTGTCAAAGCTGTCTTTATTTCACCCGGAGTAATATCCGGATATTTAGCCTTTAACACCGCCGCCGCACTTACGACAAGCGGACATGCCATTGATGTACCTCCCATCTTGTAATATGAGCCGTCCTTATATGTACTGTATATACTGTCGCCCGGCGCGGCAAGGTCAACGCTCGTTTTACCGTAGTTTGATGTTGGACGCAGTATGTCTTCCGATGTTGTCGCCGCAACTGATATCACATTATCAAAATTAACCGTATGGCATGCAGGATATACAGGATTTATATCATTGTCGTTTGCGTCATTTGATGCCGCCGCAATAAACAATATGTCAGGATTATATTCTATAATGTTTTTAAGAAATTTATCGTTTGGCTTCTCAGGACTGGTACTTAAACTTAAATTCAGTATATCCGCCCCATTCTGCGCGGCATAGCTGATAGAATCGTTAATCATTGTTGTAGTCGTACCTGTTTTGCCATTTATTATTTTTAAAGGCATAAGTCTTGCGTTACGCGCAAGCGAGGCAATTCCCTCTCCGTTATCAGTCACCGCGCTTACAATGCCGGCAACATGTGTGCCGTGACCGTAAGTGTCTTCAACAATATTATTGTTGTCAAAAAAATTCCAGCCTTGATAATCGTCTATTCTGCCGTTTCCGTCATTGTCAACCCCATCATTCTTCATTTCACCTATTTCACCCTGATTTTCCCATATATTTTCAGCTAAATCCGCATGGTTCGTTTTAATTCCCGAATCAATTATACCTACAACCACATCGGAACAATCTATATTTTGCGCCCACACATTCTTTGCATCAATTTTATCAAGAGCATACTGCTTTGAATATGAAGGGTCATTCGGAATATATGAAGTATCCTCCGCAAGATAATACATGTAGTTTGGCTGTGCGTAATCAACCTCATCACGCGTATTAAGCTCATCAATCATATCCAGCACATTTTGCTCTCCGGGTTCTGAAAGCGTTAATTTAAACGCTTCACCCATACCTTCATTTGCGCTGAAAAATGAAATTCTGCTGTTGGATGAGTAATTCGTGTCAAGGCGATAGACATCGGAAATATTAAATTCGGAAAACAGCTCGCTGTAATCCTCTTCCGCACGATAAGAAAACAGACGCGCTCTCGCCTGAGGCTTCATTACTACAATAAGCGTACTGTCATCAAACAAAGGTCTTTCCGCATTTACCGAAAAAGCGCTCAGTATAAATACAAGCATTTGCGCAGCAATAATTATATACTTTTTCATCACCTGTCACCACCCTGTATTACTCCTATTATACTACTATAAGTATATCATTTACGCGAATTATTGTCAAACTAAATGCTTGACTTTTTTTATTGGTTATGTTAGAATATTACGGTAAGATTTTTGGAGAAGTATCGAAGCGGTCATAACGGGGCGCACTCGAAATGCGTTTGTCTTAACGGACACGTGGGTTCGAATCCCACCTTCTCCGCCATTAGCGTTTTGCGAAGTAAGCTTATTGCTTACTTCGTTTTTATTTTCACATACAAAAAACGTTTGCCCTATTACGGACAAACGTTTTTTACTTATTTTATAATTAGCAAACGCCCTGTGCCATCATAGCGTCAGCAACCTTCATGAAGCCTGCGATATTAGCGCCTGCAACAAGATTTGTCTTACCGCCTATTTCACAGCCGTATTCCTTAGCTGCTGCAACAGAATTCTTATAAATAGTAACCATAATGTTATGAAGCTTTTCATCAACCTCTTCAAAGGTCCATGAAAGTCTTTGTGAGTTCTGGCTCATTTCAAGAGCAGATGTAGCAACACCGCCTGCATTTGAAGCTTTACCCGGTGCGAAGTATACACCGTTCTTCTGCAAGTATTCAGTAGCTTCAAGAGTTGTCGGCATGTTAGCACCCTCTGCGACTACCATGCAGCCGTTTGCAACAAGCGCCTTAGCGTCATCGATTAACAGCTCGTTCTGAGTAGCGCACGGAAGCGCAACATCAACCTTAACTGCCTGCCAAAGACCTGCGCCCTCAACATATTTAGCATTCGGACGATAGTTAAGATAATCCTTAATTCTGCCTCTCTTAACCTCTTTGATTTCCTTAACTGCCGCAAGGTCAATACCTTCCTCGTCGATAACATAACCATTTGAATCAGAAACAGTTATAACCTTACCGCCAAGCTGCTGAACCTTCTGTGTAGCGTAGATAGCAACATTACCTGCGCCCGAAACAGCAACAGTCTTGCCTTCAAAGCTTGTATTAAGGTCTTTAAGCATTTCCTGAGCATAATATACAAGACCATAGCCTGTTGCTTCTGTTCTTGTAAGCGAACCGCCCCATGTTAAACCTTTACCTGTAAGTACGCCTTCGTATATGTTCTTAATTCTCTTATACTGACCGAACATATATCCGATTTCTCTTGCGCCTGTACCGATGTCGCCTGCGGGAACGTCTGTATCAGCGCCTATATGTCTGCAAAGCTCTGTCATAAAACTCTGACAAAAGCGCATAACCTCATTATCTGACTTACCCTTTGGGTCAAAGTCACTACCGCCCTTACCGCCGCCGATAGGAAGTGTTGTAAGCGCGTTCTTGAAAATCTGTTCAAAACCAAGAAATTTAATAATACCAAGATTTACTGACGGATGAAGTCTTAAACCGCCCTTATAAGGACCGATTGCACTATTGAACTGTACACGGAAGCCTCTGTTTACCTGTACCTTACCATTGTCGTCAACCCAAGGAACACGGAACATAAGCTGTCTTTCCGGCTCTACAATTCTTTCAAGTAAAGCAGCGTCCTTATATTCGGGGTGCTTTTCAAAAACAGGTTCAAGTGAAGTAAGAACCTCTGTTGCAGCCTGGATAAACTCCGGCTCATTTGCATTTTTTTCTTTTAACTTTGCTAACACGTCCTGTGCATATGACATAGTTAAAACCTCCTCATAAAATTTAATATCAGAGCTTAAAAGCGCCCTGTTATGCAATACTAACATATATTTTATCACTGATTTAACCATTATGCAATAAAAAATTTCAATTTTTTTCAAAAAAATCAAGTCGGATTTTGTACTTCGCATAGACAAGCCGTTGTTAGTTTTGTGTAACTTTTATGTTAATCTGAAAAAACAGACTGCCTGAAATCAGGCAGCCTGCTGCTGTTTATTATTTTTTTGTTATTGAGGCAAGTGCGTTTTCAAGTATGCCTATTCCCTCTCCTTTATAAAATATATCCTTTTCATAAAGTGTAAACATAATAAGTTCTTTTGACTGTATTGTCATATATACTGTTACATAACTATCAGCAGTTTTATCACTCATCATTTTATATGTGAAACAAGCAAAGCTTTTATCACCGATTGTTTTATATTCTATATTACCTATAAGCTGATTATCAGAGTTATCTTTTATATATTTCCGAAAATCTTCTGCTTCACCTTTCAGACTTCTGCTTGTATAATCATTATCTTTATTAACAACCGCAGAAATCATCGAGCCGGTAGAGCCGTTTACATATACCGATGACTGAACTCCCGAAACGCTTCCCGATGCTCCCTTCCACGATACCGGAAGCGAAAATTTATAGTTTCCTACTGTATTTGATGCCATAGTTTCATCATCAGGATCATTTCTTAACAGCTTTCCTATCTCCGCAAAATCAAGTTCCTCTGTTTTAAGGCTTTCAATGATTTTTTCTGCACTCTTTGCTTCTTTTTCAGATGGAGCAGTAACTGACATGTTATAAACATATCCGCCCTTTTCAAAAAATACATCTATATTATATGTATTGTACTTAGAAGAACCTGAAACTGTTTGTGTGTATCGGTATGTATCACCTATACTTTCCACATCGGTAATTTTGGACATTTCGGGATTATATGCTTTCATTCTGTTATCATGATCTTTATGCGCCAGTTTTTCCGCCGTAACAGTATCTGTTTTTGAGAAGATACCCAAATGTACATTAGAATTTACATCATCATCTGTATTACCGAATATAAATTCATTTTCCGCTTTTGCAGTGTACTGCATATAATCGGCAGGAATTTTAAAGCTAAACTTATATTTTTCACTTTTAATTTCTCTCATACCGTCAGATACGTTTGAAAGATTATATGTCTGATTGTCAATACTGCCAAGCTTAAAGCTGTCGGCTATTGAAAGAATCATATTCTTTATTGTTGTATCATCTTTGCCATAATACTCACGCATATCAATTATTTTTTCAGTATTCTTTGCCTGAAAATGCATATATTTATTTCCTGCGTCATCTGTCAGCTTTTCAGCCTCCATAAGAGTATACCTCGCAAATGAGTCCTTTACACGCGAAAATTCTTCATCAAACGGCTTTATTTCATCATCTGTATATCGATATAAATCAATATGCAGTTCACTTCCGTCACTCGCCGTAAACTCGGTCCCCATTCCGTCCAGTCTGCGGTCTGTCATGTCCATATCTACCGGAGTATCAATACTCCATTGATAATAACTATCTCCTGTACGGGTCATATTTGTAATACCCGTTACAGTCTGTGTTCCCGATATATCTCCTTTCGTAACAGTAATTCTTGATGTAGCATTATCATAACCCACATCAGCTCCAAAAGTTTCTGAAATAAATCTTAACGGTACCATTGTAACACCATTTGCAGATAATGCAGGAGCCTCCGGTAAAGTTTCATTATGGTTGTTCACCTGTGCTACTGCGCTTCCGATTTGAAGTACAATGCCAACACCGGGATATGTTAATGTAATGGTTTTTGTTGTACCCTCCCAATCAACCTGAGCGCCAAAGGCCTCAGTAATTACACGCAGCGGAACAAGTGTAGTACCGTCACCGGCTATATAAGGGGTTTCTACTTCCACATCCGAACCGTTAATACTAAGTATACTGTCCCCCACCTTAAATTTGATTTCAACCTTGTCCCCGTCTTCCGCAGACGCAAATGCCATATAAGAAAATGCCATGCATAATGTCAGCAACACCGATATAACTCTTTTTTTCATTGATAAATTTCCTCCTTAATTTATATTCGGAACAATATCAGAAGATATTTGTTCTCCGTTTCTTATGTATATAACTTTTATACTTCCCGATAAATAAGTATCTCTTAAAACCTTGTTAAAATCAACTATACTATGAACCTCTACTCCGTTAACTTTATTTATCATATCGCCTGTTTTCAATATGTCAGATGAAGATGTTTTAACAGTTACTCCTTTTTTGGTAGGCAACCCGATACGTGCTTCCCATGAATTTTCGAGTGTAATTCCGAGATTGGGGCGACATACTTTACCATTCATTTCAAACTGTTTCAACACATAATTAATAGTATCCAGCGGAATTGAAAATGACAAACCTTCTATACCTACACCTGCATATTTAGATGAGTTGATACCTATTAACTGTCCTTTCATATTAAGCAACGGACCGCCCGAATTACCTCCGTTTATAGCTGCATCAGTCTGTAATAGAGGATAATACGCTTTGCTGACATTTACATTCACTCCGCTTATAATGCCTTTTGATGCGCTATTACGCATTGAAAGAGATAGAGGTGTACCAATAGCTACAACCGATTGTCCTGCAAATGCACTGCCTGCTTCAGCAAAGGTAATAGGTTTAAGACCTAACCGCCCCACTTTAATCACAGCAAGGTCAGATTCTTTATCCATATACTGTACTTGGGCAGGATAACTTTCCCCATCGCTAAATACTACTGTTATATTATCTATATCACTTACAACATGAGCATTTGTCAGTATACTGCCTCCGGATTTGATAATTACTCCTGTTCCATGAGCAGTCAATTCATTATAATCTGACGCCGTACCGGTAATATAATTTGATTTATGATTGCCCACTATCGCAACAACACTTTCACTGGCTTCCTCTATGACCTTTCCCGTAATTGTATCCTCGTCAGTGTCAATATATACACTTCTTGTATCGTTATCCCATATAACCTGCGCCCCCAATGCTTCACTCACAGCTCTGAGCGGCACATAAGTTGTATCATTCGATATAAATCCTCCTGTGCTAATCGGACTATTATGTACAAACACATTTACATCCGATGCATAGACGGCAGAAGGTATAAACAGAATTCCGATAAAAAGCGCTATGATTTTTTTATTCATTTATTTACTCCTTATCAACTAGTAAAAATGCTTTTAAAAAAGCACATTATCATTTCCCCAGCGGCGCAAAGGTTTCGCCGTTCCACAGAAATGTTTTAAACTTCTCTGCGGGTTTATCCAGACTGAGCGTTTCGCTCTCTCCCGCATTCACAGTTTTTGAATCAATTTTAACGCTTTTCAGTACACCGTTACTGTCATAAACCGTAACATACAAATTAGCTTTCTGAGGTTCACGGGAAGCATTTTTTACGTTTGCTATAACCAAATCTTTATTGCTTTCATCTATTTCGCCTGTGAGAGTGCCTGTTATTCTGCGCAAACTCTTAAACACACCCACGCTCTTAATCGCCTTACCGTCAAAATCAAACAACGTTGTATTTTCAACAACATTACCGTCAGGCAAATCGTCGTTTTCGCGTATTGCCCATCCTGAAAGGGACTCATTCGGATTTTCTGTATCCTCAACATGAATCATACACGGGTCCCAGTACAGTATGCCCAGACAACTGTCGCCCGCAAGCTTCATTTCATTTATAATCTCTGCCATATAGCCTGCATGACCGTCCTGCGTGTATGGATATTTATCCACATAGTCAGCGGCATTTGCCGTAAGCTGACCGTCATAACCGTTCTTTTTCTTATCATTCCAACTGTAACCTGTTTCCATAATCATTACAGGCTTACCGTACTTCTGATACATTCTCGTACAAAATTCACGCGCTTTATCTGCCGTTGCGCCTGACCATGCGGGATAATATGACGCGCCGAGTACATCAACGACACCTGCTTTTGTAAACTCGTCCATAAGCCATGTATATTTACCGTCGTTTATTGAACCGTTGTTTCCTTCTGTTGCAAGATGAACAATTACCTGAGTATCGGGGGAAACCGCTTTAACAGCGTCATAACCGCTCTTCAGAAACTTTTTTAGATAGGTCTTTTCATCAGCACATATAATATCGTCAGCCTTTTTATCACTGCCGAATTTCAGTTCAAAACTGTTTCTGTTCATATTTGCGGCATACGAGTTGCCGAAAGGAAACAGCATACCTCCGTTAATCTCGTTGCCGAGCGACACGTATTCGGGTACAGTACCCTGAGCCTTGAGCTTCGACATTATATCAAAGGTATAGTCGTAAATAATGCTGCACAGCTTTTCCTGTACTTCCTTTTTCTGTGCCGCTGTCATACTGTTTAAGAAATCCGCGTCCTTAACATCATACCCAAGCTCGTCCTTAATCTGCTTTACCCATGAGGACGGTATAATCTGACGCACCCCGTTTGACCAGTAGTCGGAATAGTTAAAGGTAAACTGTATTCCCATTCCTGCCTCTTTAGCGCGTTTTGCAAGTTTAAGGCAGTCCTGCTCGTTCTGAAAGCCTTCTGGCAGATAGTATGCGCCGTCGCCCGTACCCTTGCCGGTATTATTGCTCAGACGTATACGAGCCATATTTACACCGTTTTCAGCAAGAAAGCTGAACGAGTCAACAGTATTGCCGTCAGCATCCTTATATACGCCGCCCAGACTCTCAATATAGCTTACCTCGCTCATATCGCCGCCCGTTATAAGCTTATAAGCCTTTGACGGAGTAAGGTCTGCGCTTGATACGGTGACTGTATCGCCGCCCGAAATTCCTATTTCACATTTACCGCCTGTAACTTCAATACCTTTAACAACAACCGTAATATTGTTGTCGGACTTTGGTATTACTGTGGAATACATTGTGTAAGCATCAGATGAACCATAGATATATGTATCTTCATCAACCGCGCTGTTTTTACAAGTGACAGCCAGGTCATAATAACCGTCTGCAAGCCCTGTCACCTCTGTCGGAGCGGCGGTTGATATGTCAACACTCTGGGCATATGCCGCAGTAGAAAACAGCGCAGTCACGGCAAATACAATAAATATTTTTTTCATATCCTCTCTCCCCTTTCATGTTTATACTAATTATATCATATCTTCCTAAGACTTACAATAGCATTGCCGAAGTATTAACAAGAATATTATAGTAAATATATTTACTAAAGTCAATAGTAAATATATTTATTAGGATAAAATAATTTTATATTTGAATTAGGAGTAAAGTTTTATGAAGTATATCAAGCGTATACGTGATTTGCGCGAGGACAACGATAAAACGCAGCAGGAAATAGCCGAATATCTCGGCACATCTCAGACAATGTACGCCCGTTACGAACGCGGCGCTAACGAAATGCCTATAAGGCATTTAATTGCGCTGTGTAAATTTTATAATGTTTCGGCCGACTACATTTTAGGAATTGATAAAGAACAAAATAAATAAAACTTTTTTTAAGAAAAGTCTTGTAAATTCATAAAAATGTGGTATAATGTTCTATGAGTTACTATTAAACGATAAAGGAGGTTAGATGTTATGCACACTCTATTTGTAATATTGCACTTGATTGTTGCCGTTATACTTATACTTGTAGTTATGGCTCAGGAAGGTAAAGACCCGGGTATGAGAGGTATTCAGGGCGCTTCATCAGATATGGGCGATTCATTCTTTAAGAAAAACGGCGGTACAACAAAGGAAGCTATGTTTACTAAACTTACTACTACAATCGCTATTCTTTTCCTTATAACAACAATGGTGCTTGTAATTCTTTAATAAAAGACAGTAAAAGGACGCATAAGCGTCCTTTTTTAGTTTTTATATGTCCACATCGCACTGATTTGACCCTTTAATCTGTCATAACTCCACGATTTCCTGCTGTTTACTTCACTGTTCGGGTCGTTTACACGTATTATACCGTTATCATAAGCTGTAAGTACAATAAAATGTCCTTCATTTGTAAAATCGCCCTGCGTGACACTGCAAATAATAGGGTATCCATTTTCAAGTTTATCAGCAATAACTTCCTCGCTCAGTGGAATTTCCTTAACTTTAAGTCCCAGCTTCTTGGCTCCGCCTGACATAAGCGACCAGCTTGTCCCAACGCCTTCAACATAATATCCGTTCTGCTCGGAAAACCGCGCAACCTCATCGGGAGTCATGCTCTGATTTTGAGTAAGGGCTGTAAAAACCATTGAAAGACACGTAGGACCGCAGCCGCTGATTTCCACCGTGCTGTTTCCGTACGGCGCATCTTTCCAGCGTTCGTCCGTCTGCAAAAACAACGGAACGCCTGTTTTTGCATCAACTCCACCGCGCGTGATTTCAGCCATATGTACTCCGCACACTGCCGCTGACACAGCAAGCATAAAAATCAACACTGTACGTAATCTTTTCGCCCGCCTTTTCCGTTTTTTTCTTATGCGTTCTTCTCTTTTATATCTTATTTCTGTCCGTGTCACTTCCGCCGCCTCCGTTTGCAGGTTCTTTAAATAATTGTATCATATATTAGATGTATAAATAAAGCGTTTGGTTTAAATATTTATAAAGAATTTATAAATATAAAGAAAATATAAACTTTATTCCATTCTATATATAAATACTTCTCCGGCAGCGGAATTATCGCATTTTATGCATGTATTTTTTTCAGTTTCGTTTTTGATTGAAGCAGACGGCAAAGACCCTGTACATCCCCATCAACACTTTTCTTATCGACAATGCTGACGCTTTCGGGTGAATGAAAAATCAGAAGATACTTATTTGTTTCAATCACTTTTAAAAGCGAATTATAGCTATAATCGGTAGTAACCGAATTTGTACGCTCGGATATATAGTCCTCATAAAAAGCAAAACGTGTGGTAAGCTTAGAATTGCGCGCCCGTTTATACGGCTTTCTGTACGCAACATGCGGATAAATCAGCAAAAACGCTCCAATCCACACCGCAAGCACAGCCCACACCATACCAAATCCCTTTTTGTAGATGTATATTCCCAATACCGCCATTATAACTCCTATAACCGCAGTAATAATGGTATACACTTTAAGACGTTCCCTGTAATAAATTTTATAAAAATCCCTGTAAATCACAGGCGTCATCTGCGTGACGGCAGTATACAGCTTTTCCATATGTAATCACCTCTTATGAGAAATTCAAAAACTTTCTTAAAAGCGCTCCTATTGCCGTTGAGGCAAATGCAAAAATCAGATAGACAATTCCCATTACCATCGTTGTCTGTACCAGATATCCGAGAGCGTCAAATTTATAATACATAGGTATTGACGCAAGCGCAATAACCCCCATAAAAAACGGAAGTTTTACGTTAAAGCCCTTTCTTATTCCGTAGATAAGACCCGACAGCGCAATAAAAATCGGATTAAGCATCACCAAAAATGTTTGCAGCAGCAATAACTGTCCGTTTTCACCCATAAGCGCCATTATAAGAGGAGCAATATGAAACATTATAATTGTGGCGATAATATAAATTTTAGAATCGTCCATTGTAAATTCGTTTTTTGCAATCATGCTTTCTTTTTTTGCAAGTTTTTTACGTCTGTCCTTCTTACTCATATATTTACTCCTTTACAGCCTTACGCTTTCACCGTTTTCATGCAGATATTTTTTTAACGCTTTAATTTCAATCTCTTTAAAATGGAACAGGCTTGCCGCCAGCACTGCGTCTGCCATACCTTCACGGAAGGCGTCAAGAAAATGCTTCATAGTGCCTGCGCCGCCCGAAGCAATTACAGGTATCTTTACGCTTTCACTTACTTTTCTTGTAAGCTCAAGGTCGTAACCTGCTTTAGTTCCGTCACAGTCCATACTGGTAAGCAGAATTTCACCTGCTCCAAGCTCCTCAGCTTTTTTTACCCATCCAAGCGCGTCAATCCCGGTGTTTACCCTGCCGCCGTTAAGATATACGTCCCAGCCTGACCCATCCGCGCGCCGCTTCGCGTCAATCGCGCATACAACACACTGACTGCCGAATTTTTCAGCCGCTTCTTTTATAAGCTCGGGACGCTTTATCGCAGCGCTGTTTACCGCCACCTTGTCCGCACCGGCATTTAAAATACGGCGAAAATCCTCAACCGTGCGTATTCCTCCTCCTACCGTAAATGGTATAAATACCTGTTTCGCAACTGCTTCAACCATGTCTGTCACTGTTTCACGGGCATCCGACGAGGCTGTTATATCAAGAAAAACCAACTCATCTGCGCCTGCTTTATCATATACCCTCGCACATTCAACAGGGTCACCGGCATCTATTAAATTAACAAAATTTACTCCCTTTACCACCCTGCCGTTATTTACGTCAAGACATGGGATTATTCTTTTTGCGTACATATTTTACCTTCCTCTCAAATCGGAAATGATTTTTGTAAAATCATCTGATAAAATAATTATATCATTAAAAAGTTGGCTTTGCAAGAATATTTCGGAACAGGGAAAATAAAATTATTTAAAAATATTTTTATATACGGTTATACAAAATAGAATATATGTCATGTTTTCAGGTACATTTAAGATTTTGAAACAGGATTTATCCCGATATAAAAACAAGAGAGCAGTCGTTTACAGACTACTCTCTTGCAATATTTACGGAATGATATGCCATTTTGCATTTGGATTTACGGTTTGATTACCGTCTGAATTTTCAATATATGTGTTAATTCCATGCATATCGGCAGCTATATATGTATAGTTATTATATCCGTTAAAATACGGCGGTACAATCAGTCGTCCCTGCCCGTCAATAAATGCAGGCTCATTGCCGAAATCACATTCTTCACCATTCATTACCATTCCTGCTTTGCCTGCAGTAAGCTCATAGACAGAACCGCGATAAGTAAACTTTGCAGTTTTGGTTTCATCGTTCCATTTAATTTCCGCGCCCAAACCGTCGCACAATTCACGCAGAGGTATCCATAGGTGGTCTTTTACATATGCATCTATTACAAACGGTTTTAAATGCTCGTCAATTGTAACAGACTTTGAAGCCGACGGGTTATCAACAGGGTATTCAGTATCGTTCACGATTATACTTTTAATCTCGTCAGGCTCTATAATACCGCGCGCCCATGCGAGAATGGTATTAGATATTTGATTGTCATTCTCGTCATACTCTCCATCTTCACCGCTTTCTTCATAAAGCTGGTTAAAGGTTTTTATTTCACCGTTTTTCATTCTAAAGTAAAAATAATATCCGTTCCAATCGCGCCAGTTACAGTCATTTACTTTATTTGTTACAGGAACTGTAACTTCTATGGATATAGGATTATATTCAACGCTTATACCGTTGCTCAAATCTAAAATTTTGGTTTCCATATTGTAGTCCATAGGAACAATAATTTTGGGTGCATCTTTTATTCTGTCAGTGCTGAGCTTAAAATCAATTTTTTCTTCATTATCTATGCTATCGCTTTGAAGTATGTAATATCTTTTATTTTCTGTATCAAATTCCCCGCCGCCGAGACGTCTGCTGCTTGCGCTTTGAAGATACGACTTGTCATAATCAGTCGGACCGAAATTCAGAAAATCCATACCGCTAAAGGTTGAATTTCCTCTTTCGTCAACCTCATTCATCTCCGCCTTTGCGTCCTCCGTTTTTGCTTCAAAAGAACAGACAAGCATTGCATGATTTTCAGCGACCAGATACTGCTCCAGTGTCAGCTTAAATCTGTCATCCTCGACGCTTCGCTTTTCGGTTTTTATAAAGTCGGCAAGATACGAGGTGTCGCCCTCGAATACTGAGTTAAAATAATCATTTCCCATAGCTGCTGCGCTGATTGACAGCAGAACGGTTATACTCATAACAGCAGCCATTGCGGCTGTTCCTTTCTTTCGCATTGTTTTATTTTTTATCAAATCCAATCGTTTTTTCATACCCTTTTTACCTCCAAAAAATGTAGTAGTCATATATGACTTTTTTTGTGTTGATGTTTTAAGAAATTTCAACAACATTTCACCATAAAAAACTCTTTCCTCATACGCTTTTCCATCAAGCGTTTTTTCATCGCACGAGGTTTCGCCGTCAATCTCAACCGCCTTCGCCATTAAATATACGAACGGATTGAACCAGTGCAGCGATATGAAAACAAGTGTTATAAACTGATACAATATATCCTTACGCTTATAATGAAACAACTCGTGGCGAAATATTAAACGCAGTTCATCGTCCGTGTAATCGGTATGCGGCAATATTATTTCAGGATGGAAAAGCCCCGTAAGCATAGGTGTATCGGTTACAGGAAACAGCTTTATTCTTATATTTTCCGAAATTCCGAGCCGCTGTTTTTCACTCTCCAATTCCGAATAAACCCTGTTGTCGTCTATGTTACAGCACAGCCGTTTAAGTCCGCGCTTAAACTCTATGTACCGCCCTATGTGAAGCGCAAAATATATAATTGCGCCCAAAAGCCATATAATCGAGAGTATCTCCGCAATGTCAACAGGCGTTTTCATGACCGCCGTTTTCGTAACGGGGACATATTCCGCTTCTCCGTCACCGCTCTCGCTTTCCACCCGATTATAGCTCTGATATTCCTCCTCAAAGGAATAATCCGGCACATTTTTGCTGTACCATTCACTCACCGTCAGCGTGTTTACTTTATCAGTTACAGTTGGAAAATCCACCGTATAGCTTATACCCATAGCTCCGAACGGAATTAAAAATATAAGCATTACCACAAGCCACGAATAATATCGAAAACCTGCCGTGTATCGCTTTGCTATGGGCTTTGTCAGAGCGAAAAGCAATATTATGACTGCCGCCGCCTTTAGCGAAGTGAATGTGTCTTGTAAAAATACTCGCTTTAAAATTTCCATTATTCTTTATTTTCCTTAAATAATTTTTCAAGTTCCGCAATATCAGAGTTGCTGATTTTTTTACTGTCGAACAAAGCGCGCATTAAGCCGACAACGGAACCCGAGTGCATTTTTTTCAAAAACTGTTCACTCTCAAATTCTACATAGTCACTTTCCGCAACAAGAGGAGTATAAATATATTCTTTACCTCTTTTATCCTTTTCTAAAAATCCTTTTGCAATAAGACGATTGAGCAATGATTGGAGCGTTTGCTGTGTCCACATATTTTCTGTTTCACTATCTATTAGTTTCTTCACCTCGCTTGTCGATATGGGATAAGGATTGTGCCATATCACTTTCATAATTTCGAGTTCCGCGTCCGGAAGTCTTTTTTCAAAAAGTCT
>CAJTUY010000002.1:0-14744 GCA_910579415.1 uncultured Clostridia bacterium | reverse complement strand
CCTCACTTTCATCTACGACATTTGTCGTAGTATATTTATATTATATACGACGTTTGTCGTATTGTCAAGTCCCTTTTTGAAAATTTTATGATTTTCTTTTTCTGATATTTGTCAACTGTCTTACACTAAAAAAGAGATATATTGTATTGGGTATTATGAATTTTACCCTTTACAGTATATCTCTTCACTTTACATGTTTTTATTCGAAAGGCTTGCTTTAAACTCCGATAAAATATTATCTTGTTAAAGTACAACTCCATTCTTGAAAATGGATTTAGTCCTTTGTTTTTCACGCTCTCTCCAATCGCGATTACGTCCACCACATCCACCATAGCAAACAACAGCGTGTCAAGCAGCTTCAAGTTATGCTAAGATACAATAAAGGACAAACAAAGGACAAATCGGATTTTAGAAAATAAAAAGCCCTGAGAAATGGCTTAAAACCTATCTTCTCAGGACAATTTCTGGTGGACCATCTAGGACTCGAACCTATGACCGTCCGGTTATGAGCCGGATGCTCTAACCAACTGAGCTAATGGTCCGAATATGTCAAACATTCTTTATTATAAAATAACTGTCTGACCATCTTTTATATTTTAACACGCTTCCAAACATTTGTCAATACTTTCATAAGACTTTTTTTATATTGAACTATTATAACAACAAACCCTAAAACTTTATTACTTTTATATATTGAAAAATCTCTTTTTTCATGATATATTGAACATAAAGCAAGTTCGTATGGAGGTATATAAGATGAAATTTAAAACTTGGGGTTTTATTATTACTTTACTATCTATTTCAACAATTATTACAGCAGTATTTGCTGAGGATATTCCATATTTAAAAATTAAACGCATAAACAGTCACTCTGTACAGACAATATGCAATGGCGGCAAAGACTTAATAGGTGCATTGTTTAACAATGAACAGATATTAGTAGAATTAAAAACTGTACCGATTACAAACGGAGAAGCAAATATTGAATTTAATAAAAGCACCGATGATTATAATTTAAAATTATTGCTATGGAATAATAATATGACACCTGTTTCCACGCCCTGCATTCGCAGGGCTCTTAATTTACAGTTAAAAGGTGATTATAACAAAATTACGGATAACGGAATAATTATTTACAATTTTACAGACAACGCTAACAATCCAATGACTATTTCATTTGATAATGATTGTCCTGATATATCAATAAGCTTTGATTTTAAAATAGAAAATATATCATCAGATGGGGCAATTGTAGGCATGCTTCCTTACAATAATAATGTTGCGGGATGTGGTGTAGGTTTTTGCAGAGATGAAAATGATGTTCGTTTCATTCCCAATACTACCATTATTGATACTCCTTTTGAACTCTCGGAGTACAGCGATTTTAAAAACCAATGGATACATATTGTACTTACTTATAATGATGGTATAGCAAAAACAACATATTCCGACCCTGTCAATAATACCATATATGTTGATGATAAATCCATACCGGTACTTTACGGAATAGGTTCAGACAAGCCCATAAACAAACTGTCCTTTGGTGTAGTATTTAACGGTTCTCTTACCGCTCCGCCTGCCAACGCCTCATTCTGTATCAGAAATTTTAATATTGAACGTCAATAATTCTAATCGCAAAAGATTTGAACTTAATACACACAAAACGACAAGAAAAAGAGCATAACAACTCCTAATCCTATGTATCGGACAATAAAACCTTTTCCGAATATTTTACTATATGGCGGTTATAATATTTCAGAGGTGATTATTATGGCAAAGCAGGGAATGGCACGCCCCGACAGAACTCATACACAGCCACGCAACAGCGCTGCTCCCGTACCTGAAATTCAGGGCAAGGCAAAACACGGAAATGCTCATGCAAATCCGATTATTGCCGGAACACACGCACCGAATCAAAAGGTATATCACAATTTGAAAGGTGACGGTTCTGTTGGAGATACTTCTTCATAACATTTTTTATCACATTAAAAAGACTGAACATTCTAACGAATATTCAGTCTTTTTGTGTTTTTAATATCAATCTATCTTTGCCCCGCATTTACCGCAGAATTTTGTTCCTGCCGGATTTTCATGACCACAGCTGTTACATGTAACTTTCGGTGCGTTTACATTAACTGCCGCAGGCGCATGATAAACATTTGATTTTGCGTAATCATAAAATCCTGCTCTTACAAGACCAAAAAACAGAGGCGCAAAAAGTCCGTAAACAAGTGATACTATGAATGAAACTGCCGCAAATAAAATTCCCACAAACGGTATCATTGCAAGTATATTCAATATTATAACAACAACCGCAAATACAACTGACGGCACTATTATTGCAAGAAACATATTTGCCTTATAGCTGTTTGTTCTTTCCATTGACTTTCTTAGTGCTTCCGTCGCGCCTATTTCCGGTTCCTGTGTCAGAATATACGGTGTAAACGCATATGAAAGCGATTTAATAACTGCAATTACAGGTCCTGCAATCGGAATTAAAAACCATAACAACACCCAAAGCTTCTGCCAGCACATACCACCTGCCACATGCGGAAATTTCTTAAATCCCAAAAACAACTGGTCGGAATAAACCTCTTTACCGTTATATCCGTCAAGATACACTACTGACATTCCTGCGCTCAGAGTCGCAGCAACCGGTATTGAAATTATCGGCAGTCCTCCGAAAATCAATATAAGCAGTGTTAAAAATCCGCTGAGAAGCGAAAGCCCCCATAGCTTCAACGGCATCTTCATTAAAATATTGAATGCTCTTGTGTAAATTTGTTTAATCATAATTTTTTACCTTCCTTTTAATTATTTATATTTTAATACAGACAGTTTATCGTTGACCATAATAGGCGTTTGCACCGTGTTTACGATAATAATGCTTATCCTGTAATTCCTGAGGAGCAGGTTTAACATTCGGATTTATCGCTTCGGTATGAACCGCCATTTTTGCGACTTCCTCCAAAACAACCGCATTATGTACAGCCTCCATACCGTTTTTGCCCCAAGTGAACGGTCCGTGATTTTTACACAGCACAGCAGGTACAGCCTCATAGTCCTTATCCTTAAAATACTCTGCGATAAGCACTCCTGTATTTTTTTCATACGCCTCGTCAATCTCCTCCTTCGTGAGATTTCTTACGCATGGAATTTCTCCGTACATATAATCTGCATGTGTTGTTCCGTAGCATGGAATACCGCGTCCCGACTGCGCCCAGCTTGTAGCCCATGCTGAATGTGTATGAACAATTCCGCCGATATTCCGGAATGCCTTATAAAGCTCAACATGCGTTGCCGTATCCGACGACGGATTATATTTACCCTCAATTTTATTACCGTTAAGGTCAACAATAACCATATCCTCAGGCTTTAATTTATCATATTCAACGCCCGACGGTTTTATTGCAAAATAACCTGTTTCACGGTCAATTTCACTGACATTTCCCCATGTAAATGTAACAAGCCCGTATTTCGGCAGAAGCATATTTGCTTCATACACGCGTTTTTTTAGTTCCTCCAACATGATTTTTCTCCTTTATATATTTTTAACTGCTTCCTCTTCAATTGACAAACCCTTTTTATATCTTTCCGCAAACGCGTTAAAGCCCTGAACATCTGCTGTTTCAGGTTCAAGTGTGTAGACACTGCCTCCCCTGAATACCTTATTATTAAGGAAATCAGTCAGCGTTTCACCGTTATCTTTATTTTTCATATATGACGCAAGCACTGCAATTCCCCATGCGCCGCCTTCACCTGCCGTTTCCATAAGCGATACCGGAGTATTAAGCGCGGCTGCCATGAATTTCTGCCCCACATCCTTTGTTTTAAAAAGACCGCCGTGACCGAACATTTTATCAATTTTAACGTCCTCGCCCGACAGAATATCCATTCCGAGCTTCAGTGTGCCAAGCGCAGAATACAGATGTGTACGCATCATATTGGCAAGATTAAACTTACTGTCAGGAGTACGTACAAAAAGCGGACGTCCCTCTGTAAGATGCGTTATATTCTCACCCGAAAAATAATTATATGAAAGCAGACCGCCGCAATCCGCATCACCCTCAAGAGCCTTAAAATACAGAAGCTCATACAGCTCAGCAGAACTTATTTCAATACCTGCCTCCTCTGCGAACTCACGGAAAATATTTACCCACGCGTTAATATCGGAAGTACAGTTATTTACATGCACCATTGCAACATTATCGCCTGAAGGAGTAGTTACAATATCAATTTCTGGATATGCCTTTTTAAGCGCTCTTTCAAGTACAATCATAGCAAATACTGAAGTGCCTGCCGACACATTTCCAGTACGTTTTGTCACGCTGTTTGTAGCGACCATGCCTGTGCCTGCATCGCCCTCAGGCGGGCACAGCGGTATGCCTGCTTTAAGACTGCCGGACGGGTCGAGAAGTTTTGCGCCTTCTTCACTAAGCGTGCCTGCCGCCTCACCTGCAACCAAAACTTCAGGAAGTATATCATGTATATCCCATGCCTGTTTTTCAACTTCTGCCAGCCGGGAAAATTTCTCAAGCATTTCTGCGTCATAGTTTTTCGCTTCACTGTCAATCGGGAACATACCCGATGCTTCGCCGATACCTGCTGCGAATTTACCCGTAAGCTTATGATGTACATATACGGCAAGCGTCATCAGATATTTAATTTCGGACACATGCTCCTCATTATTAAGAACCGCCTGATATAAATGAGCTATACTCCACCTTTCCGGAATATTAAAATCAAATAAAGCACTCAGCTTTTCAGCTGCCTGAGCAGTAATGCTGTTGCGCCACGTTCTGAAAGGAGTCAATAAGTTTCCGTCCTTATCAAACGGCATATAACCGTGCATCATTGCGCTGAAACCGATTGCGCCGACTGTTGTTAAATCCTCACCATACTTTTTCTTTACGTCATTCGCAAGGTCTGAATAACAATCCTGAAGTCCCGACCATATATCATCAAGCGAATATGTCCATATTCCGTTTTCAAGACGGTTTTCCCAGTCATGACTTCCCGAAGCAACCGGATTGTTATCCGCATCAGTAAGCACTGCTTTGATACGCGTTGAACCAAACTCAATTCCGAGTGATGTCAAACCATTTTTAATTGCGTCCTTAATATCCATATTATCCTCCTTAGCTTTGCTTTTGAAGTACCCTGAAATTATTATACCATATTCACCGAAATTATCAATATAATTTACAAAATCTTTTAAAAATCGCTTTCTGTTTCATGCTCCTCCGCCACAGGCTCGGGCGCCAGCGGAGCGCCTGAAATCTTCGGCACATTTGCCTTTGTAAACAGCTTTGCAACAGTATCATCCACCAGATAATGCGATACCAGCGCGCATATCAGCGACAGAGCATAGACTGCTGCAACATATCCCATATTGCCTGTAAGTCCTGTGTGAACAAATATGTCCACTACAATCATATGATACAAATACAGTCCGTAGGACAAATCAAACTTAAATCGTATTTTTCCGAAGCTGTAACCTATTCCGATTGTCAGCATACACAACAGAATTATCTGTATCATATCCTGATATTCGCCTACACGCACACCGTATTTTTCACACCACAGTGCGCGAAGCACAAAAACGGCGGCGCACAGTATTTTCGTATGTGTGAGATACGGTACGATTTTATCACGGTAACGGTATATAAACCAACCTGCAAAATAAATATAAAAATATGAAAGACATGAATGCGAAACAATCAGACGTCCCGTTTCAGGCAGTATTTCCTGCAAATACGGCACAGCAAGATTAAACAGCATTGACAATATAAGTACCGCTATCCACACCCAAAGCCGCCTGTTTTTCATAAAGCGGTAAATAACTGCGGTTATAATATAAAACTGTACCGTAAATATCATTGTCCATAAATTAGCCTGAAAATTACCGATACCGAACGCGCTGATAAATTCAGGCTGAGGCAGGTCGCGGACAAACACAAGCTGACATACAAACCACTTCACAAAAGTCTTGTCAAGTACAAAACCGCAGAACATCGCAGCTACAATAACACCTATTATTATACACACCCACATTGACGGTATTATCCGAAGGACTCGTTTTTTCAGAAAATCCCATACTCCTCTGCTTCTCTCCATTGACGCCGGTATTAAAAAACCGCTTATACAGAACAGCACAACGACGCCGTTCCACCAGTCAAATATATGCGATACCTCCTGCAGACGTACATGACGCATAATATGAAGCGTCATCACATAAAATGCGCTGTAAAGACGCAGAACATCAAAGCAGTTTTCTGCAAATTCATACTTTTTCATCTGACAATTCCTTTCATTAAATCGGTGTAATCTTTAAAAACAGTAGTAAATATATAATTTACAAAAAGAAAATCATCGGGATTAAATTCCTTAATTATTGTATCAAGAGTACCCGTATAAATACGGGGGTCAATAAGTATCACGCGGTTATAGCTTTTAATAAGCCACGGGGCTAAGACATTTGTATATGAATCCTTTATTACCGCTATTGTTTTGCCGTCCGGATTTTCTGTATTTATCATATCCACAATCGGATGGTCACTGCCGAAGAAGAAAAGATAATTTGCCTTTGCGCGGTCATACATAACTCCTCTGTAATCGGTAATTTCACCATTTCCATCTACATCGTGCATAACTGTTTTAATTTTATTTTCAGGGTCAACCGCATACCAGTTTATTGTATCGGGAATTATTGATGAATCCGCTTCCGGCACTCTGTCATATAAATATCCGAGCATATTTTTTATTTCATTTACTTCATAACTGTCCTTATCGGCCGCCGCACCGCCCGACACATTCATAAACTCGCGGTAGCCGTAATACGCACCCAACGGCGTCCAATGATGGTCGGTGCGAAAATAAATATATTCGTCAGTATGCTCCCGAAGCGCGCCGTATGCGTCTATAACTCTGACGCGCGGATTTAAGCCATTGTAAATAGAATTAACCGCATCAAGCTGACTGTCCTGTAAATTTTTATAAATCGGCTCGCAAAATTCAAGCTGTGTCGGTATCAGCATGCTGTACATACCAATATTCTGAGGAAGCTTTTCGGCATACATATTTACCGCTTCGGCATACTCTCTTTCCTGCTCACCGTTTCTTATAAACATTTCCATTATCGCGCCGTTTGCCAGAAGCAGGGTTTGCTTTTGCGTAGTGCCTGTTCCGATATCCTTGTTTGTGGCAATGACTTTGCCCTTCTTTAATGTAAGCCCCTTCTTTTCCTCAAGCATTCTGGCAAGCTTTGTGACAGGAGCGCGAAAGGCTGTATTATCACCCAAAAAACCTTCAAATTCCTCAGCGAACCTGCCTGAGAATATTGTGTCGGCATTAAGATAGGGCATCTTCTGAGGCTCTCTGTTCTCAGACCGTACGCTCTCAGTATCAGCAGGCAGTAAAAGCAATGATACCGACGCCGCAAGCATCACAAGAAAAGCTATAATAACAGCTCTGTTTTTCATATGACGTCACCTCCCGTAAACACTGTCGATACACAATACAATTATCTTAAAATCTGAAATATAAGAACGGATTATAAGTTTGTCCCACTATTAAAACTACGCACACTCCCAGCGCCAGCACAGTAAATGCAGGCTCTAGCACCAATGCCGCTTTTGGAGAACGCTTGCATATATATCGTCCCACAATTGCAGGCACAGGAGTTGAAGCAGAAGCGCATATAATTATCAGCCATAAATTCGACATAAATGAAGATACTGCCGTAAGGTCATAAAGAGCCGTATTTATACCGAACGCGCTCTTTAAAAATACCAGCAAGTCACCCAAGTCGGTAAAATAGAATATACCCCAACCTATCGCCACAAAAAACATAGTATATATATAACAAAGAGGCGACGGAATACGCTGAAGCCGTTTATGGAACAAGGTTTTTTCAATACTTAAAAGCAAACCGTAAAACAATCCCCAAATAATGAAATTCATGCTTGCCCCATGCCACAAGCCTGTTAAGAGCCATACAAAAATCAGATTAAATACGGGTCTGTACCTGTTTCCGCCGAGCGGTATATAGATATAGTCGCGAAAAAATCCCGACAGTGATATATGCCATCTGCGCCAAAAATCCGTAATACTTTTTGAGATATAAGGATAGTTGAAATTCTCACCAAATTTAAAGCCGAGCATTCGTCCCAGTCCTATTGCCATATCGCTGTAACCCGAAAAATCAAAATATATCTGAAATGTATACATAATAATTCCTAGCCATGATGACATTACCGTAAGACGGGTGGTATCAAGTATCATACTCGCCGCCGCTCCAGAACTGTTTGCAAGCATTACCTTCTTTGAAAGCCCTATGGTAAAACGTTTTATTCCGTACGCAAAGTCCTCCGCCGTTACGGTTCTTTCCGTCAGATATGACGATACGGCATCATATCTGACAATAGGTCCCGCCACAAGCTGAGGAAACATGGAAACATATGTTAAAAATGCAGGGAATGATTTCTGCACGCGTGTATTGCCGCGATACATATCAATTGTATATGACAGCGTCTGAAAGGTATAAAACGAAATTCCGATAGGAAGAGTTACTGCAGGCGCAGGTATATTTACATGCAAAAGACTGTTAATTCCTCCTATAAAGAAACCTGAATATTTGAATACTGCAAGAAGACCAAGATTTATTACAAGCGATGCCGCAAGCGCAAGCTTTGCAGGCATACGCGCATAATGACGGTCAATTATAAGCCCGTTTATATAATCGACAAATGCGCTGAATATCAAAAGCAGTACCCATATCGGCTCGCCCCATGCATAAAAAAACAGGGAGGAAATAATCAGTACCGTATTTCTATATGTAATATTTTTTGACAGATTGTAAAGCACAAGTACGGACGGTAAAAATATACATATAAACATTAGGCTTGAAAATACCAAAAACTATCCCTCCCGTATTATTTATTTAAAAATTTCCGCTATTTTAGTCATTGTACCGCTTATCGGTATACCCTGCGGACAAACCTGTTCACATTTTTTGCATTTTTTACACCGGTCTGCACGTGTTTTAATTTCCATATAACCTGCCATTGCCTTATCCAGTCCGATTACAGCCGTAGCGTTATAAAATTCAAAAATTTTCGGAATATCAAGTCCAAACGGACACGGCATACAGTATGCGCATTTAGTGCAAGGCACAAGCGCCATTTTATCAAATACTTCTTTTGTCTTAAAGAGCATATCAAGATTTTCCTCTGTCAGCATGCCAACCTGCGCTTTATCCGCATAACCGACATTCTCCCTTACCTGCTCGAATGCGCCCATACCGCTTAACAGCAGGGATACTTCTTCCCTGTTCCACAAAAAATCCATTGCCCATTCGACAGGCGATTTTTCATCCGGCAGCATATTTCTTACCTGCTCGGACGGATTTGCCAGCTTACCTCCCAGAAGAGGCTCCATAATAATTACATCAAGACCTTTTCTGTGCGCGTATTCAAGACCCGCAATACCTGCCTGATATTCAAGGTTTATGTAGTTTAATTGTATCTGACAAAATTCCCACGCGGGATTTGCGTCTACAATCTCCTTAAACGCGCTTAAATCGTCATGAAACGAAAATCCGATATGGCGGATTTTACCCTCAGCTTTCGCCTTATTAAGTTTATCAATCAGGTTAAACTTCTTAACAATATTATTAAAACGTTCACGGTCAAGCGCGTGCATTAAATAGAAATCAATATAATCTGTCTGAAGCCTGTTTAACTGCTCATCTAAAATACGGTCAAAATCCTCTTCACATTTTACTTCCCATGTGGGACATTTAGTAGCAAATTTAATCTTATCACGATAATCTTTTAATGCTTTGCCTATAAAGCCTTCACTTTTACCGTCATGATAAACATATGCCGTATCAAAATAATTCACTCCGTTCTCGGCAGCAAAACGGAGCATTTCACCTGCCTTTTCCGTATCAATATCACCCGCGTTTTTTGTCAGAGTGGGAAATCTCATGCATCCGTAGCCCAACACCGATACCCGTTCTCCTGCAAGTGTTCTGTATTTCATAGCATGTCCGTCCTTTCAAATTATTACTTACTATTTACTATACTAAATTTCAGTCAATAATTCAAGTGCTTTTATGTAATTTATTACCCTTAAGCTAAACAGTTGCAAAATAATAAATAATGTGGTAAAATAGAATAAGATGTAGGTTTTGGAGGGTAGTAACAGTGGATTTAATCATATTTAACAATATAGAGAGCGACCCCTGTATACAGGGAGTAATGGAAAAGAACAATGTCACAGTACTCAGGAGCATAATAGAATTTTCCGAAACAGAAGGAGTTACAAACAGCGCCATAAGGGAATATGTAGCGTCACAGCTTGCAAATGATGATAACATACTGTCACAGCTCGCACGTTCGGGAAAAACAATCGGCGATGACTTGTACAAGCTTGCGCTTCTGGATATTGAGTACATTTACAAGCTGTTTTCGATACCGCTTAAATACGCGCCGTCAGGAAATAAAACAGGCTTTTACAAAGGCTATATAAACTCAATACAGGCAATAACAGATTCAAAAAATGCAAATGAGCTTTTGGACAATCTTCTGCGTCATTACAGAACGCTCGGAAGCGGAATACTTGCAAAATACACCGCCTTCAAATATGACGGCACATTTACAGGCGTAAACGATACGGACAGTATTACGTTTGATGACCTCATAGGAATAGAGTATCAGAAGCAGATGCTTATTGACAACACAAAAGCCTTTGTTGACGGAAAACAGGCAAATAATGTACTGCTGTTCGGTGACAGAGGTACGGGAAAATCCTCATCAGTAAAGGCGCTGTTAAATATGTTCTGCGATAACGGCCTTCGCATAATCGAAATGCCGAAGCACTGTATATCAGATATTCCATCGCTTACTCGTTCGCTCTCCGAAAGTCCGCATAAGTACATAATATTTCTGGACGACCTTACATTTGAAAAACATGAAACAGAATACCGCGCATTAAAAGTTGCTATGGAAGGACAATTACAGGCAAATCCCGAAAATGTACTTATATATGCAACATCAAACCGCAGACATCTTATCCGTGAAAACTGGTCTGACAGAGAAGGCGGAGAAGTTCACAGAAATGACCAGATGCAGGAAACACTATCACTTTCCGAGCGTTTTGGCATAAGTCTTGTTTTCTCAGCTCCTACTCAAAAGGAATATTTAAACATTGTACAGGCGATGCTTAAAAAACATGGAATTGAAATGAACGGCGAAATTGAAAAACAAGCCGTTGTATGGCAAATGAACTACGGAGGCAGGAGCGCAAGATGCGCAAAACAGTTCGTGACCTCTTATGTTTCAAAATAAATTTCATCAGGAAAGGAAGATGCAAAATGAAAAAAAGAATAACAGCGCTGCTTTTGGCTGCGTCAACGCTGCTTACAACAAGCGCGTTTGCGGCAACTGTCACATTTGACAGTATGGGAAGCCAAAGAGCGGTAATTACCTGCTTTGACAAGGATGCAAAACTTGTTTATGCCAGACTTGCAAAGTCGGAGGACGGCAAATTTACGGAGGAGATACCGGCACAGTATAACGGCTTTGTAAAAAAAGCATATATTATAGGCGCCGGTAAGTCAATTGAGCTTACGGATATAATGCCTACGGATGAGCCTGTAAACACGCCCGAGCCGACAGTTACCGATAAACCGGAGGCTACCGTAAAACCCGATGCCACATCAAAGCCCTCCAAGCGCGAATATCCGCCGATTTACGAAAAAGAAGCAGACGCTATATACGGAATGGCGCTTGTAAAAGATGTAGGCACGGATATTAACAGCAGTAATGAAACAATATACTCCTTAACACTTTTCTATAACGGCAAGGAAATTACAGTGGGAATTGATGAGAATTTACAGCTTTCATCTGCGCCCGACGCTTATCCGGAGCTTAAGGGACAGGATGTAGGAACCCTTAAGCGCGGCGATGTTATCTGCATGACAGCAAGCATTTCGGGTGATAAAATAAGAACTGTTGACCTTCTGTTCCGTCCCACAGACGAGGATATTGCAACAGGAAGCGTGAATTACGGTTCAGACTTTGAAAAGCTGTTTACACAGAACGGCAAGGTTGCAGGAAAGTGGAATTATATGAAGTATACCGAAAGACCTTCCTCCGACAGATACAATTATGTATTTGGAATTGTGGCGGAAAGAAATCCGGGTTCACTTATTCTTATAAACAAGAACGCTATGGAAGAGGAAACAATCGACCTTGATATACGAAAGGATACGCTTGTTTACACCTGCGATGTTTACGGACGGGAATACACAGTCGAAGCGTCAGACATATACGGTATAGAAACCTCGCTTCCGAGCAATATGTTTGACCGTGATGAACCGTTTACCTTAGACAAGGATTACACCTATAATTACGCTCTTGCAAGAGTAGTAGACGGAATTACAACAGAAATTATATTATTTAACAACTACAACGAATGATGCAACTCAATAAATCCTGTATAGGAAAGTAGGAGGATATTTCCAATGAAAAAAATAACAAAAGCCGTCACAGCATTCTTGCTTGCCGCGCTTTTAACAGGAAACTCAGGAATTGTATTTGCTGATGATGAAATATCGGTAAGAATGGATGCAGTAGTATCAGACGGCACAGACTATGTACCTTTTGATGATGTACAGCCGATACAGCTTGATAACCGGACGCTTATCCCTGCGCGCGCTATGGCAGAATCGGCAGGCATGGAGGTTGGTTGGGACCAACCCACACAAACCGCGATTTTAACTCTTACTCCGAATGCCGGCTCGGATAAGCCTATTGAACGCTTCGCAGCAGAAGCTATAAGTAAAGTTAACGGCTTTGGTCTTGAACTTGCCCCTAAAAGTATAACGGCTGCTTTGAGAATAAACAGCAGCACTGCCGTTATACGCTATAACTTCACCGATTCGGACGGTGATAACGTATCTATCGGAAAACAGTATGAAATGGTATCACAGGCAGTTCTGATAAATGATGGAACTCTTATGGTTCCCGTAAGAGACTCTATGGAAATGTTCGGCTTGAAAGTCGGTTGGGACCAACCCTCATTGTGCGCATATGTTTCACTTCCCAAAGAGGTTGAAGAACCTGAAGGAATTGCCATCATATCAAATCACGGCGAAGGTGAATATGCCGCCAATGACAGCGGTGAAGCTCTTCCTGCGGTCGGTGGGTATATAGGACGCTTTAAAGTAACCCATTACTGCCCTTGCGAAATATGCAACGGCGGCTGGGGAAACAGTACCGCATGGGCGGGAACAATGATTCCAGGACAGACAATTGCTGTAAATCCTAATGTTATACCTCCGCTCGCCAATGTATATATTGACGGCTACGGTTACCGTATAGCTGAGGATACAGGCTCAGGTCTTGAGGAATATCAGATAGACGTCGCTGTTCCTTCACACGATATAGCCATGGCGCTCGGTGTTGTTTACAGAGATGTTTACTATGCACAGTAACAATAAAAAACGGCTGTAAATCAGCCGTTTTTTATTATTGATTTTTTACAGCAGGCCTACCGCCTTGAATGCCTGTTCCAAATCAGAGATAATATCCTTTGCATCCTCCGTACCGACGCTCATACGGAAAAATCCGTTATGAAATTCTTCGGGGTACAAATACTGACGTTCATCGTCCTCACCCAGAAATGCGATAAGACTTGCACCGTGTCCGAGCGATACCGCTGATGTAATAAGCTTTAAATGGCTTACAAACTCATTATGCTTATCGTGGTCAGCCTTAATTCCGAAAGACAGCATACCGCTGAAGCCCTTCATCTGCTTTTTCGCAATGTCGTGACCCTTAAAGCTCTTTAGTCCCGGATATGCCACAAATGTAACGCAAGGCAGACTTTCCAGATACTCGGCAACCGCCTGACCATTTTTATTGTGCTGCTCCATTCTCAATGGCAGAGTTGAAGAACCACGCATAATAAGCCATGCGTTAAACGGACTTATCGTTCCGCCGAGATTAACCATTGCCTGCGCCTTAATCTTATCTATTATTTCTTTCTTTGCGATAACCGCGCCGCCCATTGCGTCTCCGTGACCGTTTATGTACTTTGTAAGACTTTCGATTACTATGTCCGCGCCCAGTTCAAGGGGCTTCTGATTAAACGGCGACGAGAACGTATTGTCTACCGACAGCAATATATTATGCTCGTGAGCAATTTTTGCAACCGCCTCAATATCAGTAATCTTCAATGTCGGATTGCCCGGACTCTCGATATGAATAAGCTTTGTGTTCGGCTTTATCGCCTTTTTAATCGCGTCCAAATCAGATGTATCAAGAATTGTTGTTTCAACCTCAAATTTGTTGTTGAAAAGTTCATTCAGCAGTCTGTATACCGCGATATATGTTACGTCGGAAAAAATAACGTGGTCGCCGCTCTTTAAAAGTGAAAAGAACGTACCCGACAGCGCCGCAACGCCGCTTGACAGCACAACTGCCGCTTCGCCGCCCTCTAAAAGAGCCAGTCTTTCCTGCAAGTACATCTGGTTTGCGCCGCCGTTACGAGTGTAGAGCGGCTTGTCGTCCGCACTCGACCAGTTTACCGTTGACGGGTCATAGGGCAAAACATAGCTGTTCGCCATTGTAATGGGACGCTCGATTGCGCCTGTTTCCTTGTCAGGTTCGTTGCCCGAATGTATACATTGTGTAGCAAATTCGTAATTTTTAATGTTTTTCATTATATAACTCCTT
>CAJTUY010000001.1:117871-129651 GCA_910579415.1 uncultured Clostridia bacterium | reverse complement strand
GAGGACTATAATATGTTAGTAAATACAAAAGCAAAGATAGGCGTATTCTCTATCGCTTTGGGCGCTTATCTTCCGCAGTTTCCGTCGTTGGTGCCTGAATTTGAAGCGCAGTTTAAAGCGTTTAAAAAGACGCTTCCCGACACGGTGGAAATTATTGACGGCGGTATAGTAACAACAAAGGAGCAATCACAGGCGGCAGGCGATTTATTCCGCGCAGCCGATGTTGATTTGGTATTTTTACAGCTCCTCACTTACGCTACATCCTACAACATGCTTCCGGCAGTTAAGGATTTGGATGTACCGGTAGTGCTTGTAAATGTACAGAAGCTTAAAGCGCTTGATTACGACCATACCGATATTGCTTCATGGCTGGGCGAAGGCTATGCCTGCGGCGCTGTGGGTGAAATGGTAGCTGACCTTGAACGCTTCGGAAAAAGACATGCAGTCATTACAGGTGTTGTAGAGGGCGGCGACGACGGTGTTCAAAAGGAAATAGATGAATGGTGCCGCGCTGCTCAGACAAGAAGAAGATTCAGAGATACCAATATCGCTCAGATTGGCAGACCGTATCCGGGCATGATGGACCTTTATATTGATGAATCCAATCTGTACAGAAGAATGAATCTGTATACAAAACAGTTTGACTGGGAAAAAATGTGGGCAATTGCCGACGACATCACTGACGAAGCAGCTATCCGCGAAAAGGCTCAGGATATTCTTGACACCTTCGATATTGAAGGCGGCGGAAGCATTGAGGAAGTCTGGGAAATGGCGAAGTATGTTGTCGCTTTTGAGCAGTGGGTTAAGGACGAAAAACTCGGTCTTATCGCCTCACACTATGACGGTTTCGCACAGGGCAAGGCCGGCGTTCTTGACAGTATGCTTATCCCTGCATTTTCTATGCTGATTAAACAGGGTACGGCATGCGCTGTTGAAGGCGATATGAAGGTTGCTATGGCAATGAGTATCCTGAAAACAATTTCAGGTACAGGTCAGCTTGCTGAGATGTATTCTATTGATTTTAACGATGACATAGCTATTATAGGACACAGCGGTTCAGGTGACGCTGATATATCCGATAAAAAACCGACAATGAAAATTGTTAAGGTATTTCACGGTAAGACAGGCGGAGGTTATCTGACGCAGTTCTATCCGTATACAGGTCCCGTTACTTATCTGGCTATTACACAGGACGGGGACGGTCACTTCAAGTTTATCGTTGCAGAAGGTGTAAACGAAGAGGGTAAAATCCTTTCCTTCGGCGATACTAACATGAGAACGCGCTTTACCTGCGGTGCCAGAGAATTTGTCAACCGCTGGAGCGAATGTGGTCCGACTCATCATTTCGCCGCAGCAACAGGCAGACATATTGATACAATTCTAAAAGTAGCAAAAATTTTCAATGTGCCTGTTGATATTGTAACAAGATAGAATATAAAAAGACTGTCATATGACAGTCTTTATTTTTCTATTTCATGAATTTTCTTTATTCTTTCGGCATGTCTGCCGCCTTGAAATTCAGCTTCCAGATATGTATCAACTATCATATTTGCAAGCTCTCTGCCTGTTACGCGTCCGCCAAGACAGATAATATTTGCATTATTATGCTCCTTAGCCATTTTTGCACTGAATACATCACCGCACAGCGCAGCGCGTATGCCGTGAAACTTGTTTGCCGCCATTGATATTCCTATACCTGTGCCGCAGATTAGAATACCGCTTGCACATTCGCCGTTAATCACCGCCTCGCAAACAGGCTTTGCACAGTCGGGATAATCCACGCTGTTTTCATTGTAAACGCCAAAATCCTTTACTTCTATTCCCTTTTCCTTTAAATGCTCCACGATATGTCCCTTTAATTCAAAGCCACCATGATCACTTCCTATTGCTAACATCAGTTTTCCCCTTTTCTTTTTATTCTCCTCCGTCGTTTGTGCAACGGAATTTTTGTTCAAGTTCTTGTTCTGCCTGAGATTTCTTCAGATATACAGGCTTTAAGCTGATATAATCGCTTACCTCGCCGCGTTTTGCTTTTGCCATAGCAAGCGCCGCGACTGCCGAAGCCGATGAAAGTCCTCCTACATTCGGAAAATGTGCATTTTCACCCAACCTATCTATTATATAATCCTTGTGAGGCATGACGCCGTCACCGACAAAAATCGTATCAATAAAATTGGAACAGGCATCTATACATTCCTCAATTGTAATGCCCTCAGGCTCGCCTATTTCCTTAAGTTCACCGTCATCCCAAATATAACTTGCCGTATATACTCTGTTCTTACGCGCATCCATGACAGGCACTATAATATGCTCGGCATACGGCAGATTATAGGCAAGCGCTTCAAGCGTACCCACTCCTACAACCTGTTTCCCCGAAGCATGCGCCAACGCCTTTACCGTTTCAACTCCTATACGAAGTCCCGTAAACGAACCGGGTCCTGCCGCAGCGGCAAAAACATCTATATCTTCTATTGTCAGTTCAAGGTCAGATAAAAGCTGACTAATCATAACCATTATTTTCTGCGAATGGGTTTTTTTATGATTTATTGTGTATTCACCCAAAAGCAGTTCATCCTCCATTACCGCAACAGTGGCCGTATTTGAGGAAGTATCTACCGCAAGAACTCTCATTATCACTGTACCTTTTCTATAATTATTTTTCTGTAATCGTCACCGTTTGCAAGCTCCTTTAAAATAGTTACGCTGTAACGCTCGTCAGGCAGTATATCCTCTATCAGCTCTGCCCATTCTATAACGCTTATGCCGTCACCATACACATACTCCTCGTAGCCGATTTCATACATTTCATCACTGTCGGCTATACGGTACACGTCAAAATGATACAACGGCATATCACCGTCATACTCATTGACTATCGTAAAAGTGGGACTTGTTATCGGCTCAAAGATATTAAATCCCCTCGCCATTCCCTGCACAAATACAGTTTTTCCTGCTCCCAAATCGCCGTACATGCACACTACATCACCGCTTTTTAAAGTTTTTGCAAATCCAGACGCAATTTTCTGCGTTTCTTCATAGCTTTTTGAAATGTATTCCATATTAAAACAACCCTGTTATTTTTCCATCCGCGTCAACGTCAATATTATTTGCCGCAGGTATTTTCGGCAGTCCCGGCATAACCATAATATCGCCTGTTTCAACCACGATGAAGTCTGCACCGTTTGATACGCGTACATTGCTGACTGCAACCGTGAACCCTTCGGGACGTCCCAACAGCTTCGGATTGTCCGACAGCGAATACTGCGTTTTCGCCATACATACAGGCTTTTTATCAAGTCCCAGTTCCTCCAACCGTTTAATCTGCTTTATTGCTTTCGGAGAATAGACAACATCCTTGCCGCCATAAATTTTTGTTACTACTGTGTGTATCTTTTCTTCAATTGTCAGATTAACTTCGTAAGCAGGCTTATAGCAGGCTTTTCCATTCTCAACCGCATCAATTACCTTTTCAGCAAGCTCAAATCCGCCTTCACCACCTTTTGCAAACACCTCGCTTAACGCGCACTGCGCGCCAAGTTCATTACAACGGTCAATCACAGCAGAAAGCTCCTCATTGCTGTCCGTATCAAAACGATTTATCGCTACAACCACAGGCACACCGTAGGACTGCATATTTTCAATATGCTTTTCAAGATTAACCATGCCCTTTTTAAGCGCATCAACATTTTCCTCTTTCAAGTCAGTCTTTGCCACTCCGCCGTTATATTTAAGCGCTCGGACAGTAGCTACAATAACTACCGCATCGGGTTTAATTCCTGCCATACGGCATTTAATATCCATGAACTTCTCTGCGCCCAAATCCGCTCCGAAGCCTGCTTCTGTTATTGTATAATCTCCGAGTTTCATAGCAAGCTTTGTTGCCTGTACACTGTTACAGCCGTGAGCGATATTTGCAAAAGGTCCGCCGTGAATAAAACACGGAGTATGTTCAAGCGTCTGTACAAGATTCGGCTTTATAGCGTCTTTTAACAGTGCGGTCATTGCTCCCTGCGCATTTAAGTCAGATGCCTTTACAGGCTCTCCCGAACGGTTATAGCCTATTATGATTTCACCAAGACGCTTTTTTAAATCCTCCAAATCAGCCGCAAGACAAAGTATTGCCATGATTTCAGACGCTACTGTAATCATAAAACCGTCCTCACGCGGAACACCGTTGATTTTGCCGCCCATACCGACAACCGTTTGTCTAAGCGCTCTGTCGTTCATATCCAGCACACGCTTCCATACGATATTCGTAACATCAATGTTAAGCTCGTTTCCCTGATGAATATGGTTGTCAATCATAGCAGACAGCAGGTTATTTGCCGCAGTTATCGCGTGCATATCACCTGTAAAATGAAGGTTAATGTCCTCCATAGGCACAACCTGACTATATCCGCCGCCTGCCGCTCCGCCCTTAATTCCCATAACAGGACCGAGTGACGGTTCACGTAAAGCCAGTACACATTTTTTCCCCAATTTCGTAAGCGCATCGCCAAGACCGATAGTTGTAGTGGTCTTGCCTTCACCGGCAGGAGTAGGGTTTATTGCCGTAACAAGCACAAGCCTGCCGTCCTTATTATTTTTTATTCTTTTCCAAAGCTCAGGCGATATTTTTGCCTTGTACTTTCCGTAATATTCAAGCTCATCCTCGCCTATACCCACAGAAGATGCAATATCACGTATATGATTCATTTTCGCATTCTGTGCTATTTCAATATCAGACAGCATAAAATTGTACCCCCTAATTAAAGTGAAATAGAGCTGAACATCACTAATTTATTAGTATATTCAGCCCTTTATTTAACATTTATAACATTAGTTATTGCTAAAATAGCCTCTGTCCTCGCGAACCTTGCGAAGAAGAAGGTCAAGACGATGCTCCGCATCATTTAAAATATCATCAACATACTGGTCAGTATCGGTTTTAATCTCAACTGCTTTCTGCTGAGCAGCATTCACAAGCTCATTAGCCTGTTCATAAGCGCACTTTGTAATTTCATGCTCATCAATAAGCTGCATCTGAGTTTCCTCAGCATTTTTCTGAATAGCCTCAGCTCTTGACTCCGCCTCAGAAAGAATTCTCTGTCTTTCCTCTTTTACCCACTTGGCCTCTTTTAGCTCATCGGGATATACAAGGCGAATTTCCTGGATATAATCAAGAAGCTCGTCCTTATCTACCATAACCTTACCGGTAAGCGGAACTGCCGATGCCTTCTCAATAGTTTCCTCCATCATGTCAACGATTTCCATAATGTCCATATCCATTTCCATACTTATCCATTCCTTTCGTATCACTCATATTTTTCCTTTATTTGTTCAATTATCTCACAAGGCACAAGCCCTGTAAGATTACCTTTAAAGCCCGCAAGCTCTTTAACCATACTTGAGCTGATGTAGGAATACTTTGTATTCGTCATCATAAACATCGTTTCATATTCCGGATTAAGCGATTTATTCAAAAGCGCCATCTGAAACTCATACTCAAAGTCCGCCACCGTTCTGAGACCCTTTACAATAACATTAGCACCCTTGCTTTTTGCAAAATCAACCAAAAGCCCCGTGAAGGTATCAACCTCAACATTTTCAAGATGCCCTGTAACGCGCTGTATCATATCAACACGTTCCTCCGCTGAAAACAACGGCTTTTTATTACTGTTATTCAACACTCCGACCACCAGTTTGTCATAAAGACGGCTTGCGCGTTCTATAACATCAAGATGACCGTTTGTTATGGGGTCAAAGCTTCCCGGATAAACTGCAATTCTCATTTGTCTTCCCTTACTAACCTTTTCCCTGTTACCCCTGCTATGCTTTTTTATAAACAGTGATATATGTTCTGCCGTATTTACGCTGTTTAAGAAGCGTAAGCCCGTCAGTTTCGCCGTGAAAATCCGTATCATCGCTTTCCAGAACGATAATCCCGTCTTCGTTTAAAGCAGCATTATCAACAATAGCTGTAAGCGCAGGTTTGATAAGCCCTTTATTATAAGGCGGGTCAAGAAAAATTATATCAAATTTCTTTCCTGCCGATACGATATAGTCAAAACATGACGTATGTATTACCTCACAGTTTTCAAAAAAGCCGAGAGCCGCGATATTTTTACTGATAATATCCACAGAACGCTTGTCCGAATCCGTACAGACAGCCTCTGCCGCGCCTCTTGACAAAGCCTCAAGGCTAAGCGCTCCGCTGCCGGCAAACATATCAAGACATACCGCATCAGGTATATATGTCTGTATAAGATTAAATACAGACTCCTTCACCCTGTCAGTTGTCGGACGGACATCATCACCGTCAAAACCGCAGAGCTTATGCCCGCGTCTTGTTCCGGATATTATCCTCATTCGCCTTTCCTCCATAATATCTATTGTAACCTAATTCTTACAAAAGGTCAACAATGTAAACATATTTTTTGAAAATTTACATAAATTTAAAACACTTTTGTAAAGGTTTTGATACATAGTATACATCAAATCGCATTATTCGTCAATATTCTCAGTAAAATCGGGAATATTCACACCGCGTACATATTCATTATCAGGCACAGGAATTTTTTCATCCATCTCGGGACCTATATAAAATCCTGTCTGAGTACACTGATTATATGCCGTATTCTGAAATGCCACACTAAGACGGTATACACTGTCGTGCATAAGCGTGTAGAATTTATGCTCTGTTAGGTCGGTAGTTGTGTAAATCCGAAGCTCGGTATCGTCTTCGTTTCTCCATACAGCCTCCTCACGCCAGTCACCCAAAATGTCAGCCTGTATACACGGAGTTCCCTTTTTCCAATTGTTTGAAAGCACCCCCTTTGGGTCAAGAATTGTTTCAAGCTTGTTGTTTTCATAATCCCATTTGTAGATTTTCGGGTAACCAACGCTTTTTTCATCGTCAAATTCATGGTCGAGAAGCTCACGTATAAGGTCGCCGTCCCACCAAATTGCAAAATCAATTGAAGTCGGTCCCTGCTCGTTTATCAGGTCGCCCTCCATTGTATAAATACCGTCATCCATTACCCAGCACTGATTTCCTACATAACGAGGATCAACCTTTGCGCAAAGGCCTCTTGTTGTATCGCGTCCTGTATATTTGCCCCACTTAATCTCACCTGTCGCAGGGTCACGCACCTCAAATCCGTATTCAGCGCCTTCATGCTCATGTATCTGGAAAAAGTCAAGATTAGGCGTATTCGGTGTAAAATTACCAAGATTCATGCAATCACCATGTTCCAGACCGGTAGAGTAAATACCTGTACCGTCATGGTCAACCGCCATCGCGCCGTATACAATTTCGTCAAGACCGTCACCGTCAATGTCACCCACACCGAGATTGTGGTTGCCCTGATTGGTGTATTCAATATTCTGGTCCTTATTCGCAAGGAATTTCCAGCGTTTTACAAGCTTATTGTCAATCACATCATATGCCACAAGCACTGTCGGACAGCCGTGATCATAATAACCGCGACACATTACAACGCTTGGATTTTCACCGTCAAGATATGCCACGCAGGCAAGGAAACGGTCAACACGGTTGCCCCATCCGTCACCCCATTCTCTCACATTGCCGCGCGGAGGGTCATAGTCTACGGTATCCATTATTTCACCGGTTTCACCGCTGAATAACGTCAGGTATTCCGGACCTTCCAGAATAAAACCGTCCTTGTTTCTGTAATCTGCGTCTTTATCGCCTATTACATTTCCCTTGCCGTCAACTGTACCGTCGGCAGTTTTGCAGACAATCTCTGCCTTACCGTCATTATTGAAGTCATATACCATAAACTGAGTATAATGAGAGCCTGAACGTATATTTTTACCGAGATTTATTCTCCATAGCTTGGTTCCGTCAAGCTTATACGCATCCAGAATACATTCACCGGTAATGCCCTTGTGCGAATTATCCTTGCCGTTTGCATCCCAGCGAAGTATAATCTCATATTCTCCGTCACCGTCAAGGTCGGCAACAGATGCGTCGTTCGCCGTATACGGATATGAATTACCGTCAGGGTCAACGAAATTTGCCGGCTTATCGAGCGGTATTGACAGGTATTCCGCGTCAGTAACTTTCACCTGTGTTCCATGCTTTTCAGCTTTATTTCCCTTTACCGCCTTTATTGTATAAATATCTTCCGCTGTACCGTCTTTGTCAAGATAGTTAGTGGAATTTGTTATAATATCGGTTATTTTCTCACCGTTTCTAAGCACAATAAAGTTAATGTTCTGCTCATACTCATACGCATTAAGACGCCAGCTCAGGAAAATGCCATTCTCCGTTTTCATTGCCACTGCGCCTCTGCCGAGCGTTTCCATTTTACGCTTTTTAGGTTTTGCTTCCATATCAATCAGAACTTCGGCGCGTCCGGTTTTTCCGCCTGTTGTAACAGCTTCTACCGCGTATACAAACGGTACATTGGTTATAACCTTATCATCAATAAACTTTGTTTCAGTCGTTTTTCCTATGTATTTATATATACCGTACGGCGCTTTTTGATAAATATTATACCAAACCGCCTCCTTCATTCCGTCCCAGATAAGCGTTACCGAATTTTCAGTTTCGCGAGCATCAAGACCGCTTATTTCACCCGAAACCTGATTGCCATCCACAATTTCAGCATTTACAACAATTTTATTTTCTGAACAGAATTTATGCGCATAAAGTCCGCAGACTGTATATTCCCATGTTTCGCACAAATCTACATCCTCGTCGGTAAACTCCTCAGTAATAACGTCAATCACCTTGTCTGTTTCGTTGTTGCGTGTATCTCTTCTTGATACACGGTAGCCTATAACCCCGTCTGCCTTATCCCATGACAATGAAACAGCCGCCTTTGAGCGTTTAGCCGTTATCGCGGTTTTTAAGCCTGTCAGTCTTATATCTTGTTTTTGCGCAATGTCAATACTGTTAAGACATGTATGTTTACCCGCCTCAAATACAAATTCCATTTTGCCGTCAGTAACCTCAACAGGAAATACAAGCTCCTTAACCTCGCCGTCCTTTACCCATACGTCGTGCTTTTCGCCGTTAACGCTGAAAAAAGTCATAACGTCGCCTTCGTCAACATAATCTCCCGTTGATACGCGTACCATGTATTCGCCGTTTTCCATGTCAGCTGTAAAAGTATTGCCGCCCATAAACAGAAAATCTCTGTTTAATTCTTTTTCACCTGTTTTTCTTTCCTGTGATTCGGTATTCTTTAAAATCCCAAATCCTGTTTCCCTGCTGTAAATAGTATTTCCCGTAACCTTTACATAGCCGTCAACAGGGGGTTTTTTACCGAAATCAAAACTCGCTTCTCTCATAATCAGATATTCCTCTCTCTAAAAAAATACTTGATAATATGATTATACACCAAAACACTAAAATAATAAAGCCTTTTTAGAGAGATTTTCCAAATTTTTTATTGCTCTCCCAGTTCGTCAAGACTTTTAAATACAAAACCCTCGCCCTTTGCATAGTTTATTATATCCTCAAGAGCATTTGCATTATCCGATGAAACAGCATGCAAAAGCAATATTGCGCCGTTGTGAAGATACGGAGTGACCTGCTCAAACGCATGCTGCGCGCCCTGCTGCATATTTATATCCCAATCCTTATATGCAAAGCTCCATAAAACAGTCTTGTAACCCATATCCTGCGCTACCGCCAGCACACGCTCACTGTATTCACCCTCAGGCGGACGCATATACTTCATAGTGACTCCATACATTTCCTCACATTTTTTATTCAAATCACTAAGTTCCTTCTGTACAGTTTCAACCGACTGCTTTGGCAAATTAAGATGATTTACGGTGTGATTTCCGACAACATGACCGCTGTCAATCATTCTTTGCACAAGCTCTGTCTGATTTTCAAGATATGGTCCGGTTACAAAAAATGCCGCAGGCGTCTGTGTTTCCTCAAGCACATCAAGAATTTTTGAGGTATAGCCGTTTTCATATCCCTCGTCAAAGGTTAAGTAAAGCGTTTTTTCTGCATTTTCGTCTATGTAATAACAGTCATAGCTTTGCATAGCTTCTCTCTGCGCTGCGCTTATTTCAGGCGGTTCGCCCTTTTTACGCACAAATCCCCAGCCTGTTCCTTCGCCTTTAAGCTGTTCATATGGCGGATGTTCGCTGCCGCCGTTCGGCGAAATTGTGGTTTTTGCATTTGCGCAGCCTGTAAGAAGCAATACCGAACATAATGCCGCTAAAATAAATTTTTTCATAATAATTTATCTCCTTCCATATAAATGTTTTTTGAGAATGAATTGTTAATAAAATTATAAAATAATGTTGAATTTTAAGGTATTTTGGTATATAATAAATATATATGATTTTTACAGGGGGTTTATTATGCCTACATCAAATGATTTTGAAAACAAGCGTCGTGAACGCAGACGCCGTGAAAGGCTTCGCAAAAAGCGTATACGCGCGGCGGTTATTATAATAGCATTAGCGGCAGTTATCGTAATGATATGTGTTGCGGTTTCAACATGTTCAAACGGCGATACGGCAAGCGTTGATAATATCGATGCAGCTTCCGTTCCCGCAGAAGCAACAGTTCCGACGGTTGAACCTGTACAGCAGACTATGTCCATGCCTGCGGCAGCCGAAGAAAATGATTTGCTTACCATTCTGCGCAATTCAGGACAGACAAAGCATTGCTATCTTACTTTCGATGACGGTCCGACCAACATCACACCGAAGGTACTCGACGTTTTAAGACGATACAATGTCAAAGCAACCTTTTTTGAAGTCGGCTCGCTTATTGAGGCTAATCCCGACACAGCGCGCAGAGTTTATGAAGAAGGGCATCTTATAGCAAACCATTCGGATGGACATAACTATGAGAAATTATATGCGTCAACTGACTCATTTATTAACGAAATCAATAAATGCTACGAAACCATAAAATCAGTCGGCAACGGTGAAGACCCGTTCAGACTTATCCGTTTTCCGGGCGGGAGCTACAAATCCAGTGCGGACAGCTATTCACCGGTGAAACAGGAATGCAAAACGGTTTTAAAGGATAACGGATATTATTACTGCGACTGGAACGCATTAAACGGCGATGCTGAGGGCAAGAAAAAGGACGCCTCCGAGCTTTTGGAATATATGAAACGCAATCTTGACGGCGAAGAAAACGTGGTTGTGCTTATGCACGACGCCGCAACAAAACAGGCAACAGTAGATGCGCTCCCGTCAATTATAGAATATTTCATAAGCGAAGGCTACACCTTCCACAGACTTGACGATGTCACGTATCAGGCACAAACAGCACCGGTGACAACCGCCCCGGCGGAGGGCGATAATACAGAAGATGATGCTCAGGCTGCTTCATCACCAACGCCTGCGCCGACAAATTCAACGGTTACACATCCTTCCGCTAAACCTTCGACATCTTCATCCGGCGCTATTGTAATTCAGTAAAAATATATAACGGCTGTTTTAATTACAGCCGTTTTTTCTTGCACTTTTTAATTTTATATGTTATAATATATTCGCAACACAAATTAAATACTTACCTATCTATATTTAGTGTGTATTTTTATCGTTAAAAATGCAGGCTCTCTTTTTCACATGCTATTATAGATAGATTGAAAATTTGTGTTGCAGCAAAGAGCGCTGCATTTTAATGCGTTGCTCTTGCAGCGCATTTTTTTACGCAAAAAATACATACGAAAAGAGGTGATTTATCAAAAATACATGCTCCTTTGTTTGCGGAACAAATTTAAAAAGGCTGTCATACGACAGCCTTTTACTCATTCCGTTTCAACAGCGCATCCGCTTTCAATTGATTT
>CAJTUY010000001.1:104044-117784 GCA_910579415.1 uncultured Clostridia bacterium | reverse complement strand
AACCTCGAAATTTAAGACGCAGATTTTTTCTTTCCTCTATAAACTCACCGTCTACCAATACATCAAGCAATTCAACAATTTCACGCGCTTCTTTAATCATATTTTCGTAACGATTACCCGTATAGCACCATATGGTTTTATCAGGAAATTTCTTGCGTACAGCAGTAAGAATACGCAGTACCTCTCCTCTGTTTTCAGGTTCAAACGGCTCTCCGCCAAGAAGACTGAAGCCCTCAATATAATCATGGTCAAGCGCGTCCAGTATTTCCTGCATTGTATCATCCGTAAACGGCGCGCCGAAATTAAAATCCCATGTTTCGCTGTTAAAACAGCCTTTACAGTGCCTGCGGCAGCCGCTTACAAACAATGAAACTCTAACGCCCGTTCCGTTTGCTATATCCGTCTTTTTTATTGCAGCATAATTCATAAATCCTGCTCCTTAGAGGTGTAAAACCCTGCTTTTTATTTCCTTCGTCTTACCTGTATTCCAGAAGTTTTCTCCCAAATATCCGCAGGTACGGCGCGTAACATTAAGCTTATTATGGTCTTTATTATGACACTGCGGACATTCCCATTCCATATCCTCATTAAGAATTATCTCGCCGTCAAATCCACACTCCTGGCAATAATCTGACTTCGTATTAAATTCACCGTACTGGATATTGTCGTAAATATATTTAACAAGCATTTCAAGCGCCGGCAGATTATTCTGCATATTCGGTATTTCAACATATGAAATAGCTCCGCCGAGAGATATATTCTGAAATTCGCTTTCAATATCAAATTTCTTAAACGCATCAATTTTTTCTCTTACATCAACATGATATGAGTTTGTATAATACCCCTTATCCGTTACGTTCTTAATCTCACCGTATTTCTCCCTGTCTATACGCGCAAAACGGTAGCAGAGAGTTTCGGCAGGCGTACCATAAAGAGCAAAGCCTATTCCTGTTTTTGCCTTCCATTCATTCACCTTATCACGCAGGTGGTTCATAACCTTAAATGCAAATTCCTTGCCCTTGCCGTTTGTCTGACTTTCACCCGTCATAAGATAGGTAAGCTCATAAAGTCCTATATATCCCAATGATATTGACGAATATCCGCCGTGAAGATATTTATCAATCGTTTCACCCTTCTTCAACCTTGCAATCGCTCCGTACTGCCAGTGTATCGGACTTACATCGGACAGGGTTCCTTCAAGCGCCTTATGCCTGCACATCAGCGCTTCATAGCATATATCAAGTCTTTCATCAAAAACCTTCCAGAATTTTTCCTCATCGCCTGCGGCAACAATTCCGATTTGCGGAAGGTTAATGCTTACAACGCCCTGATTAAAGCGTCCCTCCCATTTATATTCACCATTTTCATCCTTCCACGGTGACAGGAACGAACGGCAGCCCATAGGACCAAACACATTACCCTCGTAATTTTCACGCATTTTCTTTGCAGAAATATAGTCGGGGTACATTCTCTTTGCCGAGCATTTTACAGCAAGCTTTGTAACATAATCATACTTACCGCCCTTTAAGCAGTTATTTTCGTCAAGTACATACACAAGCTTCGGGAATGCCGGAGTAACATATACTCCCTGCTCATTCTTGATGCCTTCAAGACGCTGACGCAAAATTTCTTCTATTATCTTTACATTTTCTTCAACATACTCGTCATCCTCTTCTATATACAGGAACAGCGTCACGAACGGTGACTGACCGTTTGTGGTCATCAGAGTGTTAATCTGATACTGAATTGTCTGTACGCCTGACTTCAATTCATCTTCAACGCGCATATCGACAATTTTTTGTATTGCCTCCTCGCTAAGTGTATCTCCGAAACGCGCTGTGGCTTCTTTCATGAATTTGTCGCGGCTCTTTCTGAGATATTTGCCCAAATGCGCTACATTAACCGACTGTCCGCCGTACTGGTTACTTGCAACAGCCGCAATAATCTGAGTTGTAACTGTACATGCAACCTGAAAACTCTTCGGAGATTCAATAAGCTTGCCGTTCATAACAGTACCGTTATCAAGCATATCCTTAATATTTATAAGACAGCAATTAAATATCGGCTGGATAAAGTAGTCTGCGTCATGGAAATGAAGTATTCCGTTTTCATGAGCCATAGCAATATGTTCGGGTAAAAGCAAACGCTTTGTGACATCACGGGAAACCTCGCCCGCTATATAGTCACGCTGTGTTGACGCATGAGCGGTGTTTTTGTTTGAGTTTTCCTCCGCCAGCTCCTTATTTTCATTTCTGATAAGCTTCAGGATAGACTCGTCAGTTGTATTTGACTTTCTTAAAAGACTGCGCTGATAACGATAAATCATATACTTCTTTGCAAGTACATATTTATTATTGCTTACAAGCGTCTTTTCTATTATATCCTGTATCATTTCAACAGGAATAACATCCCCCGTAGTCTTTTCCACATTTTCAATCGCTTCAACAATAATCTCATCATTAGCTTTCTGAGATGCAGTTACTTCAATATTCGCTTTCTGAATTGCGGCTGTAATTTTATCCGCTTCGTAGCTTACAATCCTTCCGTCACGTTTTTGTACCTTCATTTCCAAATTCCCCTTTTCTGATATGTCTGTATTTGACCGAAAAAAATCTGCACTCAATTACGCTTTCCCTTGATTTTACGCATTTTTCGTGCAAATGATTTTGTGTTATGATACTATATTTTGTGTTTGTAATCATTTCCAATCTCTATATCTTGTAGTTATTATAGCATAATTGATATTTCAAAACAATATATATTGTTTTACAAAACAAATACAAATAGATGTTTTTAGGAAATCTAAATGTTACATTTGTTACATATTTGAAACATTTCTTTTTTTGGCGGCACATACCAAAAAAGACTGCTTACGCAGTCTTTTTTAATCTTAAATAAGCCGAATTAGTCCTCAACTTTTTTTATAACTTCCTTGCCGTTGTAATATCCGCAGGACTTACAAACCTTATGAGGCATTTTAAATTCGTGGCACTGCGGACACTCCACCATATTAGGTGCGGTCAGCTTCCAGTTGGCACGTCTTTTATCTCTTCTGGCTTTTGAAACTTTACCCTTAGGTACTGCCATAATTACACCTCCATAATTCTCTCTGACTATCAGTTACTCATTATTTTTCATAATATCAAGAAGCCCTTCCCAACGTGGGTCAATTGTATCCATATTACAGCCGCAGTCGCCTTCGTTAAGGTCCGCGCCGCACTCGGGACAAAGTCCTCTGCAATCCTCCTGACACAAATACTTGCCATCGACATTCATAAGAAAACCGTCAGCAACAATTTCGTCAATATCCACCTGTGTTCCGTCAAAAACTATAACATCATCGTCATAGGCATTTCCATCATCACCCTGTATCAGATTTTCATCAAGCGTAAACTCAATCGGCACGTTAATCTCCTTCATACAGCGCGCGCACCGTGTTTTCATACTGCCTGTACACTCTGCCTTCAAAATAAGAGATTTTCCGTTATTTGAAATATCCCCCTGAACCTTTACCGGTTCGGAAAAGCCATATGTTTCACCCAAAAAATCTGTATCGCCAAGCTCAACATAACCGTTAACGGCTATTTTTCCGCCCAGCTCTTTGAGTATTGCAGATACATCTATTGTCATAACAATCTATACTCCTCGATAAACTAAATCAGAGTTAAATTACTTCAATTCTACCTTAGCACCTGCTTCTTCAAGCTTAGCCTTCATGCCTTCAGCCTCTTCCTTAGCAACAGCTTCCTTAACAGTGCCGGGAGCGCCGTCAACAAGAGCCTTTGCTTCCTTAAGACCAAGACCTGTAATTTCTCTTACTACCTTGATTACGCCAAGCTTTGATGCGCCTGCATCTGCAAGAACAACGTCAAACTCTGATTTCTCAGCGCCGCCTGCTGCGCCGCCGTCAGCAGCACCGCCTGCAACCATTACAGGTGCAGCTGCGCTTACGCCGAACTCTTCTTCCATCATTTTTACCAATTCAGCAACTTCAAGTAGCTTTAATTCCTTAATTGAATCAAGAATTGCATTCAAATCTGCCATTTTAATTTCCTCCTATTAAATTAACTTATTTTCTGTTGATTATTCAGCATCATCTGATGCTTCAGCCGGAGCCTCTTCTGACTTTTCTTCCTCTGCGGGAGCTTCCTCAACCGGAGCCTCTGCCTGTGTTTCTTCAGCAGCAGGAGCTGCCTCTTCTGCCTTTGCCTCCTCTGCAGGAGCCTCCTCGCCCTGTTTCTTTGCGATTAGGTCAGCAATTTCAACACCGCCGTCTGCGATAGCTGCAAGAGTTCTTGCAAGCGCAGATACTGACGAGTTCAAGCTTCCCATCATCTTTGCAATCAATGTTTCCAAATTCGGTGTTGATGCAAGAGTCTTAATCTCGTCAAGTGACATAACAGCACCATCCATAAATCCGGATTTGATTTCAAGCTTTTCATTTTCCTTCGCAAAATCTGAAAGTACCTTTGCCGGAGCTACCGCATCTTCTGATGAAACCGCAATAGCCGTAGGTCCGTGAAGTGCTTCTTCCAAAGCCTCAAGACCAATTTCCTTAGCCGCACGGAGAAGAAGTGTATTTTTCATAACAAAATACTTAACATTAGCTTCTCTGAGCTTTGTTCTGAGGGCTGTATCCTCCTCAACAGAAAGACCGCGATAATCAACAAGAACACCTGTCTGAGCGCCCTTAAGCACCTCGATAACCTCAGCAACCTGTGCTTTCTTTGCTTCTAAAACCTTTTCACTTGGCATATTTTCTTTTCACCTCCTGTAAGAATATTACCTTTGAAAATCCAAAAGTAATGCTTTCTTACGTAATAAAAAAGCCCTCAGTCGTAGACCAAGAGCCTGTAATAATCATTACCAAACACCCTCGGTAGGACTTATGTCTGCGGCATATCTGCCGCCAACCGCCGACTGTCTACGGATTTTCAACCATTGTATTATAGCATAGTAAAATATGCTTGTCAAGTATTTTTTATCTGTTTTTTCAAAAATTCGTCTATAATCGGTTTTGCTTCTTCAAACGGTTTTTGTGGATTAAGATAATGTATCCTTTTATCACGTCTGAACCATGTAAGCTGACGCTTTGCATACCGTCTGGATGACTGTTTGATTATCTCAACAGTTCCCTCCATACTCGTTTTTCCGTCAAGATAATCCATTACCTCCTTATACCCTATGCCTTTCATTGAGTTCATTTCACGCGTACAGCCCATATCGGCAAGACGCTTAACCTCGTCTGCCAGTCCTTCTTCAATCATTATATCCACGCGTTTATTTATCCTCTCATACAAAACCTCTCTGTCCCAGTCAATACAGAACATAAGCGGCTCATACCTGCTCACCGTCCTTTGAGTTTCCTCCTGATGCTCCGATATTCTTTTTCCTGTAACCCTGTAAAACTCAATCGCGCGTATAATGCGTCTTAAATTATTGGGATGCATTTTTTCCGCCGCTTCAGGGTCAATTTCCCAAAGCATGTTAAGCAGATACTCATTCCCCTTTTCTTTTGCTGTATTATTAAGCTCATCGCGGAGATTATAGTCAGCATCAATCTCACCGAAGGTTATATCGTTTATAACGGAATTTATATACAGACCTGTTCCACCTGCCATAACAGGAACTTTGCCCCGCGCATATATATCGTAAATAACTTTATGCGCCATATCCGTATAATCGGCAACGCTGAATTCCTCATACGGCTCAAGAAAATCAATCATATGATGCACCGCTTCGGCACATTCCGATGGTGTGGGCTTTGCCGAGCCTATATTCATATGCTTATAAATCTGCATACTGTCGGCGCTTATAATCTCACCGTCCGTATATTTTGCTATATCTATCGCAAGTCCCGTCTTTCCCGAAGCAGTCGGACCCACCACCGCTATAACCGGTATTTTAGACAATTCTTTTAAACTCCTTTTCAATTTCTTTTTTGCTCATTGTTACAATAATCGGTCTGCCGTGCGGACAGGTGTTGATATTTTTAAGACGCAGTACATTTCTTACCAACGTTTCCATCTCCGGCTTGCTCATAGCCATATTCGCCTTAACCGCCGATTTGCAGGCAATTGTATATAACAGACGCTCGTATTTTTCTGTAATAAGCTCGTCCCTAAGCGCCTCGCTCTGCGCCAGAAGCTCCAGCACAAGCGGCTCAATCTCTCCCATTTCCGTATCGCCCGGAGCGCTTCTTATAATAACCGCATCATCACCGAACTCCTCGCTTTCAAAGCCCATTTTATCAAACATTTCCTTATTTTCACGGTAAGCAGTCATTTCACTGCCCCCCACACTGACAATTACAGGCTCAATCAGAAGCTGTGACATCGGCTGTTTTGACGCAATATCAAGTTTCAGTTCCTCATATTTAAGACGCTCATGTGCCGCATGCTGGTCAAGGATTATCATTTCATCACCCTTTTCAGCTATAATATAAGAATTGAATAACTGTCCTACTATTTCAAAATACTCATCAACAAATACGGTTTCCTCCTCATGTTCAGCCGTTTCGTCAGGCAGAAGCGGTTCAAGCTTCCTTTCGGGGGAAGCAAGCACTGCATTTTTTGCCGTAAAAGGTTTGTCCGCTTTGTCTTTTTTCTTAATAAAATCCGGTTTATCCGTTTTCAAAAAATGATTTACTCGCGGATTGTATTCCGTCGTTTCGGTACGTTTGGTCATATCTTTCGGCAACGATGCCGCCAAATCGCTTAAATTAAGCTGCTCCTTAGGCAAATCCCGTTTAAACTTACTGTCAGCGCGTTCTATTTTGGGTACGTTCGGTATCGCATAAAGCGCATTTTTCGTACCGTAATATACAGCGTTAAACACTGACTTTTCATCAGAAAACTTTACTTCAAGCTTTGTCGGGTGTACGTTTATATCAATAAGCGACGGATTTATCTCAACATTCAACACTGCCACAGGGAATTTCCCTATCATAATCTGATTTTTGTACGCGTTCTCCAGCGCGGCAATAAGCGTTTTACTTGTAATATAACGCTTATTTACAAAAAAACTCTGATAATTACGCTTCGGACGCGATATATTTCCTTTTCCTATAAGACCCGTAACACGAATCCCCTCCGTTTCATAATCAACAGCAATCGTTCCGTTGGCATAATCTTTGCCGTAAACGGTATAAATCGCATTTTTAAGCAGATTGTCCCCTGCCGAAAACAGCTTTTCCTTACCGTCGATAATAAGCTTAAATGAAATTTCGGGATGAGCAAAAATAAAGCGTGTAATTATATCCGTTATATATCCTGCTTCGGTAGCGTCTTTTTTCAAAAATTTCAGACGCGCAGGAGTATTGAAAAATAAATTTTCAACGCAAATGGACGTACCGTCAGGCACGCCTGCCTCTGCGGAAGAAAGTATTTCACCGCTCCGACATGTTACGCATATACCCTCATTATCCTCAGCCCGTTTGGTATACAGTGAAACTTCGGATACCGCCCCTATACTTGCCAGCGCCTCGCCGCGAAAACCCAGAGTGTATATAGCGTCAAGGTCACTGCTTGTTTTAATTTTACTAGTAGCATGACGAAGAAAGCATATTTTTGCATCTTCAACGCTCATACCGCTTCCGTTATCGCTTACCCGCATATATGTACTGCCGCCCTTTTTAATTTCCACCGTAATAAGTGTAGCGCCTGCGTCAATACTGTTCTCTACAAGCTCCTTTATAACGCTTGCAGGTCTTTCAACCACTTCGCCTGCGGCTATTTTTTCGGAAACCTCAGTGCTTAATATATGAATTTTCCCCATAGCTGTACCTCTTTAAATCTCTTTAGCTTTTTTTGAAAGCTCAAATAACTTGTTCATCGCCTCAATCGGAGTAAACGTCGTAACGTCCATCATTTTCAGTTCGTCCGTAATTTCTGAAGCGATACCGTCACCAAATCCCATTTGAGCGGTTGGTTCGACCGTTTTTGATGTATGCTCAATGACTATTTCATCATTTTCTATTTTCTTTAAAATATGTTTTGCGCCGTTTATAACCTCTTTTGGTACGCCTGCGAGCGCGGCAACTTCAATACCGTAGCTGTCATCCGCTCCGCCGCGTACAATTTTACGCAGAAACGTAATATCGTCGCCGCGTTTTTTTACAGCTATCCTGTAATTTTTAACTCCGTCAAGCTCGCCTTCCAGGTCTGTAAGCTCATGATAATGCGTTGCAAAAAGTGTTTTTGCGCCGATTTTTTTCTTATTATGAATGTATTCAACCACAGACCACGCAATTGACAGTCCGTCAAAGGTACTTGTACCGCGTCCTATTTCGTCAAGAATGATGAGCGAATTTGCCGTTGCATTTTTAAGTATATGGCTTACCTCATTCATTTCAAGCATAAACGTACTCTGTCCTGAAGAAATATCGTCCGACGCGCCTACTCGTGTAAAAATCTTATCTACTATACCTATTTTCGCTGAGGATGCAGGAACAAAACTGCCTATCTGCGCCATAAGCGTTATGAGAGCAACCTGACGCATATATGTTGACTTACCCGCCATATTCGGACCGGTAATTATTAACATTCTGTCCTCGTCCTTATTTAGGAGCGTATCATTTGGAACAAACATCGAATCCTTTGCCATTTTCTCCACAACAGGGTGACGCCCGTCTTTAATTTCAATTTTACCACTGTCTGAAATCTCAGGCATTGTGAAATTATTTTTTGCCGCCGTTTCCGCAAGCGACAGCAATACGTCAGTAACCGCAATTATTTCCGCCGCTCTTTTTAAACGCTCTGTCTGTTCATTTACACGCTTGCGGACATCTTCAAAAACATACGCCTCCAGTGAGGCGATTTTCTCCGATGCGCCCAGAATTTCATTTTCCAGTTCCTTTAGCTTAGGAGTAATATACCGCTCACAATTCGCAAGCGTCTGACGTCTTATGTAATAATCGGGAACTTCCTTTATATTCGACTTTGTAACTTCTATATAATATCCGAAAACCTTGTTATATCCCACTTTAAGCTTTGAAATGCCTGTCTTTTCACGTTCCTCAGCCTCAATATCGGCAAGCCATTTTTTACCGTCGCGCATAGCTGTGCGGAGCTTATCAATCTCCTCGTTAAATCCCTCTTTGATAACCTTACCGTCACGCAGAAGCGCAGGCGCGTCATCCGATATTGCGCGTTCCAAAAGCTCTTTGACATCTTCTAAAAGGTCAAAATTTTTGCGAAGGTCGCACAGCATAGGAAATTTTACGCGGCTTAAGGCATATTCAAGCTCAGGCAAATGCAAAAGCGTTGCTTTAAGCGCGATTAAATCTCGCGGAGTTACCGTTCCGAGCGACACGCGGCTTATAATACGCGATATGTCGTACGTACCCGAAAGCACTTCCGCAATTTCATCGCGAAGCATCATGTCATCGTTAAGCTCACCCACCGCGCAAAGACGTTTATTTATTTCAATAGGATTTATCAGCGGTTTTTCAACCCACTGCTTCAAAAGACGAGCGCCCATTGATGTCTTTGTTCTGTCAAGCACCCATAAAAGAGAGCCTTTTTTTATCTTGTCGCGCATAGACTCCGTAATCTCTAAATTACGGCGCGTATTGACATCAAGCTCCATATACTGGTTTGCATTATAGGTATTAAGCGTATTAAGATATGTAAGACTTGTTTTCTGAGTATGCTCCAGATAAGACACCATTGCGCCTACCGCCTTAACCGCACAGGGTTTTGTGTCCAGTCCCAGTTCGACAAGAGAACCTTTACCGAACTGCGTCATTATTTTTTCCTCAAATGATGTATTTTCAAAAAATTCGTCCGTACATTCATCGGCTTCAATATGAAATCTAAGCTCAATCTGCTTTAAAAGCTTCTTTGCCGCTTCGGAATTTGTAAGAATTTCCTTTGGTTCGTAACGCGCTGTTTCACTTAATGCCTCGTCTGCGCCTGAAACCTCAGTAGTATATACCTCGCCTGTGGAAATATCCGATACTGCAAAACCGTAAATACCGTTTTTTGCATAAATTACGGCAAGATAGTTATTTGTTCTTTCATCCAGAAGCTCATCGTCAATAACAGTTCCGGGAGTTACAATTCTGATGACCTCACGCTTAACTATGCCCTTTGCCGTTTTCGGGTCTTCCACCTGCTCACATATAGCAACCTTATATCCCTTTGCAATAAGCTTCGCTATATATACGGACGCACTGTGATACGGTATGCCGCACATAGGCGCTCGCTCGGCAAGTCCGCAGTCCTTACCCGTAAGCGTTATTTCAAGTTCCCGCGACGCTTTTATTGCATCATCAAAAAACATTTCATAAAAATCACCCAGACGGTAAAAAAGTATACTGTCGGGGTATTCCTCTTTTGTTTTTAAATATTGAGCCATCATCGGAGTTATCTGCTCTTTTGGCATTTTGTTTTTCTCCTTATAGGTAAATTTAGGTTAATGTTTTGTAAAAGTTCAGAATTCGACATACGCAAATTATGGACTTTTTAATGACAGCCGCCGCAGGTTGAACAGTCATGCGTACAGTTCGGGTCCTGTCCTGTAATATAGAAGTTCAGAATTTGATTTACCTGATTTACAAGAGAATCAAAATCTTTTTTTGCGTCAATATACTTTTTAATCGTTTCCGATTTCTCCAAAAGCGCGTCAAAAGCCTCGTTATTCTTTTTCATTGCATCTTCTCGTGAAATTTTATTATTCTGCATATCTCTTGCAAGGTTCATTCGCTGCATATTAAATTCTTTCAGAAGTTCCTGCGCTTTATCGTCATTCTCCTGCAAAATCTCCGCATTTTTTACGTTTTTCATTTCCTCGCTCTGCTGAATAAGCTCTCCAAGCTCTCTTGTTTTTTCAATAACTTCATTCATTGTTTTTTCTTCCTTTCTTATACTGTTTCACCGTTAAGGCTCCATGTATGCGCCTCAGTGATTTTTACGTTAATATATTTTCCAATAAGCGATTTATCGCCTTTAAAGTTTACTATTTTTGAGCTGTCACATCTGCCTGACAACATATTATCATCATTTTTGCTGACACCGTCGACCAATACTCTTTCCACGCGTCCGACATACGCTTCGTTTTTACGCTTTGAAATTTCATTCTGAACCTCCAGAAGCCTGTTGAAGTTCGCATGGATTTCCTCATCCGTAAGCACGAAGTCAAGCTTTGCCGCAGGTGTACCCTCACGCCGTGAATAAATAAACGAGAATATATTGTCAAATTCAACCTGCCTTAAAACATCCAACGTTTCCTCAAAATCCTCGTTGGTTTCCGTCGGAAATCCAACTATTACATCGGTTGACAACGAAATATCAGGTATCGCTTTCTTTACACGCGCGATTTTTTCCAGATACTCCGCCTTTGTATATTTTCTGTTCATCTGTTTCAGAATATTATCTGAGCCTGCCTGAAACGGAAGGTGAAGCTGTTTACAGACCTTATCGCATTCAGCGATTGTCTTTATAAGCTTATCGCTTAAATCCTTAGGATGCGAAGTCATAAAGCGTATACGTTCCACCCCGTCAATGTTATTCACCATACTCATAAGGTCAGCGAAATCAATATCAATATCCAAATCCCTGCCGTAGGAATTTACATTCTGACCCAAAAGCGCAATTTCCGTACAGCCGCTGTCCACAAGCTCTTTGACCTCTTTAAGGACAGCTTCGGGAGTACGGCTTCTTTCGCGTCCCCGCACATACGGCACTATACAGTATGAGCAGAAATTATTACACCCATACATAACAGAAACCCATGCCTTGCTCGTATCATCGCGCATAATTGGTATATCCTCCGCAATTGCCCCGTCGCTTGAGGCAATATCAACAACCGTCTTTTTTTGATGTATAGCCTTATACAACAACTCGGGCATCTTATACAGAGCATGGGTACCGAAAACAAGGTCAACATGCTCATGCACGCTTTTTATTTTTTCGGTTATATGCTCCTGCTGAACCATACATCCGCAGACTGCAATTACCATACCGCGTCTTTCTTCCTTTATATGTTTTAAAATTCCGAGCCTTCCGAAAACCTTCTGCTCTGCATTTTCTCTTACCGCACAGGTATTATAAATCACAACGTCCGCTTTATGCGCGTCATCGGTAAATTCAAAACCTGCATCTCTAAGCATACCGCGTATACGCTCAGTGTCATTTTCATTTTGCTGACAGCCGTATGTTTCTGTAAGAGCCAGACGCGCACGCCCGTTTTGTACAGCGTAATGAGAGTTTTCTTCCCTCAGCTTCATTATAAACTCACGCTGTATGGAAAGCTGTTCATTCGTAATCAGTTCTGCCATTTATACTTCTCCTAAATTAAATTCGGTCATTTTTTTATTTTATCACAAATTTATATGTAATACAATATCAAAATTCATAATCGCATACACGTCTTTCCGATACATACGGACGCACATATGCCGCGCCTGCCGCCTTATGCGCAGGGTGATTCTGATATTCGTTCAAAGCCTCACGTGTTTTAAATGTTGAAACAAGCACTACGTCGGACGCCGCGTCCGAACCTTCAAAGTTTATGCCTACTTCTATATCTTCAATAACATCAATCTTTTCTTTCAGCGCTTCAAGATTTTCTTTTATCGCCGCCGCTCTTGCCTGTTTATCCTCGTTCGGCGCAATTCTCCACATTACAATATGTCTTATCATTTTTAATTCTCCTTCCTTTTTATGATTATTCTAACACTTTATTTTAAATTTTTCAATAAAATTAGTGGCTTTTATTGAAAAATAGTGGTATACTATAAATGACTGAATGTGAAAGGACGGACAGACATGAAGAAAATTTTTAAAGCAGCCGCGCTTGCAGGCGGCGCTCTGTTTCTTATGAAGGGACTCGACAACAGACTCGAGGTTACACACTATAACATTGCATCAAAGAAAATCCCCTCTGCTTTTAACGGCTTCAGAATTGTACAGGTATCGGATTTTCACAGCGATAATATTCCGGGACTTGTTAATGAAATAAGAAACGAGATGCCCGATATAATCGTATCAACAGGAGACCTTACCGATGACAAAGGAAGCTTTATGCCGTCGGTAAGGCTATGCGAGCATCTTACAGACATTGCACCGGTGTACGCGGTAACGGGAAATCATGACCTGTGGCGCGGCGACTATGAAGAATTTGAACGTATTATTTCCGACACAGGAGTTAAAACACTTCATTCCGAGCGTATAATGCTTAACAGAAACGGTCAGGAAATTGCGCTTTACGGCATTGACGACCCGTTCTCACGAAAATCGGTACGCGCGGCGACTAATATAAAAAATTCAATCGAAGGTCTTGAACGGTGTGATAAATATGAAATTCTTCTTTTTCACCGCGCAAACTTTTTCGATTATATAAAACATTACGGATTTGACCTCGTAATCGCAGGTCACATGCATGGAGGTCAGTTCCGACTGCCCACCGGACAGGGACTGGTTTCACCGCGTTCAAGCTGGACGGGACAATCGTCTATTATGTTTCCGAAATATGTGGGCGGACATTACCGCGCCCCTAATTCGGATATGATAGTAAGTCGCGGCACAGGCAATCCCATGCTCATACCTCGTCTTTTCAACAGACCGGAAATAACCGTAATCACATTACATTCTAAGGAGGAAAAATAAATGCAAAACAAAAGACCGCTTAAAACAATCTATACGTGCTTTCCCGAAGGCAAACACAAGGTTCTCACAATGAGCTATGACGACGGAAAAAAATTTGACCGCCGTCTTGTTGAAATTTTCAACAAAAACG
>CAJTUY010000001.1:20220-104034 GCA_910579415.1 uncultured Clostridia bacterium | reverse complement strand
GAACCTTCCACTTAAATTCGGGGCTTATGGGTGTTGATGAAGACAGAATACAGCCTGATGAGATAGAGGAGCTGTACAAAGGTCATGAGGTTTCATGTCACACATCTACCCATCCCACCATTGAACGCTGTCCCTTAAGTCAGGTTGTTCAGCAGATAATTGAGGACAGAAAAGCCCTTGAAGCTGCCACAGGCTATCCTGTACGCGGCATGAGCTATCCGAACGGCTCATACAGCGACGACATTGTAAAGCTTCTTCCCTCCTGCGGTATAGAGTACTGCCGGGTAGTCGGAAACACCGATAATTTTGCAATGCCCGAAAATTATCTTTTATGGAAATCCACATGCCATCACGGTCATAATCTTATGGAGAATGCCGAAAAATTCGCCGACTTACATAAGACACAATACCTTTATATGATGTATGTATGGGGTCACAGCTATGAATTTGACCGCGACAACAGTTGGGATTTGATAGAAGGCTTCTGCGAATTTATAGGAAACAGGGACGATATATGGTATGCAACAAACATAGAAATTGTCGATTATATGAACGCCGCTCAAAATCTCAAATATACTGCCAACGGAGATATGGTTTTAAACCCGAACGCAATACCCGTGTGGATTTCATGTGACGGTACCATTCATAAAATAGGTGCGGGAGAATTAAAAAGAATATGACAGAAAAGGAATTATACCCGCCTGTCCGAAATCTCTTTGAAAAACGCGGATACACTGTAAATGCTGAGGTTAAGGACTGCGACATGACAGCCGTTAAAGATGATGAATTTATAATTGTCGAGCTTAAAAGAAATCTGACGGTAACTCTTTTGGGTCAGGGTTTAAAACGTCAGCGTACAGGCGCGGATGTGTTTATCGCAGTTCCGAAACCGAAGCAGTATTCGCTGAAAAAATTCCGTTCCGTATTTTCTGTTATAAAAAAGCTTGAGCTTGGTCTGATTTTCGTATCGCTTCGCGGAGAACATTCGTTTGCGGAAATTGTATTTGAACCGAAGCCGTTTAAATTTATGTACAAAGACACCCGGAAGCGTAAAGAAATCATGACGGAAATTGAAGGCAGAACCATCGAAACCAACACAGGCGGCGTAACCGGCACAAAAATAATTACCGCCTACACGGAAAAATGTATACATATAGCATGTATGCTTGATATGTACGGAGAAATGTCCGCCGCAGAGGTGCGGAAAAAGGGCGGTGCTGATAATGCGTATAACATATTAACCATGAATGTTTACGGCTGGTTTGAAAAAACAGGACGCGGTATTTTTAAAATCACCGAAAAAGGCAGACTTGATTTAATGGAATATCCCGAGCTGGAAAGATATTATACAGAGCTTTTACAGCAGGCTGAATAAATTTTCGGATATCACCGTTTACCGCAAAGCGGCAATATCCGAAAATTGCTTTCAGCCTCTTATGATTTTATATTGGATTTTTTGTCAAAAAAATCAAAAAAAGGCTTGACTTATTATACTTATAATGTTATAATTAGTCTGCTCGATAAAAAAGCTCTTTTTTTTATGCTTGAAAGAAAGAGTGTATAATATAGATGCGGAGGTGTTAAGAATGAGAGTAAAAATCACATTGGCGTGTTCTGAATGCAAGCAGAGAAACTATAACACAATGAAGAATAAGAAGAATGACCCTGACAGACTTGAGATGAATAAATACTGTAAGTTCTGCAGAAAGCACACTCTTCACAAGGAAACCAAATAATTTTGATTGAGTAAGGACGTGTAAAAAAATGGCTGATACAAACACAACGAAAAAAGTTGGCTTTGCCACACGTGTAAAGAGATTTTTCAAGGATACAAAGGCAGAGCTTAAAAAGGTTACCTGGCCTACAAAGGAGCAGTTAATCCATAACACGGGTGTAATTATCGTGTTCATCATTTTAATTTCTGTTATTTTATCAGTTCTTGATTTGGCATTCGGAAAATTATTCACTTTGCTTGCGGGCATACTTCAATAATTTTCGCTTAGAATGTCGGAAAGGAGAACGGTTATGGCAGAAGACGCAAAATGGTATGTAGCCCATACATATTCGGGCTACGAAAATAAGGTTAAGGACAATATAGAAAAGACTGTCGAAAACCGCGGTATGCAGGATTTAATTCTTGATGTACAAGTTCCTACCGAAGATGTTGTAGAGGAAAAAGGCGACGAAAAGAAGGTCGTTAAGCGTAAGCTTTTTCCCGGCTATGTCGTTGTAAAAATGGTTCTTACGGACGAGAGCTGGTATGTCGTAAGAAACACACGCGGAGTTACAGGCTTTGTCGGTCCCGGCTCTAAGGCTGTTCCGCTGTCTGATGCAGAGGTTGAGCGCATGGGTGTCGAGATAATCCGCATGAAGGATATTGACTTTGCCGTAGGCGACAATGTTTCTATTAAATCAGGTCCGATGGAAGGCTTTTCTGGTAAGGTTACGAGCATTAACAACGAAACACGTAAAATCAACGTTGCCGTTTCAATGTTCGGACGCGAAACACCTGTTGAAATTGATTATACACAGGTTGAGCATATGGAATAAAACATTCCCAAAATACGTTAATTGATGCTTTTTGCATTGATTATATATCCCTCTGGTAACAGTGGGAGGGCGTTTGCCCGCAATTACCACATATAGCGTTAAGCTATGATTTAACTAAGGAGGTGGCCATTATGGCACAAAAAGTTGCAGGTTATATTAAATTACAAATTCCTGCCGGCAAAGCAACTCCGGCTCCCCCCGTTGGTCCCGCATTGGGTCAACACGGTGTAAACATTATGCAGTTTGCAAAGGAATTTAACGAAAAAACAGCGAAGGACGCAGGTCTTATCATTCCGGTAGTTATTACTGTCTATGCAGACCGTTCATTCTCCTTCGTAACAAAGACACCGCCGGCTGCAGTTCTTATCAAGAAGGCTTGTAAGATACAGAGCGGTTCGGGTGTTCCCAACAAGACTAAGGTCGCTACAATTTCAAAAGCTGACCTTCAGGCTATTGCAGAACAGAAAATGCCTGACCTCAACGCGGCAAGCATCGAAGCCGCTATGAGCATGATTGCAGGTACTTGCAGAAGCATGGGCGTTCTTATCGGTGACTAATTTGTTAAGATAGGTGGGAGAGATACGAAATCTTGTTTGACCACGAAGGAGGATACGAAATGTTTAGAGGAAAAAAATATCAGGACAGTGTAAAGCTTGTAGAGAAATCAAAGCTTTATGACACTAACGAGGCAATGGACCTTGTTACAAAAACATCTAAGGCTAAGTTTGATGAAACAGTTGAAGCTCATATCAGACTTGGCGTTGACTCAAGACACGCTGACCAGCAGGTCAGAGGTGCGATTGTACTTCCGCACGGTACAGGTAAAACTTCAAAGGTTTTGGTATTCGCTAAAGGACCAAAGGCTGATGAAGCACAGGCAGCAGGCGCTGATTATGTAGGCGAAGCTGAACTTGTTCAGAAGATACAGGGTGAAAACTGGTTCGATTTTGACGTTGTTGTTGCTACTCCCGATATGATGGGTGTTGTAGGTCGTCTTGGTAAGGTACTTGGTCCTAAGGGACTTATGCCGTCACCAAAGGCAGGTACTGTTACAATGGACGTTACAAAGGCTGTAAACGAAATTAAGGCAGGTAAGATTGAATATAAGCTTGATAAGACTAATATCATTCACTGCCCTATCGGTAAGGCTTCATTCGGCGCGCAGAAGCTTCAGGAAAACTTTGAGGCTCTTATGAGCGCAATCGTTAAGGCTAAGCCGGCAGCTGCAAAAGGTCAGTATTTGAAGAGCGTTGTTGTTGCTTCAACAATGGGACCCGGTATTAAAGTTAATACAGCAAAATTGAGTTAATTTAACCTCAAAATAAAGGAACTGTTAAAACAGTTCCTTTTTGTTTTTGAAAATTTGTAAATTAACGATGCAGGGGTTCAAAGGGGGTGCAACCCACTTTGTCATTTAAAGGGGTTTCCAAAGGGGTAAATCGAAATCCCCCTTTGGGGTTTTTGCTTCTTTTTGCCGCAAAAAGAAGGAATATAATTTTACTTTCTCTTTTTATATTCCTTTGCCGCTCTGAGCAGATAGTCACGGTTATTCAGCGACGGGTTAATAATAACCTCATCAATCAGACATTTCAGAGTATCACCTATTTCCCTGCCCGGACGATAGCCTATACGTATCAAATCCTTACCGTTAACTGCAAGATGTGAAACAAGATACGGCTGACGCTCGGCAAGAATTTCCTTATAAATCCTGTAAACACTCTCAATCCTCGCCCTCTTTTCAGGAAAATGTACAGGATTTTTAGCCATATTATCAGCAAGCTGAAGCTTCAGCAGCTTCTCAAACAGAGCCTCTCCCGTACGCGACATCATACGTTTTACGGCAGACAGTGACGGTTCAATCCGCACATCATGATTTTCTACCAATACCGCAATATCGCGTATAGTATTATTATCCATCCTGAGCCTGTGCAGCATATCAACAGCCAGACGGCAGCTTTCTCTGTGATGCCCGTAAAAATGAATTATACCGTCCTCATCACAGCTTGAACATGCAGGCTTTCCAATATCATGCACAAGCGCCGCCCATCGAAGCACAAGGTCGGCAGGAGTACTTTTCACCGTATGCATAATATGTTCCCCCACATCATAAATATGGTATTTATTCCTCTGCGGCTCTCCGAAACAGCGTTCCACCTCCGGCATAATATACCTGAGCAGTCCGCAGTCATGCAGTTTGCCGATATAGTGCGGATTTTCAGACAGAAGTATTTTATTAAGCTCATCTAAAATACGCTCGCTGCTTACTTTTTTAATAAGCACGGCGCATTTTTTAATTGCGCGATACGTTTCCGTATCAATATCAAACGATAATGCCGCGCTGAACCGTACCGCCCTGAGCATACGCAGAGCATCCTCCTTAAAGCGTTCCTCGCTCACCCCGACACATTTTACAGTCTTGTTTTTAATATCCTCCCTGCCGCCGAAAAAATCAAGCACACCGTCACGCGGACTGTACATCATAGCGTTTATCGTAAAATCGCGGCGCGCGCAGTCCTCGCGCGGTTCTCTTACAAATTCTACGCTGTTGGGGTGACGTCCGTCCGAATATTCGCCGTCGCTTCGGAAGGTTGTAACCTCATATCCTGTCTTGTTCTCTACTACGGTTACAGTTCCGTGTTTTATTCCCGTATCAATCGTACGCGGAAACATTGCTTTTACTTCCTTCGGCCTTGCATTGGTTGCAATATCATAATCATGAGGGGTTCTGCCTATAAGCATATCGCGTACCGCGCCTCCTGCGACAAATGCGGAAAAACCGCCTTCATAAAGCCGGTTTAAAATATTCATCACACTTTCAGGAAGTCGCATCGCACTCTCCTCCTTTTTCAATACTATAATTATAAATCCAATATGCGCGGTGTGTCAATAGTGATTTCATGAATGTAAATCTAATGTAATATGTTAGGTGATTGACTTTTCAGCAAAAATGGTGTATATTTAAGATAAGAGATTATAAAAAGAGGGTGGAAAATTTATGGAACGCAATACAGATACAAGACAAATGAAATATGAGGCTTTAAGAGCCGTCTCGGAGCTTGCCTTTAACGACGGGCTGACAGATGAAAATATTGATAATATCCCCTTTAAAATTATACCCACCGCAACGCCGAGATTCCGCTGCTGTGTATATAAGGAAAGGGAAATAATAAGACAACGTGTACGTCTTGCAATGGGTAAACCCCCTATTCCCGTACATAATGTAGAAAACATTGAAATTAAGAGCAATACTATTCAGGTTATTCCCGCCGCATGCGAAGGCTGTCCGATTAACCGCTTCCAGGTTACGGAAAACTGCCAGAAATGTATGGCTAAATCATGCCAGAACGCATGCGCATTCGGCGCTATTACAATAACCGGCAGAGGTGCATACATAGACCAGACAAAATGCCGTGAATGCGGAAAATGCGCGGAAGCATGCCCGTATCATGCAATTGCCGACCTTATGCGTCCCTGTAAGAGAAGCTGTGACGTCGGCGCAATTACAATCGGCGGCGATAAGCTTGCTACAATTGATGAAAGCAAATGTGTAAGCTGCGGTCACTGCGCGGCAGCATGTCCGTTCGGCGCTATATCCGATATGTCGCAGATAACGGAAGTAATCAGTAAAATAAATGACAAGAATGTAAAAACCGTAGCTATTCCTGCTCCGGCAGTTGAGGGACAGTTCGGTATGGACGCAACGATAGGACGTATGATTACAGCTCTTAAGGAGCTTGGTTTTGATGAGGTGGTTGAGGTTGCGCTCGGTGCGGACGCTGTTGCCTATAACGAGGCGAAAGAGCTTATCGAAAACCATGAAAAAGGCGAAAAGATGACAACCTCCTGTTGTCCTGCATTTGTAACGCTTATAAGAAAGCATTACCCAAAGCTTGTTGAAAAAATGTCAAATACCGTTTCACCTATGGTCGCAACCGTACGGTGGATACGCGATAATATTCCTGACGCATACATAGTATTTATAGGTCCGTGTATGGCGAAAAAGGAAGAGGCGAAATTCGGAGTTGATGGCAGTCCCGATGCGGTTATGACATTTGAGGAGCTTAACGCGATGTTTGACGCGCGCCGCATTGATCCTGCCAACTGTCAGGAAGCTCCAACCGAAGCAACCTCATACGGCAGACGCTTCTCAGGCGCCGGCGGCGTAACCGAAGCGGTTATGAAGGCTGTCGAGGAAATGGGATGTACCGATGCTATTAAGGCTAAAGGATGCAGCGGTCTTAAAGAATGTAAAGTTGCGCTTGCAATGCTAAGCGTAAACAAGCTGCCTGAGGATATTATTGAAGGTATGGCTTGCGAAGGCGGCTGTATGGCAGGTCCCGGTTCTATTGCGCCAATGCCTCAGCTAAAAACCGCAAGAATGAAAAAAATCAAGGGCAAGGAGGATGACAACATTACGGAAATGCTTGAAAATCATGAATTTATGTCTGTGGGTATGGAAAGAGAGTAAACGTCAAAAAGCTGCTGTTATATTTACAGCAGCTTTTTTGTTTATAAGTAACTGACTATTCTTTCTATGACGGTTTCACTTTCATTATTCCAAAGCTGACTAATCATACGATTTGACAGTTTTGACAATAAATCACTTACAAACGGTTCATTGCGATGAACAGTAAGCATTACAATAATAAGCTCATCCATTGACTTCTTATGAAAATGCTGAATAAGCCTTTTCATTACATCCGGTGTCATTCTCATGTCCTCCGGAACAAACTCGTCATTTGGAGTACAAATTGTCCTCCAATACTTATGATGAATACCTGCCCATCTCATCACGTATCTTGCATGCTCCGGACTTGTTTTATTTTCCTTCATTTTTATTATTCTCCTTTCTTTTGTTTCTGCGCATTAAAAAATGCGCTGCCTGAGCAACGCATAAAAAACACATTGCTCAATTTGTTGCAACACAAATCTCGACACTCATGCAAGTATGCGAAATAGAGCATGTATTTTTGACAAACAAAAAACATACTTACATGATAAAATGTCCAATATTCAGATTTGTGTTGCACGATTATTATAACACATAATTTATTGTTTGTAAATACAGCTTGACAAAAAAGCGATTAAAAGTATATAATTTGATTTAAAGACAAATCATTCAGGAGGATAAACCATGAAGGCAAAAATTATAGTAGACAATATTTCCGACGGAAATGTCAGCGGCGAATGGGGATTGTGTGTATATATTGAATACAATGACAAAAAAATACTTCTCGACACAGGCGCCTCTGCATTGTTTGCACGCAATGCCGAAGCCTTCGGCATTAACCTTGACGATATTGATATGGCAGTTTTATCCCATGCGCACAGCGACCACGCAAACGGAATGCAATACTTTTTTGAGAAAAACAGCAGGGCAAAGTTTTATCTTCAAAAGACCGCAGATGAAAACTGTTACCGCAAAAAATTTATCTTTCATAAATACATAGGTATTTCCAAAGGCACATTAAAAAAATACAGTGACAGAATTGTTTTTATAGACGGCAAATACATGCTTTGTGACGGCGTATATCTTATTCCTCATACAACCGACGGACTTGACAGTATCGGATTGCGTGAAAAAATGTACGTTAAAACAGACGGAAAGTGGCTTCCCGACAGTTTTTCCCATGAACAAACTCTGGTATTTGACACCGAAAAAGGTCTTGTGATTTTCAACAGCTGTTCTCACGGAGGCGCAAGCACGATAATCCGCGAGGTCAGTTCCGCATTCCCCGACAAGCATGTATATGCGCTTATTGGTGGTTTTCATCTTTTCAATAAAAGCGAAAATGAAATACGGGAATTTGCCGGTAAAATACGCGAAACAAATGTCGGCTACTTATGCACCGGTCATTGTACGGGACAAAGGGCTTATGACATCTTACAGGCTGAACTGGGCGGTATTATACACAAGCTGCATGTCGGTCTTACAATGGAGTTTTAAAAAATTTGGTTTTTTTGATAAAAAGACTGCCCTTTTTCAGGACAGTCTTTATTCTTTTATATTTCAGATGAATTTCCGCGCGTGAACTGAAGCTCAGGATTTTTCACACTTACTTTCATTCCCTCAGATACCGAGCTTACTATAAACGCATTACCGCCTATTGTTGCATCGTTTCCGATTACCGTATCGCCGCCGAGAATTGTAGTACCCGAATAAATCGTGACATTATCGCCTATTGTCGGATGGCGTTTAACTCCCTTTAATTCCTGACCCTTACGGGTTGAAAGCGCGCCGAGTGTTACTCCCTGATAAATCTTTACATTATCGCCGATAACCGTAGTTTCACCGATAACAATGCCTGTGCCATGATCTATAAAGAAATATTTCCCGATTTCGGCGCCCGGATGAATATCTATTCCCGTCACGCTATGCGCGTACTCGGTCATAATACGAGGTATCATCGGAACGCCAAGAAGCCAAAGCTCATGCGCAATTCTGTATACCGTAATCGCAAACACTCCCGGATATGAAAATATTATCTCATCCGTACTGTATGCGGCAGGGTCGCCGTCATATGCCGCTTCTATATCCGTATGTAAATATTCGCGTATAACGTCAAGACGCTCAAGAAAACGGTATACAATATCCTCAGCTTTTGCATTGATTGCAGACTGCCGGCAATTACTGCACAAGTCCTGACTTCCCAATGTTTTTGCAATTTGTTTTTGCAGATTATACTGTATAAACTCCAGCCTTTCTCCTACAAGAAATTTTATATATTCACTTCTGCCCTGACTGTTATCAAAAAAACCGGGAAACAAAATCTTGCGTATCTCCTCGACAATCTCAATAAGCGTATTCTTGGAAAGCATGCTTTCCGCGTCAATACGGCAGATATTGTCATACTTATCATAACTCCGCAATAATTTATTGACCAATAGCTCCGTTCTGTCCTCCATTATACGACCCCTTTCCATTGGATTTGTTCATGCTGTCAGATTTACTGTCTGTCTGATTATCCTCGCCGACACCCGAATATATTTTACGTTTCTTGTAATTTTCGGGACTGGGCGTTTCAACCGTTCCTTTGTCAAACACCGAACCTCCCGATGAGGAAGATGGTCTGCGTGTTTTTGTACTGTTTGCGCTGTGAAGCCAGCAGTATTTACTGCCCGTTTTCACTCTGTTACTGCATCCCTGTGCTGCGCAGGTAAGCGCAGGACCATTTCTGCCTATCTGCATAGCACCCATTATTACAACACATACAAGGATTGTTATTACAAGACCTGCCAATAATGTCATGCAACCGCTGTTATTATTAAAATTTATATTAGTATCCTCAGAATTTGCCTTATATACATTATATTCTAAATCTTTTAATCTTTTGCTCTTGCGGTTATTGTCCGCCATAACACTCCATCCTTTCTTAAAATCGGATTACAGCAAGTGTCTGCGAAGCTCCTCGCCGCTTTCACGGCACAGATATGCAGGCGCAACATCAAATACTGTCTTACAGCCGCTCTGTCCTTCTTGGCTCATTCTGTATGCGGCTCTTGCATACGCAACAAGCACTGATGATGTAAACTCAGGATTTGAATCAAGCTTCAGACTATATTCTATAATATGTTTGTTTTCGCCGTTCTTGCCTGTCTTTCCGCAGCGTATAACAAAACCGCCGTGAGGAATACCGCTGTGGTTCTTTTGAAGCTCCTCTTCCGAAATAAAATGTACAGTTGTATCATAATCGGCAAAGTAGTTCGGCATTGTCTTGATTTCGTTTTCTATTATGTCGAGGTCTGCTCCCTCCTCCGCTACCACATAACACTCACGTGTATGCTTATCGCGTGTGGTAAGAGCAGGATTTTCTCCGTTTCTTACTGCGTCAAGCGCTGAAGGTACAGGTACAGTATACTGTCTTGCGTCCTTAACTCCTTCTATTCTGCGGATAGCGTCCGAATGTCCCTGACTTACACCCTTGCCCCAAAATGTATAATCCTCACCGTCTGTCAGAATGGCATTGGCATAGAGACGGTTCAGCGAAAACATGCCCGGATCCCAGCCGACTGAAATAATACCCACATTGCCGCTTGCCTTTGCCGCCGCGTCAACTGCGTTAAAGTGCTTGGGAATATTCGCGTGTGTATCAAAGCTGTCTATTACATTAAAGTATTTTACATATTCGGGCGTCTGCTCGGGAAGGTCAGTAGCGCTTCCGCCGCATAAAATCATAACGTCAATTTTATCCTTAAATTCAGGCACATTACTTACAGAATATACGCCTACACCTTCAGTAAGTATTTTTACGGTATCGGGTTTACGGCGCGTAAACACTGCTGCAAGCTCTAAATCATCATTTTGCTTAACGGCGCATTCTATGCCGCGCCCGAGATTACCATAGCCTAAAATTCCAATTCTTATTTTCATAGTATTTCATAACCTTTCTCTGTAAAGTTTAATTATACATAATATTTTACCACATTTTGCTTAAAATTACAAGTCAATTTATCTTCCGCCGCGAGGCATGACATTCTGTGTCGGTGTGGGCTGTACCGTTTCCTGCGGAGCTTCGGCAGTGGGTGCGGGAGTAGGCATAAGCGCGATACGCGCGGCAAGCTCCTCGTTTTCCTGTTCCAAAAATGCTATACGCTCGCTCATTTCACTCACCTGCTCTTTAAGACGTACATTTTCCGCCACCGCAGACGACACCCGCTCGGCATTTCCGCCGCCCGTAAATATACCTATTATATAAATCAAAATAACAAACGCCGCAGCAATAATTGCCGCCGCTATCGCTATTTTTTTACCTCTGCTTCTTTTGTTCACATTGAAATTCCCGTACTGTGCCATCTATATCACCTCTGACTTATTGTTAATCTAATTCTATCACACTCTGCGCGGAAAATAAATATAAATATTTCTTGTTTACCGATTTTTTCAATATTTTCTCCATAGCTTGTCCGTATAATTCAAGCTGTCTGGCATATTTTTTCGCAACCGCCGCCTGTTCCTCCTGCGTTTTGCAGTAATCGGTTTTATAATCCACAAGCGTTATATTGCCTGCGCTGTCTTCAAAATACAGGTCGATAATTCCCTGCACGATTATTTTTTCACCGTCATATGCCTCCGACAGCGAAGCATCGTATTCATGCGCTGAAATACTGATTTCAAACGGTTTTTCACGATAAATACGCTTCGCCTTGAACACAGCCTTACCCATATCGCTCTTAAAAAATGCGCATACATTACGGCAGATTGTTTCCGTTACCTTACTGTCAGACATAACCGCCGCTTCAAGCTGTCCTTCGTCTGATATCCGTTTAATTTCCTGCATGATAATTTCAGCATAATCATTTTCATCGCTTTCACGAAGCCTGTCTATATCTATAAACGCCATTACCTGATGATGCGCCGTACCTATCTGCGCACCGAGCATTTCCGTTCGCATAAACTGCGGCTTCTGTGTCATATACACAGGGTCCTCAGAACGCGGCATTTCCCTGTCCTCCATTTCCTTTATCGCGGTTACGGATGTTTTTGCAGGAATTGCGCCGCTTTCAGGATATGCATATTCAAATTCAAGAATTTGCCTTACATATTCACGCATTTTATCAGGATTTTCAATAACTATTTCCTTTTCCCCGTCCTCTTTGTCCTCCTCATATTCAACAGATGACATCACTGTATCACAGCACTTCCACCCTTTACCGCTGCTTTCTACGGCAGGTATTATCCAATCGGCATACGAACGCGCGTTTTCGCTCACGCGTCCCATAAGCTTTTTATTATAATACTGTTCATGCCACTCAGATATTTGCTCGTTTACAGCGTCATCGTCTTTATAGACATTTGATGCGGTTACTATAAGCTTTTCCTTTGCGCGTGTAGCGGCAACGTACAAAAGACGCATTTCCTCAGAAAGAAACTCTCTTTTATTCGCTTCCTTTATATATTCATTAAATACAAGCTTCTTGCAGTACATATCCTCGTAATTATAGTAATCGATACCAATTCCGAGTTCTCTGTGCAGCATTATTCTGTTTTCATCACGCGGATTTGTAAAGACAAACCGCTTTGTCGTACGAGCAAGAAATACAACAGGAAATTCAAGCCCCTTACTCTTATGAATAGTCATAATTCTTACAACATTATGGCTTTCATTAACCAGCTTTGCGCCTGCTATATCCTCGTTCCTGTTTTCCATTCGCTCAATATAGCGGATAAAATTAAATATACCCTTAAAGCCTGAATTTTCATATTTTTTCGCGCGTTCATAAAGAAGCCTCAGATTTGCCTGAGCCTCCTCGCCGCCCTCCAACGCGCCCATAAGGTCATAAAAACCTGTTTCCTCATACAGCGTCCATATAAGCGCCGCAATAGACTTCATCTTGACATACCCTCTCCAGCGGTCAAGGTCGCCTATAAATCGCCTGCATTTAGTCTGAAGCTTCTTATCCTCGTCGGAAATATGACTTTCCCTTGCCTTATAGCTCTTAACCGCTTTATAAAATGAACCCGCACGGCTGCCGATTTTAATGCGCGCAAGCTCGTTATCTGTGAAATTACCTATCGGCGAACGCATAACAGCCGCAAGAGGTATGTCCTGCATATGATTGTTTATAAGCGATATAAGTGAAAGCATCAGCTTTATTTCACGGCGTTCAAAATATTCCTCCTTCTGTACAAACGAGGATATTCCGCGTTTTTCAAGCATATCGCTCATAACAGAACCGAAGCTTTTTATACTTCTTACCAAAATCACAATATCACGGTATTCTATGTCGCGGTAACCTTTTTTTCTGTCATAAACCTGATAATGACTGTTTACAAGCTCGTTAATCTTATCAGCTATGAATGCTGCTTCGGCTTTCTCTGCCGTAATTTCATCGCCGCTGTCTGTCACCGCAATGCGGTAAAGCTCGGAATTATAGCCTGTCTGCATATTCATCGGATGGTCTGATACTTCTGTATAGCACTCCCTGTCTTTATCACGCTTTAATTCCTCACCGTCAGTATATATTACATCTCCCACCTCGTCTGACATAACAGCTCCGAACAATGTATTGATGCTTTCTATAACCTCACGGCGGCTTCTGAAATTCTGAGATAATCTGATAAGCTTTCCGTCGCTGCTTTTTTCGGTATAACTGCGGCTTTTACGCTTGAATATTGTCGGGTCGCCTCCGCGAAAACCGTAAATACTTTGCTTCAGGTCACCAACCATAAACATATTTTTGCCGCTCCGCGAAATTGATGTGAATATAGCATCCTGCAAACCGTTTGTATCCTGAAATTCATCTATAAGTATTTCCCTGTACTTTTCTGAATATTCTCCGCGTATATTTTCGTTTTCGCTGAACAGCTTATAAGTAAGATGCTCAATATCCGAAAAAGACTTGACGTTACGCCGGCTCTTTTTCTCTGTAAAGCTTTCGTCAAATCTGTCTGTAAGCCATACTATATCATCTACCGCCTGCTTGATTTCTGCCCCATGTACATACTCGTTATACCCATCCTTATCCTGCATAGGCAGCTTCATACATTCATTGCGGAAGAAATCACGAAGCTCATTATATCTGTCATAATATTCCTGCCATATATCGTCCTGCGCTTCCTTGTCTGACGGAATTTTATTCATCGCCATGCCGAGATATGACTTCTTTTCAATATATGTCTTATAAAAGCTGTGAAGCTTATCCCATGTATCAGCCGTTTCCAAAACATCGCACGCTCTTTTGCAGGCGCATACATTTTTCCATACCTTACCCCAGTAAGTTTCCGCCTCGTGTATTTCTTCAGGCAAAAGCTCGCTGTCAAAGGTTACACCGCACGATATTTCCACCTGCTTTGTCATCTGTTCAAGCAGCGTATTCCATTCCGGTTTAAATCGCTTTACGATATACTCTCTTTTACCGCTCATAATAATCTCACGCAGCCATATACTTTCAGTCATATCACTGCTGTACATATTAGCCTTTTCCCTGCGCCATTTCTGAGGTTCGGGAAATGACTGCGAAAAATTATACACCTTCCGCACAACACTTTTTAAGCCCTCGTCGTCACGATTTGAAGCATATGTATTTACAAGGCGCACAAAACGCTCATCACCCTCAATATAAAGCGACAGAAACAGCTCGGACATTGTATCGTCCATAAGTATTCCGCCCTCATTTTTATCCATAATTCCAAAACCTGCATCTATACCGAGTATATGAAAATTATTCTTTACAACACCAAGACAAAACGCGTCAATCGTATTTATATCCGCATTTGGAGTAAGACGCATCTGCTCTTTCAGATACCTGCTTTTTCCCGTATTTCCTGTTCGCACAGCTTCCTTATACGCATCGTTTATACGCGATATTATACGCTCCTTCATTTCAGCCGAAGCCGCTTCTGTAAAGGTTACGATTAAAAGCTCGTCTATTGAAACGCCGCCGTTTAAAATCATATTTGCGATACGCTCGACAAGCACTGCGGTTTTTCCCGAACCCGCCGCCGCCGATACAAGTATGCTGCCTTCTCCGGAAGGCTCATATATTGCCTCTGCCTGTGCTTCTGTCCAATCAGCCACGTTTCGTCACTCCCCTGCTTTTCATCATTTCCCAAATTTCATCACTGCTTCCCTCTGGAATACGCTCGTTTATTCTGTCAGCATCAAATTTACATACACTGCCGTAGCTGCAAAAAGTACATGCGCTTATGCCGTTTGACACATATGGATTAAGCTGTATATCACCGTTTCGAGTACGGCTGTCCATATCGGTTATTGTGTCCCTTACATAGTCCATAAGACCGTTTATTTCATCAAAGGTCCCTACTCCCGTAATCACGTCCGATTTATCCATTTTAACTCTTGTGAACGCGCTTTCACGATTTTGAAAAAATCCGTTGTCCATGTTGTAAATAACGCGCGCTCTTCCCTCCTCATCTTCCGGAGCGAAGGTAACGCCGTCAAGTGTCAGGTCACCGATATTTCTTTCACGTATATTATCCTCCGTGAGCCTTGATGTAAGAGCGCGGTATTTACTCTTTACCGCTGTGTAATAAATTCCTGATACTTCAGCATCTTTACCGCTGTCACTCAAAAACTGCTTAGCAGCAAGAGCATAAATTACCATCTGCATGTCATAGCCGTTAAAAATATTGACTATATTAAATTCCGTTTTTCCCGTTTTATAATCAATAATACGCGTATATGATTTATCACCGTCAGTACAAATATCAAGACGGTCTATAATTCCGCGTACTGATGCTCTGTCGCTCAGGTCAAGCTGAAATTCATACTCCATTCCGTTTTCAGCATAATTCCCTGAAGCCAGACTTTTCTGTACCAGTCCCGCCGCATCCGAAACAGTTTTCCCCATACGTCTTAATATACCCGCCGTTCTTTCCTTATCACGCACATTTGATGATGTCATATTGTCACAGGCTGTATTTATAATACCTTCAAGAATTTCTGTGCGCTTAGTATCCGTAAGGGCGCGCCATGCGTTTATTTTTTCCTCATTTGTTTTCGCCCCATCCTCAACCGCAATACAAAACTCGTTTATGACACGATGCGCGTAGCTTCCCATATTCGCAGGAGTTACTTCCCATTCCTCTCTTTCGCGCGCGTCAAGACCGTATTTTAAAAAGTATTCAAACGGACAGCGGGCAAAGGTGTTTATTCTGCTCGCGCTGTATGTGATTTTACCTTCGTAAAGCATTGCGGCAATGTCACTGTCAAGCATTATGCCGCGACGGTTATAATAATCCGCCCTGTCCATCAGAGATAAAATACGTTTCCAACCCTGATTTTCCTCGTACCATTCACGGACAATATCCCAAAGCGGATTTCTTATACCCGTATGCCTTTTGGAAAGATTTATAAGCATTTTGTGTATTGTAGCCTTCGGCGAGGAAAGATACATTTTATCTGTATTTACATCGGGAAGTAAATTATCCGTCACCCTGATTTCAGGGAATTTACGGTGTATTTCCATAAGCATATGCGACGCGCTCTGACTATCCCCCTTCTCATTCTGCACTGAATAGCTCATATACAGCTTTTCACTTACTGCCGCGATTGCTCTGTATACCTTAAAATACTGCTCGTCCATTTTCTTTTTTGTATCGGGAGCAATTTCAATACCATAGCTGTCCCTGAGCGTATTTCTATCCTTATTTGACAAAAAACCTTCTGTTTTTATACTTGTCGGAAACGTGCCGTTTTTCGCGCCGATAATAAACATCACCTTAACATTTGAGTGACTGCTTCTTTCCACGCTTCCCACATATACCTGGTCAATAGCAGAAGGGATTGTACGGATTTCGCACTTGGAAAGTCCTACGCTCATATATTCGCCAAACTCGTCTAAAGTCATTTTATCATCACCAAGCGCAGTTACTGTCTGGTTAAGTACGTCAAGAATTAAGTTCCATATCTTTGTAAATTGTTCTGCACGGTTTACATCGCCGTTTTTCTTAAATGCGGCTATATCCGATTTCAGTCCCTGATATAAGTTTATGTCCTCAAGATAACTGAATATCGCAGCTGCAAATTCCTCTGCCGTCTTTTTTCCCTTTACCGCTTCTGTAAACTTTGCTATCGGCGCGGTTATTTCATGTCTGACCGTTTCAAGCCGTTCATTGACCTCTGTTTCACTCTCATCATTAAAGGCTGTTCCCATAATATCATTTTCCCGTTTCCACGTATCGTCCGAAAGCCATTTGCTCCTACCGCGTATTCCGTATTTTAAAACAAAGTTTTCAAGCTCGTCGATATCCTCCTGGTCAAGCGGATTAAAAAATACATATTTCCCCTTCTCTGTACGTCTGTAAATAAAGCCCGAACGCAGATACCTGAACACCGCCTCATAGCTCCAGTCCTCTCCTATTATTCCGATTAACGACTGTAACTGCATTGCAATAGGATGGTCGCTTAAAATTATTTTTCTGTCTGTAAAATATGGAATTTCGTATTCCGCGAATACTGCTTCAATTATATGACGGTATTCCTCCTCGTCGCCGCATAAAATCGCAATATCACGATAACGGTAATCTCCGTCACGGACAAGGTCAACTATGCGGCATGCCGTACGTTCTATTTCTCCGTAAGTATCGCGGCTCTGAAACAATGATATGTTTTTAGGCTCGTTCTCGTATACAAAATCCTCCGTCCAGTAACGCATAAGCTTATAAAGGTCAGGTTTATTTTTTAAATGCGACAGCGCTTCGCCTGCATTTACCGAACCTTCAAAACCGTATTCATCACCGAGCCGCATAACCAAATCAACTGTTTTTTCAGTCTGTATGTACAGCTCTCTTTCACTCTCATCCTCAGTCTCAGGACAGCATACACTTACAGTCATGTGTACGCCCTTGTCCAAAAGCGCTCTCAGAACACAAACCTGCTGCGGCATAAATTTATCGAAACGGTTAACCCATACATATGTATCACTGTTAAATTCATTACCGCTCTTAATGCATTCTGCAAGTGCATATAAATCGTCGTCACTGTCAGTACATTCAGACTCTGCTACATAAGAACAGTATTTTTCATATACTGATGAAAGCACTGTAAGCTTATTTTTAAGAGTACGGTTGTCATCAACATTCTCGGCTTGATTTATAAGAATTTCCGGTGTTATAAGATAACGTTTTAGTTCACTTATAAGAGATGAAGCAATGTCAAGAAAACCCTGCTTCTGCATGGCTGTAACAAGCGACATATCCATACCGTCAATATCCTTTATTTCCTCTCTCGCAGTATTTGCTGCCTTAAAAATAAGCATCTGCTTGCCGGATTCTGTAAGATGATTTAACTGTTTTGCGCTCAGACAGCTTATTGCCATTCTACGTAAAGTAAGCACGTCAATATTATTAAGACCTGTTCCGCCAAATTTCTCTACAAATTTACGTTCCGTTTCATAGGAATAGTGGTCAGGCACTATCATAATACAGCGCGCCTCAGGATTTTCATTATGTATTTTTTCTATCTGACGCATGCACAGCTCACTTTTACCTGAGCTTATTCCGCCGCGTATTATGCTTATTCCCATACCTATACTCCTTATCTTTTTCCCAAAAGTCTGTCCAGCAGCGCAGCACACCCTTTAAGAACATCATCATATGTCGCGTCAAAATCACCGGTAAACCATGGGTCGGCAATATCACGCGGCGCTTCTGTGAAATCAAGCAAAAGACATATTTTGCCTTTACCATCATAAGGAAGCATTCGGCGCATATTGCGTAAATTCTGATTGTCCATACCTATGATGTAATCATATTTCTCATAATCTTTTCCCGTAATCTGTCTTGCTCTGTGGTCTCCGACAGGCACACCAACCTCACGAAGCTTTTTCACGGTACCGTGATGCACTCCGTTTCCTATTTCGTCCGTGCTTGTTGCCGCAGAGTCTATATAAAACTTATCCTCCATGCCGCATTTTCTGACCATATCCTTCATCACAAATTCAGCCATTGTGCTTCGGCAAATATTTCCATGACAAACAAAAAGTATTCGTATTAAATCATTTTTCATTACTTATATTCCTCCAATATTATTCAAACTAATTTGATTTATTACATATCCTGCTGCTATAAGTCCGGCAACAGCAGGAACATATGACATGCTTCCCGGTACGGCGCGTCCCGCTGTTCCCTTTACTTCAGTATTTTCAGATTTTAACGGTGACAACGCTTCCTCCTTTGAATATACAACGTTGAGTTTTTTTATATTACGTTTTCTAAGCTCTCTGCGAATTGTACGGGCAAGCGGACAAACACTCGTTTCATAAATATCAGCCACTTCAAAACGTGTTGCGTCAAGCTTATTCCCTGCACCCATACAACTTATAACAGGTACATTAGCTTCATTGGCGCGTACGATGATTTCAAGCTTTGCCGTTACCGTATCCACTGCATCTATTATATATGAATATTTAGTAAAATCAAACTCGTCCGCATTATCGGGCATATAAAAACATTTGTATGCATTAACCGTAATGTCAGGGTTGATGCTTTTTGCACGTTCTGCCATTACATCAACTTTATATCTTCCTATTGTATCACCCGCTGCAATAATCTGACGGTTAAGATTAGTAAGCGATACTGTATCATTATCAAAAATATCAATTTCACCGATACCGCTTCTTACAAGTGCTTCAACCGCATATCCGCCTACACCTCCTACACCGAATACTGCAACATGAGCATTATTAAGACGTTTCAGACCTTCAGCGCCAATCAGAAGTTCTGTTCTTGAAAATTGATTTTCCATTTTATCAACCCCTTACTATTCTATTTTACCACAAAATCACCATTATGCAAGCAAAAAAAGACGCGGTATACACCGCGTCTTTCAGTTTTTTCAGTATTAGTGAACAATTGCAAGCTCTGTTTCCTTATCAAAGATATGAATCTTATTTGTTTCAAACGCAACTTTGATTGTATCACCTGTCTGAGCTGTTGAACGCTGATTAACTCTTGCTGTAAACTGCTCGCCTGCAACCTGCAAGTAAAGATATGTTTCAGCACCCATCATTTCCGTTACCTCAACGTATGCGTTACATACAGCATCAGGCTTACTTGAAATGAATGCTTCATCATCATGAATATCCTCAGGTCTGATACCAAGAACAACTTCCTTACCATAATAGCTGTCAAGCTCAGGTGTAACCTTACCATCAGGAATTTTAATCTTGTTGTCACCAAATGACGCATATACTCCGTCAGCTTCCTTTGAAAGAACAGCAGTAACAAAGTTCATCTGTGGTGAACCGATAAATCCTGCAACGAATACATTTACAGGCTTTGTATAAAGATTAGCCGGCGTATCAACCTGTTGGATGATACCGTCCTTCATAACAACAATTCTTGTACCCATTGTCATAGCTTCCGTCTGGTCATGAGTAACGTAGATAAATGTTGTCTGGAGCTTGTTATGAAGCTTTTTAATTTCTGTTCTCATTGCCACTCTCAGCTTAGCATCAAGGTTTGACAAAGGCTCATCCATAAGGAATACCTTAGGATTACGTACAATTGCACGACCCATTGCCACACGCTGTCTTTGACCTCCCGACAAAGCCTTTGGCTTTCTGTCAAGAAGATGCTCAATATCAAGAATTTTAGCAGCTTCGGTAACACGCTTTTTAATCTCATCTTTCGGAGTCTTTCTAAGCTTCAGACCAAATGCCATATTCTCAAATACAGTCATATGCGGATAAAGCGCATAATTCTGGAAAACCATTGCAATATCTCTGTCCTTAGGTGCAACGTCATTTACAAGACGTCCGCCGATGTAAAGCTCACCTTCCGAGATTTCCTCAAGTCCTGCAACCATTCTTAAAGTTGTTGACTTACCGCATCCCGAAGGACCTACAAGGATAATAAATTCCTTATCCTCAATATCAAGTGTGAAGTCGCTTACGGCTGTAACACCGCCTGCATATCTTTTGTAAATGTGTTTAAGTTGTAAATCTGCCATACCGGTAGTCCCCTCTCATCTGTTTTATTAAACGGAAAACTGATTGTTTCCGCTGTGAAGTGTACACATTTTTATTACTACACTTTTTTTGTTATATATATGATAACACATTTTGAAATAAAATGTTAGTCGTATAATTCACAAAAAATGTTTTTATTCTTTAGTAAAAATAACTAAACATATTTCAAAAATGTTAATTGTATATTTTTTAATTGCCGGCAAATTTATTCAGCATTTGCCTCAGCAATAATTTTCTGTGCTATATTTTCGGGTGCCTGTTCATAGCGTGTAAACTCAAAAGTAAACACGCCGCGTCCGCGACTCATAGAACGCAGGTCTGTTGCATATTTGTGCATCTCGGACATCGGAACTTCAGCCTCAACCATGTTAAGACCTTCTTTATCGCTTTCACCCATGCCCATAATCTGACCTCGACGCTTATTTATGTCACCTATAATATCTCCCATTATGCTTTCGGGTATATAAACCTTCAGATATCCGATAGGCTCAAGCAATACGGGTTTCGCCTGCTTTAAACCCTCCTTATACGCAATTGCCGCCGCTGTCTTGAATGCCATTTCCGAAGAGTCAACAGGGTGATATGAGCCGTCAAGCAGGGTAGCCTTCAAATTCACAACCGGATAGCCTGCCAGCACTCCCTTCTGACAGGAATCACGCAGACCCTTTTCAACTGCCGGGAAATAATTTTTAGGCACTGCTCCGCCGAATACTTTTTCTTCAAAAATCATTTCTTCGGAAATACCCGGTTCAAACTCTATCTTTACATGACCATACTGACCGTGACCTCCGGACTGTTTCTTATGCTTGCCTTCAACTGTCGCTTTGGCCTTTATTGTTTCACGATACGGAACAACCGGCTCCTCCAATATAACGTTGACGCCATATTTATTTTTAAGCTTGCTTACTATAACATCAATATGCTGTTCGCCCTGTCCGTTTATAAGCGTTTGCTTTGTTTCTGTATTGTTGGTGACAGTAAATGTCGGGTCCTCCTCCATAAGCTTCGTAAGACCGCCTATAATCTTTTCCTCGTCACCCTTCTGCTGTGGCTTAACTGCCATTGACAGTACGGGTGCAGGAAATTCTATTCCCGTAAGAATAATATTTTTACCTTTTTCACAAAGAGTATCACCTGTTTTTGTAATCTCAAGTTTTGCCGTACAGCCTATATCTCCTGCTTTAATTGATTTTGCTTCAAGCTGTTTTTTACCGCATAGGTTAAACACTTTTCCAATCTTTTCGTTTGCATCCTTATTGGGATTATACAGCATACTGTCACCCTTAACCTCGCCCGAATACACGCGGAACAGGGACATCTTGCCTACATACGGGTCTGCGATTGTTTTAAACACAACCGCTGCTGTTGTTTCCTCCGCTGTCTGTACAAGCTCTACCGGTTCACCTGTATCTGCCTGTCTTGCGATTTCCTCTATTTCCGACGGAGCGGGCAGATACTTGCCTATACCATCCATAAGCGAACGCACACCGATATTATCCTGACCGCTTCCGCAGTAAACAGGGAAAATGCTTCCGTCCTTGATACCTGTGCGGATAGCCTGTTTTATCTCATCAAATGTAAATTCCTCGCCGTTGAAATATTTAACCATAAGCGCCTCGTCAGTTTCGGCGACAGCCTCCATTATCATATCGCGCAAAGGCTCAATAATATCCGCCATGCCCTCAGGCACAGGGATTTCCACTCTGTAAATACCGTCATAACGGCGCGCCGTCATATCCACTATATCAACAAAGCCTTTAAATTCTCCGTCCTCCTGAATAGGATATACAAACGGAGTAACCGACTTACCGAAAACAGACTTCATTTCCTCAAGTGTCTTTGTATAGTCAGCTCTGTCATCGTCAATTTTATTCACGAAGAACATGGTAGGAACGCCCTTTTGTTTAGCGTATCTGAACACCTGCTCAGTACCCACGCTTACTCCGCTTCGTCCCGAAAGCACCACAAGCGCGGCATCTGCGGCGCGCAGTCCCTCTTTTACACCGCCCGCAAAATCAAAAAATCCCGGTGTGTCGATTATATTATATTTCATATCTTTCCACTCGACAGGCGCTATTGCAGTGGAAATACTGAACTGTCTTTTTACTTCCTCACCGTCATAGTCGGTCACAGTATTTCCGTCGGCAACCTTACCCATACGGTCAACTGCCTTCGCATTAAACAGCATTGCCTCCGTAAGTGTTGTTTTGCCGCATTTTCCATGTCCCATAACGGCGATATTCCGTATTGCGTCCATTGCATATTCTTTCATAATTAAAGCCTCCTTCGCTTTATCCGTTCTGAATTTATATCCATATATTATATATACCCATATTTAACAATTGAATAACAAAAAAAGCACCGTCATATTGCAGTAATATAACGGTTGCTTTTTGTGCAATTTTGTGTATGTGGTAATTTATTGTATAATCAGAGTGTATTTTAAAATCTAAAATCTCTTTCACCATTTTGAATTTTTTCTATATTTTCTTTTGCGATACGCTTAACATTATCATTTGGAATTTTTTCAAGTTCGCTCTCTATAACGCGTCTGCCGTTTTTCTGCGTTTCATCAGATGCGTAATCGCAGAGATATTCCTCCAATGTCATAAGCGCGTTCGGCTGACAGCAGTTTTGTATCGCGCCTGTTTTGGCAAGCGACATAAACCTGTCGCCTGTTCTTCCTTCACGGTAACAAGCGGTACAGAACGATGGTATATACCCAAGCTCAAGAAGCCAGTTTACAACCTCGTCAAGGGTTCGCGTGTCGCTTCTGTCAAACTGCGCGGTATTATCCTCTTCACTTTCCGGCTTTACATAACCGCCGACGCTCGTGCTTGATGCGCCGCTTATCTGCGATATACCAAGCTCTAAAGCGCGTTCACGGTTTTTCGCAGTTTCTCTCGTTGAAACAATCATACCCGTATACGGCACTGCAATTCTTATAATAGCAATAAGCTTATGCCATATCTCATCAGGTACTGCGTTTGAAAAGTCGTTTACGTCAATATCATCGGCAGGACAAATACGCGGTACGCTTATTGTATGCGGTCCGACTCCGAATACTGCCTCAAGATGTTCCGCATGCATTAAAAGACCTGCAAGTTCATACGCATACGTGTCAAGACCAAACAGTACACCCAGTCCCACGTCATCTATGCCGCCCTGCATTGCTCTGTCCATAGCTTCGGTATGATATCTGTAATCATGTTTGGGACCTGCCGGATGCAGCTCCTCATAATGCTCCCTGTTATACGTTTCCTGAAACAGAATATATGTTCCTATACCTGCATCCTTCAGACGCTTATAATTTTCAACCGTAGTTGCGGCGATATTAACATTCACACGTCTGATTGCGCCGTTTTTATGTTTGATTGAGTAAATCGTGTCTATACATTCGAGAATATATTCAAGCGGATTGTTAACGGGGTCCTCTCCTGCTTCAAGCGCAAGACGCTTATGACCCATATCCTGCAACGCAATTGTTTCCTCCCTTACCTGCTCCTGAGTAAGTTTTTTACGGCATATTGTCTTGTTCTTAACATGATACGGACAATATACACAGCTGTTTATACAGTAATTCGATAAATACAGCGGCGCGAACATAACAATTCTATTGCCATAAATTTTTTGCTTTATCTCACGCGCCAGAGAGTACATTTTTTTGTTTAGCTCACTGTCCTCACACGCAAGCAATACCGATGCTTCACGATGAGTAAGTCCCTTACAGTCACGCGCGCGGTTTATAAGAGATTTTATAAGCTCTTTATTATTCTTGTTTTCGTCTGCATATTGAAGAGCGCTTTTAATCTCATCATCATTGATAAATTCATCTGCATTCATTGATTTTACGTTATACATTGCTATACCTTCTTTCTTTATATATTGTACCACAAAAATCATTTTCGGTAAATATATATTGCGAAAAAAGTTGCAAACCGTATAAAAAAATGGTATACTGTATAAAAAGAACGGAGGGGATAGCATGAAAAATGATATGTTCGGAAAATGCAGTCTTACGCAATTTGTAGGCGCTGCCGTATGCGATACCATCGGACTTGTAATTGCAAATGTCGACGTCGAACTAAGAAAACATATGAATATCCCTGACAAATTTCATTCAATCGGTCTTATCGGCTCCCGTACAGGCGCAGGCGCTCAGATACAGGCGGTTGACGATGCTGTCAAGGCAACCTCATCAGAGGTTATTTCAATAGAAATACCGCGTGACACGAAGGGCTGGGGTGGTCACGGCAATTTCATTATAATAGGCAGTGAAACTCCTGACAATGCCAGACGCGCAGTAGAAATCGCCCTTCATAATATTGATATAAACGCAGGCGAGATTTACATAAGTGAAGCAGGGCATATGGAATTTCAATACAGCGCACGGAGCGGCGATGCGATAAATATGGCATTCGAAGTGCCGACAGGCAAGCCGTTCGGCTTTGTATGCGCATCGCCCGCTCCGATAGGTATGGTTATTGCCGATATTGCTATGAAATCGGCTGGGATTGAGCTTGTAAAAACTCTTCGTCCGGACAGCGGTACAAGTCATTCCAATGAAGTTATAATTATTTTTACGGGCGAAGCTTCAGCCGTAAAAACAGCAGTCATCGATGCGCGTGAAGCAGGTATGCAGCTTTTACGCTCGTTGGGTTCGGAACCGCTGTCCGTAACAAAACCGTATATAATTTAAAAGGAACACTTTACAGTGTTCCTTTATTTAACTCACCGATTATATAATCTATCGCGTCATCATTATTGGACGGCGCCAAAAAATCTGCTGTTTCCTTTACGCGCTTTTCCGCATTTTCCACCGCAAACGAAATATCCGCCGCCTGAAGCATGGATATATCATTCATATTATCACCGACAGCTATAACCTTTTTCGCTCCGATAAGTTTTTTCAGTTCAGCAATGGCAATTCCCTTTGATGCTTCACCCGATACAATATCAAGATACTTTTTTCCGCTTCTTACCGCATATCCGCTGTCATAATCACGGCGATAAACAGGCTCATAACAATCAAGCAGTTTTTTTTCACCGATTAAAAGACATTTTATCCATGACTGCTTCCAGACCTCGTCGGGAACACCGTATACTACATTAGTATATTTGCGATTCTTAAAGCGTTTTGTTTCATCACATTCACGATACACATAAATTGTTTCGTTGCTGTAAATCTCCAGTCCAAGCTCAGGCATATCCTCATACACACGCTTTATTGCCGCTTTTCTGTCTTCCTCAATAAATTTCTCGCTGAGCGCCTTTTCATTTTCAAAGTCATAAATCTGCGCGCCGTTATGCAGAATGGCAGGCGCATTTATTCTTATCCGGTCCATATGTTCACGCACGCCATTATTCATTCTGCCTGTTGCAACAGTAAACCTTCCCCCATGCGATACAAAGAAATTTACCGCCTCACAATTCTTATCCGATATTTTATGTTTATTGGTTAAAAGCGTCGCGTCCATATCCGACACGAGCAGATAATCCGAAAATTTGTTACTCATCACAGCTATTCCGCCTTATATACCTTTATCCACAAACGCGGCATATCAACATAATAAATTCCATCGCCTGCCTCTTTTGTTTCAACCTCTTTAGTTACGCATACCATCTTGTGTATTCCGTATCTTGCAACGTCTATACGAACATATTCCTCAGTTGTACCCATATTGACTATGACAACGTACTTTTCATCATCATAGTATCTTATAAATCCGTATACATGACCGATTTTATGCACGCATTCAAATTCACCCAAAGAAAATGCCTTAGAGCGTTTTCTCAGAGCAATCATATTCTTATATCTCTCTCGTACACGTCCGTCAGTATCTATTTCATCAATTTTATCCCATGGGAATGTCTGACGGCAGAACGGGTCACCATAGCCCTGCATTCCGATTTCGTCACCGTAGAATATACAAGGCACACCCGGCAGGGTCATTTGCAGTCCCAAAACGAGCGTAGCGCGTTCCTTTGCAAGCTCCAGCGCATATCCGTCCAGAGTAAATCCCGCCTGATAATCCTTTGATACATCATGACGTGAAGGCGCATCTCCCATAATAGTCATAATACGCTCAACATCATGGCTTGTAACCATATTCAGGAGCGAATAATATGCAGGCGCAGGGTAATTTTCCTTAATACTCATAAGACGGTCATCAAATTCGGCAGCGTCAATTTTGCCGCTTGCTGCGTCAATAAGCGCAAGACGCATGGGATAATTCATAACAGAATCAAGCTCTTTTCCCAAAAAATATTCCCGGCGCTCACCGTAGGCACTTTTATTTGAAGCGTCTTCCCATACCTCGCCTATTATAACAGCATCCTCATTTTCACTCTTAACGCCTTTTCTGAGTTCTTTTACAAAAAATCCCGGCAGCTCATCAACCACATCAAGCCGCCAGCCGGACGCGCCGTCCCTTATCCAGCGTTTTACAATCGCATTCTTATCCGACAGCAGATAGTTCCTACATTCCTCGCTATGCTCCTCAATCTGCGGCAGGGTTGTCATACCCCACCACGATTCATATATATCAGGCCAGTCCATAAACCTGAACCAAGTATAATACGGAGAATCCTGCGATTGATACGCGCCTACACTGTCATATTCACCGTTTTTATTAAAATAACGGCTGTTACTGCCCGTGTGATTAAATACACCGTCCAGAATTATACGTATACCCATATCTCTCGCTTTATTGCAAAGCTCCTTAAATGTTTCTTCATCACCGAACATCGGGTCGATAGTTTCATAATCGCCCGTATCATATTTATGATTTGAATATGCTTTAAAAATCGGATTTAGATATATTACAGATATTCCTAAATCCTTTAAGTACGGAAGCTTCTTTATTACTCCTTTAAGATTACCGCCGAAAAAGTCATTTGCCTTATATTCGCCGCCGAACTGTTCCGCCTTATAAAACGGCTGTTCGTTCCATTTTCTTTTTATAATATCGGTTCTGTCGCCCAAAAATGAACCGTCCTCGTTTCCGTTATAAAAACGGTCAACAAAAATCTGATACGCAATACCAGTTTTAAACCAGTCGGGTGTTTTGTAATCAGCTTCGTAAACGGTTATCTGAAATGAATTTGAAGGCGGATTAAAGCTCATTTCACCCAAACCGCCGAGATTTTTCGAGTTGTTGCCGTAATAAACCATACCCCTGTCAGTAGCAAATTCAAAGTAATACCATACCAGTCCTGCCTTTTCAGGCATTTTGACCTTAACGGAATAAATACAGTCATCTGCCTGATTGAACAGATATGCCATGTTTACCCGTTGTTCCTCTTCGCCATCACGCATATATACAAGCCGCACCGCATTCGGAATACCTATTCCTGCGGCGCTGACACGAAATCTGACCTCTGTGCCGCACTTAACCGCCCCAAACGGTCTTCTATAAAATTTTTCTCTTGAGTTATGCTCAATAACCATAATCTATCCCCTTATAAAGCAATAATACCGCAAACAAGACACGAAAAGTGTCTTGTTTGTTTTTGCATTATTCTTATTTAATAGGCTTTAAATGCCAAATATTATCGTTATAATTTCCGATTGTTCTGTCACTTGAGAAGAAGCCTGCGCTTGCAGTGTTCATTATTGCCATCTCAATCCATTTATCCCTATTCTGATAATCAATCGACATCTGCTCCTGAGTCTTCATATATTCCTCAAAGTCCCTGATAACCATATAAGTATCTGGGAAACCGTAATCACCAAACAGAAGAGTCTGGTAAAGGTCGCGGAACATCTGATGCTCAGGTACAATCGTTCCGTCAATAAGCTGCTCAAGAGCGCGGCGAAGGGCTGTATTTGACGAATAAATATCCTTCACCTCGTCAGCGCCCGCAAACTTAACTCTTGCGGCAACCTCGTCAGCTTTCAATCCGAAGATATAAATATTATCCTCACCCACCTGCTCAAGCATTTCAACATTAGCGCCATCAAGCGTACCTATTGTAACAGCTCCGTTCAGCATAAACTTCATATTACCTGTTCCCGAAGCTTCCTTGCCAGCTGTTGAAATCTGCTCTGAAATATCAGCCGCAATTATAAGCTTTTCAGCTATTGAAACACCATAGTTTTCGATAAATACAACCTTAATCTTATCTTTAATTCGCGTGTCGTTATTTATCATTTCACCGATTGAATTGATAAGCTTAATTATAAGCTTCGCTCTCGTATATCCCGGAGCAGCCTTGGCGCCGAAAATATATGTTTTCGGATAATATTTTTCAAGATATGCACTGTCTTCCAACAGACGGTTATACTCAGCCAGTATATGAAGCACATTCATCATCTGACGCTTATACTCATGCAGTCGCTTACACTGCACATCAAATATAGAATCAGGGTCAACCTCAATTCCGTTATGCTCTTTAATATATTCTGCAAGATTAACTTTATTCTGATGCTTAATTTCTGCAAACTGCTTCTTGAATTCCTTATCCTTCGCATACTTTTTAAGCTTATCAAGATGCTTTGCATCCTTAATCCATTCATTGCCTATTTTTGATGATATAAGCTCCGTCAGGGCAGGATTACAGTTTGCAATCCAGCGTCTGAAAGTAATACCATTTGTAATAGCGTAAAATTCACTGTTATTCATGTTATAATAATCAGCAAAAATATCCTTTTTCAAAATATCTGTATGAAGCTTTGAAACACCGTTTACAGCAAAACAGCTTGCAAGACACATATTAGCCATAAATACCTGATTATCGGAAATTATAGCCATATACTTATGCTTTGCATGGTCACCCGGATATACTCTTTCAAGCTGTTCCATAAGACGTCTGTTCATTTCCTCCACTATCATGTAAAGACGCGGAAGAATTTTTCTGAACATATCAAGCGGCCATTTTTCAAGAGCCTCGCTCATTACAGTATGATTTGTATAGGCAAAAGTATGTGTAACAATATCCCATGCCTCTTCCCAACCAAGTCCTCTTTCGTCCATCAGAAGACGCATCATTTCCGGAATTGCCATTGTCGGGTGGGTATCATTTATATGGATAACTACCTTTTCAGGGATTTTTGACCAATCCTGACCGTTTCTTTCTTCAAATTCCTTCAAAATCCACTGCAATGTAGCTGATACAAGGAAATATTGCTGTTTCAGTCTTAACTCCTTACCCTCTGTATGATTATCCTCAGGATAAAGCACCTTTGAAATAACCTCAGCAAGCTCCTTTTCTTCAATAGCGCGTACATAATCACCCTGATTGAATGCCTTCATATCAAGATGGTCAGGAGATTTTGAACTCCATAATCTAAGCTTATTAACTATTTTTGATTTATAACCGCACAGCGGAACGTCATACGGCATAGCTAAAATTGTATGCGAATTATTATAGTTGCAGACAAATTTTCCGTCTACCCAATCAGTATAGACCTCGCCGCCGAATTTTACTTCAACCGTTTCCTCAGGTCTTGCAATTTCCCACGCGTTACCATGATCAAGCCATGAGTCTGGTAATTCTGTCTGATAGCCGTCAACAATTTTCTGTCTGAAAAGACCGTACTCATAACGAATTGTACAGCCGTAAGCAGGTAAATCCATTGTCGTAAGCGAGTCTATAAAGCAAGCGGCAAGTCTGCCAAGTCCGCCGTTGCCGAGTCCCGCATCATTTTCCAGCTCTGCAATCTCAGGAAGCGAATAACCCAAATCCTCCAAAACATGCTGATATGTGTCAGTCTGCAGCAGATTTAAAATATTTGTGCATAAAAGTCTGCCCATCAGAAATTCGAATGACAGATAATACAGCTTTTTTGCGCCCATTTTTTTTACAGTCTGATGAGATTTTGCCCACTGCTCCATAATTTTATCTCTTACAGTAAGCGCGCACGCCGTATAGACCATATGCGGAGTAGCTTCCTCCATTACTTTACCGAAGTGTCTGTTTACTTTGCCTATAATTTCTTTTTTCAGTGCTTCCTCAGAAGCCGTAAGCTTTGATGTTTTAGCTTGTGCCATATTTTTTACTCCCCTTTTATTTTCTATATACAAGAGCTTACCCCTTGTCTGCCTTTACATCTTTTTTCGATGCGGAAGGCTTTTTAGCTGTTGTTTTTTTAGCGGCTGCTGTCTTTGACGAAGTCGTCTTTGAAGCAGTTTTTTTAGCCGCTGTCTTCTTTGCAGCCGGTTTTTTCACCGTCTTTACGTCATCACCGAAAGGATTATCAATTTTAATTATCTCAGGCTCTTTAGCATTTTGAGCAGCCTTGTCGGCAGCAGCATCAGCGTCGGTTTTTAAACTGTCCTCAAAGGTATTCTTTTTAGGCTCAGCCTTCTTTACTGTCTTTTTTTTAGAAGTGCTTTTTTTTACTGCCGGCTTTAAATCCTCGTATATTCCGGTAACATTTTTATACAGGTCAATATATTTATCTGCTGATACATTCCATGAATAATCCACCGCCATGCCATTATCTATTATGTTATTCCATTCGTCTTTTCTGTCATAATAAATATTCATAGCATACCAGATAATATTCATCATTTCGTCCGCATTATAGTTTGCAAACGAGAAGCCCGTACCCTCGCCCGTATATTCATTATACGGCATTACGGTATCCTTTAAACCGCCTGTTTCACGAACAATCGGAACGGTTCCGTACCGAAGACTTATAAGCTGCGACAAGCCGCAGGGTTCAAACCTAGACGGCATCAGAAATGCATCTGACGCGGCATAAATCTTGTGCGACATCTCATTTGAGAAATAAATCTGAGCAGACAGTCTGTCAGGATACTTCCATGCATAATGTCTGAATAAATTCTCATATTTCTCATCACCTGTTCCAAGCACCACAACCTGCAAACCGCCTGCGCAAAGTTCCTCAATCTTATATGCCACAAGGTCAAAGCCCTTCTGGTCTGTAAGACGGGAAACAATACCAACCATCATTTTGTTCGGGTCAACAGGCAGTCCCAGTTCAGCCTGAAGCTTAAGCTTGTTTTCAAGTTTCTTTGTATGAACAGTCTTTGCCGTATAATTCGTGTAAATCGACTTGTCTGTCTGAGGATTCCAGTCAGTATATGAAATACCGTTCACTATACCGACAAGGTCATCACGTCTTGCATTAAGAAGACTGTGAAGTCCCTCGCCGTATTCCTCAGTTGTAATCTCTCCGGCATATGTCGAGCTTACGGTGGTAATCTTATTTGCATATACCATTCCGCCCTTTAACAGGTTTGCGTCCCTGTAAAATTCAAGCTTGTCGGGCGTAAAATAGTAGTCGCTTATACCCATTGCGTCCTTAATCTTCTTGAAATCCCATCTTCCCTGAAATTTCAGATTATGAATAGTCATAATAGTCTTAATTCCGCGATAAAAAGGGTTATCCTGAAAAGTATCAAGGAATACGGGAACAGGACCTGTCTGCCAGTCGTTGCAGTTAATTACGTCAGGTCTGAAATCAAGCGTCGGCAAAAGCGACAGTACTGCCTTTGAAAAGAATATAAACTTCTCGCAATCGAGATGAATATAGTCATAGGGCTTGTCACCGTTAAAGTAGAATTTATTATCAACAAAATAATAAATACATCCGTTATGCTCAAGTTCAAAAACTCCCGCATACTGCTTTCTCCATGCCATATCAATATAAATATGGTCAATATATTTCATTTTATCCTTGTATTCCTGCGGTATACAGTTATACAAAGGCAGAATAACGCGCGCGTCAACGCCTTTTTCACGAAGCGTAGACGGCAGCGAGCCTGCAACATCGCCGAGTCCGCCCGTTTTTACAAACGGCGCGGCTTCTGAGGTGGCAAATAATACCTTCATAGTAATTCCTCTCCTTAAATATTATACTTTTTCAATTTCTTTGTCAAGATTTATGATTAAATTACATATAAATTCAACAGGGCTGCCCTGTTAAACGGGCAGTCCTATTATGTATTTCCAATCAAATTCTTGTGCCTTTTGAAATTGCCAGCGGATAACTTTCCTGTCCTATAAGTTTTCGTCCCTTTGTTATATAAACTTCCTTATCAAATACAACATGACTTAAATCAACGTCCTCCTCAATAATGGAGTCCTGCATTATAATAGAATTTTTTATAACCGCGCCCTTTTCGACTTTAACTCCGCGCGACAGAATACAGTTGATAACCGTTCCTTCAATTGTACAACCGTCAGATATAAAGCTGTTTTGTACAACAGCCTCTGCGCCGTACTTTGTCGGCGACTGGTCCTTTGTTTTTGTATATATCGGATTTTCAGGATTGAACAGTTCACGTCTTATATCCTTATCAAGGAAATTCATATTATTTTTATAATATGACTTAAGTGAATCGATTTTATCCGTATATCCTGTATGCTCATAACCGTAAATACGAAGTCCCTGCATCTTTTTTACAAGCGCGTCCTTGACAAAATCCCTATCGCCGCGCGCGCTGCATTCATCAACTATACTTTCAAGCAGAGCCTTTTCCATAACATAAACGTCCATACTTGCAGTATGTGTCTTCGGATAATACGGCTGTACCTCAATATCTGTAACACGCTTTTCGTCATCAAGCTCCAGCATTGTAAATCTTGAAAGTTCCTTTTCCTCCGAACCGCGCATATCCTTATATAAAATCGTAATATCCGCCTGTCTTTCAATATGCTCATTTACAACATCCGCAAAATCAACATTATAAATACTGTTTCCGAGCGACAATACCACATATGTCTGCTGGCTTCTCTGAATGAAATCGCTTATGCCTGCAAGCATATCAATATTGCCCTTAATTGCTCCGTAAGTCATTTTTTCAAGGCTTGGCGGCAGCACGCTCAGTCCCCAGTTCTTTCTGTCCAAATCCCACGGCTTACCTGACTTTATATGGTCCATAAGCGAAGAATAGTTAGACTCGGTTGCAACTCCGATATTGGTAATACCTGCATTTGCCATATTAGATAAAACAAAATCTATTATTCTGTATCTGCCCGCGATAGGCAATGCGCTGTTTGCTCTTATATCCGTAATAGGCGGTATTCTGTCGTTATTGGTCAGAATAATGCCCATAGTATCTCTTCTCATTGGCTTCCTCTCCTTTCCTACGCTTCTACCATGCTGCCCTTATAAATATCCTCGCCGGGCTTAACCTCTGCGCCGCCTTCGACAAGTACAAGGTCTTGTGTACACAGCTTTGACGCATATTTATTGTCATCCGAAGCATTAACGCCTATCTTCGCTCCATCTCCTATAATTGCATCGGTACCGATAACAGACTTTTCAATCGTCACATTCTTTCCGATTTTAGCGCCGGGCATGATTACAGAATCTTTAACCATACTTCCTTCACCAAGCTCTACGCCGCCGAATATTACAGAATGGTCAATTTCACCGTCAATAAAACAGCCCTCTGTTACAGTCGAGTTTGTTATTTTAGCATTTATGCCGACATAGTGAGGCGCAAGCGCCATATTTCTTGAATAAATGCTCCAACGTCTGTCATTGAGCATAAACTTAGGAGGTTCATCAACAAGGTCCATATTTGCTTCCCAAAGACTCTGAATTGTTCCGACATCCTTCCAATAACCCTCAAATCTGAATGAAACCATCTTTTCACCGTTATTAAGCATTGTAGGAATAATATTTTTGCCGAAATCATTAGCTGAATTAGGGTCACGCTCATCGTCCTCAAGATATTTTTTAAGTACATCATAACGGAAAATATAAATACCCATTGATGCAAGATTACTCTTAGGCTCTGACGGTTTTTCTTCAAATTCCGTTATAATACCATTATCATCAACATTCATAATTCCGAAACGGCTTGCCTCCTCCCAAGGCACAGGCATAACCGCAATAGTTGCAGCCGCGCCCGATTCCTTGTGAGCCTTCAGCATTTCGCCATAGTGCATTTTATAAATGTGGTCACCTGACAAAATCAGAACATGCGAAGGCTTAAATCCCTCAAGGAAACTTAAATTCTGATAAATAGCATTTGCCGTACCCTTGTACCACTCGCCTGTTTTAGCGCTCTGATACGGAGGCAGCACATACGCACCGCCGTGACTTCTGTCAAGGTCCCACGGGTTACCGTTACCTATATATCTGTTAAGCTCTAACGGCTGATACTGTGTAAGAACTCCCACAGTATCTATACCGGAATGAACGCAGTTCGACAGCGGAAAATCTATTATTCTGTATTTGCCGCCAAACGGAACTGCCGGCTTTGCAACATTTTTTGTAAGCGCGCCGAGTCTTGAACCCTGTCCGCCCGCAAGTATCATTGCAACGCAATCCTTTGATACCATAAAATCATCTCCCTGTATTATTTACTTATATTTTATACCGATACCATCGGTTATTTCTTACTTGTCTTTTTCTCCACAGTTTTCTTTGCAGATGTCTTTTTTGCAGGCGCTTTCTTATCTGCCTTTTTCTTCGCCGCCTTGCGCTTTATAAACATTACTGAGTTTCCGTCCACAGAAATCTCCATTGTATACATCATATCGGAATACTGCATAGGCTTTGCCTTATATGTTTTCTTTGTAATACGCTTTGTACCGCCGTATTTTTCAGCATTGGAATGGAACACAACCTCATAATCACCTGCTACGGGAACGCCAATTTTATAAATCGGTCGGTCAACAGGTGTAAAGTTTGCAACCACAACCACGTTATCCGCTGTATGCTTACCGCGTCTTATATACGAAAGAACCGAATTTTCACTGTCGGCTTCATTTACCCACCTGAAACCGTCCCAGCTTCCTTCATATTCCCACAGAGCCTTATTTTCAAGATAAAAATGATTAAGCTCCTTCACATATTTATGCAGTTTTTTATGCTTATCAATATCAAGCAAATTCCATTCAAGCTGGTCATCATACCGCCATTCAAGGAATTGTCCGAATTCACCGCCCATAAACAAAAGCTTCTTGCCCGGCATTGTCATATAGTAACCCAAAAGCGTCTTATACGCATTGAATTTATCTTCATAATCGCCGTACATTTTATCAATAAGCGAGTGCTTTCCATGTACTACTTCATCATGCGACAGAGGCAGAATGAAATTCTCACTGTACGCATACATCATAACGAAAGTAAGCAAGCCATGATTGTCCTTCCTGAAATACGGGTCCATTGACATATATCGGAGCGTATCATTCATCCAGCCCATATTCCACTTGTAATTAAAGCCCAAACCGTCATTTTCAGGCGGAGCAGTTACAAGCGGCCATGCCGTACTCTCCTCCGCTATCATCATAAAGTTGGGAAATTCCGTTCCAAGTATTTTATTGAGCTTCTTCAAAAAGTCGACAGCCTCAAGATTGCCGTTTCCGCCGTACTGATTGGGTATCCACTCCCCGTCATTACGCGAATAATCACGGTAAAGCATAGATGATACCGCATCAACGCGTATTCCGTCAATATGATATTCGTCAGCCCAGAAATATGCTGAGGATGTGAGGAATGAAATGACCTCACTCTTTGAATAGTCAAAAACCATTGTCCCCCAGTCCTTATGTTCACCCATACGCGGGTCTGCATACTCGTATACCGGCGTGCCGTCAAACATACGAAGTCCGTGCGCATCACGGGGGAAATGAGCCGGAACCCAATCCATTATAACCCCTATACCATTTTTATGACACTGGTCAACAAGATATTTTAAATCCTCGCTTTCACCATAACGCGTTGTTGCCGAGAAAAATCCCGTAACCTGATACCCCCACGAGCCGTCATACGGATACTCCGTAACAGGCATCATTTCAATATGTGTGTACCCCATATCCTTAATATACGGTACCAGCTCGTCCGCAAGCTCACGATAAGTATAGAAGCTTCCGTCCTCATGTATTCTCCACGAGCCTATGTTCATTTCATAGATATTTATCGGTTTTTGCATGGTACTCTCTTTTACTCTTGAATTGAGCCACGACTTGTCACTCCACTTATATCCCGAAATATCCTTAAGTACAGATGCCGTACCAGGACGAAGTTCGCTTTTGAATGCAAACGGGTCAGCCTTATAATAGGTTTCACCGTCACGTGCTTCAATTGCATACTTGTATAGCATACCCTCCTTTAAATCAGTAAAGAAGCCATACCATACACCGCTTGTTTCTATCCTTTCAAGCACCTTGTCATATCCGTTCCATGCGTTAAAATCGCCTACCACTCTTACGCTTACGGCATTAGGCGCCCATACTGCAAATCTCCAGCCTGTCTTATTTCCAAGTTTTATTTTATGCGCGCCGAGCATCTCATATGACTTAAAATTATCACCCGAATTAAACAAATATGTCTGAAAGCGGCTTATATCCGCCCAAGTTTTTTCTTCTGTCATACCGTCCCCTCCCATTTCTGACACAGGCATAAATTTGCCTGCATTTCTATTATAATCCTAATTATACCACACTTTATTTTGTCAGTAAAGACCATATGTAGCTAAATTTTCATCATTTTTTTGTGCAAAATAACAAAAACATTTATATTTTTACAAAATAAGAGAGTTTTATTCTCTCTTTTTCATTAAAAAAATATTTCATAAATATATATATACTGTAACATTAACAATAATACCTTGACAGAACTATAAAAATAGTATAAAATAAAAGTGCTTGATATTCTTTAAAAGTAAAGTTTTCTGTAAATAAGATATTTTATATGTAATCCCAATACTTAAAATGGAGCCGTCTTAAAATATTCTGCTCCGTATGATTACATACCGCAGCGGTACATTGTAAGATTATGTACACAAGGGGTAAGGCTAAAAGCCTGATGTATTTATAGAGAGCAGTCATTTTAAGAAAGTCCCCCATTTAAAGTTTTGGAGAATTTATTTATGGGGGTGTTACTGATGGATAATCCAATAATTTTAATTGCGGTTATTATTGCCGCAATCATCTTATGTATCGTGTGTGTCATCGTCGGCTTCAGAACAGGTGTCGCACACAGAAAGAAAATTGCTGAAGCTGAATTCGGCAGTGCCGAAGAAAAGGCAAAGTCCATAGTTGAGGATGCGGAAAAAAGCGCTAATGCGAAAAAACGCGAACTGCTTTTAGAGGCAAAAGAGGAAAATCAAAAACTCCGCGCCGCTCTTGATGCGGAAATCAAAGAACGCAGGAGCGAGCTTAGCCGCCAAGAACGCAGAATCAACCAGAAAGAAGAAAACCTGGACAAAAAGGCAGATAATTTAGAGAAAAAAGAGCAGTCATATAATCAAAAACTGAAGGCTCTTGACTCAAAGGAACAGGAAATAGCAGAAATAAAAAAAGAACAAATGGCTCTTATTGAGAAGATTTCAGGTCTTACCGCAGAGGAAGCAAAAACAATCCTCTTAAAGGACATTGAAAATCAGACAAGACACGAAGCAGCCATTATGGTTAAAGAAATTGAGCAAGAGGCAAAGGAAAACGCGGAAAAGAATGCAAAGAACATTGTTGCTTTGTCAATTCAGAAGGTTGCCGCTGACCACGTTGCCGAAACTACCGTTTCTGTTGTAAATCTTCCGAGCGATGAAATGAAGGGACGTATAATCGGACGTGAGGGACGAAATATACGCACTCTTGAAACTCTTACAGGTGTTGACTTAATCATAGACGATACTCCTGAGGCAGTTATAGTTTCAAGCTTTGACCCGATAAGACGCGAAGTAGCGCGCCTTGCGCTTGAGAAGCTTATCGTTGACGGACGTATACATCCGGCACGTATTGAGGAAACAGTAGAAAAATCTCGTAAAGAGGTTGAGGCCATTATCAAGCAGGAGGGCGAAAGCGCCACCTTTGAAACAGGTGTGCATGGACTTCACCCTGAACTTATTAAACTGCTCGGTAAGCTTAAATTCAGAACAAGTTATGGTCAGAACGTTTTAAAGCACAGTATTGAGGTTTCTCATCTTGCAGGCGTTATGGCCGGTGAACTGGGTGTTGATGTTGCTACGGCAAAACGCGCAGGACTTCTGCACGACATCGGCAAAGCGGTTGACCATGAAGTTGAAGGCTCACATGTTACTATCGGCGCAGATATTGCTAAGAAGTATCGTGAAAACAAAGAAGTTGTACACGCTATTATGGCACATCATGGAGATGTTGAAGCACAGACGCTTGTAGCTTCACTTGTACAGGCAGCAGACGCAATTTCCGCAGCGCGTCCGGGAGCCAGACGCGAAAATCTCGAAACTTACATCAAGCGTTTACAAAAACTTGAAGAAATCGCCAATGATTTCAACGGTGTTGATAAGTCCTTTGCTATTCAGGCAGGACGTGAAATCAGAATTATGATAAAACCGGAAGTAGTATCCGACGACAGCATGATTATGGTTGCAAAAGACATTGTTAAACGCATAGAAAGCGAGCTTGAGTATCCCGGTCAGATTAAAGTCAGTCTGATACGCGAAACAAGAGCTGTTGATTACGCAAAATAAGCTTTCGAAAATGAAAATTGGGGGCTGTTACAGAGCGTAAACGGGTTCGGTCTTTGATACTTTGCGATAAAGGCACTGTACAAGCCGTTTGCCGTTTAGCTTCTACCCGTTCTGTAATGCCCCTTTTTTGTTTTATTTATGAATAAAGCCAGAAAGGATATTTCTATGAAAATATTATGCATCGGCGACGTAGTAAGCCGCGTAGGACGAGAAATGCTGTTCAGATATGTAGATGAACTGAAATACAAAAAAAATATAGATGTTGTAATTGCAAATGGCGAAAATGCCACTCATGGCAGAGGCATGGCGCGAAATGCCTATAACGAGCTTATGAGAGCCGGAATTGATATTGTCACAATGGGCAACCACACATGGGACTGCCGCGAAATATCCGCTATTATGCGCAAGGAAGGCAATGTAATACGTCCGGCAAATTACGCTTCCTCCTGTCCGGGAAAAGGAAGCCTTATATTTACCGCAAAGAACGGCATAAAAATCGGTGTAATAAATATAATCGGCACAACCTTCCTTACTCCCAACAATTCACCGTTTGAAGCAATTGACCGCGAAACAGAAAAATTGAAACAGCAGACCGATATCATCATAGTTGATTTTCATGCGGAAGCGACAAGCGAAAAACTTGCAATGTCATTTTATCTTGACGGCAAGGTATCTGTCATTTTCGGAACTCATACGCATGTGCAGACAGCTGACGAGCTGATACTCCCGAAAGGCACAGGCTATATTTCCGATTTGGGTATGACAGGTCCTCAGCTTTCCGTACTCGGACGCGAACCGGCAGGTATTATTCAGCGCTTTATTGACGGTATGCCGCAAAAATTCGAAATATCAAATAACAAAGGTCAGTTCTGCGGCTGTATTTTCGATATTGACGAAAATAACGGTAAATGTACAGATATTGAACGATTGTTCCTGCGTGAAAACTGATTAACTCAGGAATACCGAATACAACTGCATAAGTATTATAAAAATTACAGTGACATTAAACAGTACGGACACACATTTATTATTAAACTTTCTGTTTAAAAGTCCGCCTGTAAAACCGCCGAGTACCGCCATAGGTATCATATACAGCGCAAGTGAAAAATCCCAGTAGCCGCTTACTGCATACTGAATAAGCGAGCTTATTGTTGTAAGTACAGTTATAAATATGCTCTGCACCGCCGCCTCTTTAGGCTCCAAATCAAACAGAACAAGCAATGCCGTCATCTGAAACGGTCCTCCGCCTATACCGAAAAAGCCTGACAATCCTCCCGTTGCAATTCCCGTAAAGAATTGAAGCAGAGGATTTTTTAATTTTATTCTCGGCATGTGTTTTCTTGCCGCCATACATACAAGAACAAATACCATCGCAAATATATAACCTATTTTTATAAATTCTCCGCTTACAAGCTTTATACACGCTCCGCCTATGAATGCGCCGCATATACTGCCCGCTGCAAGCACTACGGTTTCACGAAGCTGTATCTTTGCCCCCTTATGAACAGTTGTTGCAAGACTTACTATACCCATACAAAAAACGCATGCCGCCGACGAAAATGAGGCAAGTCCTTTCGCAACATCAAAAAATCCAAGCATGGGACGTATTATAAGCCCCCCTCCCACACCGACAATAGCCCCTATAAGCGTAGACAAAAACGCAATGACTCCAAATTCCATACCTTTTCTCCCTCTTTGTCAGTTCATGCCTGAAAACAGAACATTATGCAATTTTATTCAGACTTTCCATAAAATTATACCTCAAAAAAACAGTATAGTCAATCAGATTTATTGACTTTGATATCCTTATATGGTATGATTATTATAGTAACTACTTCTAAGGAGGACTTGTAATGAAAAAATTTTCCGCCGTTCTGATTACGGCTTTTTTATTGGCAAACGGAGTCTGTGCCTTTGCAGCTCCATCACCGTCACCCGACATTACATCGGCACCGTCTGCTGAAGCGACAGCGTTGCCTTCGGTATCGCCCGAAGCTTCACCCGAAATTTCGCCGAGTATTTCACCCGGAGTTTCACCGTCTGTTTCTCCTTCTGCTTCACCGACAGCATCACCCTCTCCTGAGGAATTATCAGAGCAATTCGTTTTGACAATTGACGTGACGCCGCAAAAGCATATAATACCTAACAATGCCGAAGTGGAATTGTACAGCGACAAAGGTGAGCTTCTGGCAAAAGGTCACAGATACGTGGGTTGGGACACACCATATGTTACTATGACTTTCGATGTTCCCGAATATCGCATGGGCGAAAAATTCAAAGTAAAGCTTGTGTCGGGGCTTCGTTCACTTAAAAACAAGGAAACAGGAGTTTATGTAGAGGCAGGCGATGAGCTTGAAGTGACTACATACGGATATATAAACGATGAAGGTAAATATACCCAATGCAATGGCGCTGTTCTTGCAGGAAACCCTCATTACGACAAAGACATACGCGTATATGCAGGCGGAAAATGGCTCACAGACCTTACCCCTCACGCAAGAATTAAAGACGGCATAGCTATGATTCCTGTACGCGCAATAGGCGAAGCTATGGGTCTTAACGTAAATTATAATCAGGAAAATGACAGTGTTTCCTGCTCAATCGGAGAAAGCGAAGTTGTCTTTTACGCAAATAATATCTACGCAACAATTCTTGGTGTAGGAGTAAACGCGCCTCATGAAACAGTATATATGGAAGGCGCTCTGTTCGTACCAATGAGAACGCTGGCCGAAGCCTTCGAGTCACTTGTAGAGGTTGCGGACTACGGTTCATACATGGATATTTTAATAGGCGAATCGCCTATTATACAGGAATTCAGAAACCGCACACCTGTTAACCGCGACGGTATAGGAAGCCGCACAAACTATCTTGTATGGGTTTCCAAGCACGAATATAAGGTACGCGTCTACGAAGGTGCGCAGTACCGCTGGAATTTACTCAAAGAATTCCCGTGTGCGCTCGGCGCATGGAATACACCGACTATCACAGGACAATTTGAGTACATAGAACGCACACAATGGAATTATGACGGTTATTATGTAGGACCTGTACTCCGTTTCCATAACGGCTACGCGCTTCACTCCACCCTGCTCTATTACGGCGGCGGAGAATATGACGGTCGTGTAGGAGTGAACATTTCACACGGCTGTGTGCGTCTGCACCCTCAGGATATAAACTGGATTGCAAATACTATTCCATTCAGAACAAGAATTTACATAACAGAATAATTTACAATGCTAAAAAACCACCTGCAAAGCAGGTGGTTTAATTTTTTATACAAAACGAATTGTTTTTATAACCTGATTATCAATAGGTTTATCTTGCATATCTGTCTGCGTTTCGGCGATTTCATCAACTACTTCCATACCTTCTGTAACCTTGCCGAATGCCGCATACTGACCGTCAAGATGCGGTGCGTCATCATGCATAATAAAGAACTGGCTTGACGCGCTGTTAGGAAACATTGTACGCGCCATACTCATTACTCCGCGCGTATGCTTCAACGGATTGGGAACTCCATTTTTATCAAACTCACCCTTTATACTCTCTGTTTCCTTCTGATTGCCTTCCTCATCATAACCGCCGCCCTGTATCATAAAACCGGGAATTACGCGGTGAAATATAAGTCCGTCAAAGAATTTGTCATCAATAAGTTTCGCAAAATTTTCAACTGTAATCGGCGCAATATCTGGATACAGTTCCGCTTTTATGACGCCGCCGTTTTCCATTTCAATTTCTATATTCATATTATCCAAGCCCCTTTCACAAAATCAAATCCCGTTATTAAAAGAGCATTGACTTGATTTCATCCTCATCAATATCGTCATTCTCATCATCCTCCGGCTTTGATGACGCTTTAGATGTCGGTTTCGGACTGCTTTCGTCCCTATCCTCATTATCATCTTCCAAAGGCTTCATTGTCGGCTTTGATGACTTACTGCTCTTTTTTGAGCCTGCCGTATCTGAACCTATCGTTATTGTTTCAATAACAATCGGCGATACAGGCACATCCTCCATGCCTGATGAGGCTACTGTACCTGTCTTTACGGAGGCAATATCATCTACAATCTCCATACCTTCAGTAACGCGGCCAAAAGCAGCATATTTACCGTCAAGATGCGGTGAATCCTGCTGTACTATAAAGAACTGGCTTGATGCGCTGTCCATATTCTGTGATGTACGTGCCATACTTATAACACCTCTTGTATGCGAGAGCGTATTCTCAAAACCGTTATCGGCAAATTCACCCTTAATTGACGAGGTTTTCTGTTCTTTTAAATTCTCATCATAACCGCCGCCCTGTATCATAAAATCTTCTATAACCCTGTGGAAAATTGTTCCGTCATAGAATCCGTCCTCAGCAAGCTCAACAAAGTTTTCAACTGTTTCCGGAGCAAGGTCGGGATAAAGTTCAAGTACTATTTCATCACCGTCTTCCAGCGATATTGTTGCATTTATTGTACTTTTAACCAGTTCAGGGTCAGGGGTCGGCGCAGCCGGCTTTTCATCAGCCTGTTTACACGATGTTAAAAGCATCGTCAAAGATAAAATAACAGATATAACACTAATTGATTTTTTCATAATTATTCAGCCTCTCCTTCTGTTTCAAGCTCGCTGTCATCAGCTTCATCTTCATGTTCTGTACGCGCAACACTTACCACATTTACGCCTTCGGCAAGCTTCATCACTCTTACGCCCTGTGTCTGACGGCTGTAAGACGAAATCTCGTCTGTATGCATTCTTATAATAACGCCGTCTGAAGTAATAAGAATAATATCATCCTCGTCAGTAACAGTCTTCATACCGGCAAGCTTACCGGTTTTTTCAGTAATTTTATATGTGAATATACCTTTACCGCCGCGCGACTGTATACGATATTCATCAAGCGGCGTCTTTTTGCCGTAGCCGTTTTCCGTAACGGTCAGAAGCTGCGTTTCTGGAAGCGCGGTTGACGCGCCTATAACATAATCGCCGTCACGCAGGTCAATGCCCTTTACACCGCGCGTTGTACGTCCGGTCTGACGAACCTCGCCGACATTAAACCGTATTGCATAGCCGTTATGCGTACCCAAAATAAGGTCCTGACTGTCGTCTGTCAGTTTAACCCGGATAAGCTCATCATCCTCATCAATATTTATTGCGCGCAATCCTCCGTTACGGATTTTTGAATAATCCATAAGAGGTGTCTTTTTGACAACACCGTTGCGCGTAACAAACGTCAGATGCTTGCCATCCTCAAAATCCTTAATTGCAATCATTGCCGTAACCTTTTCATCAGGCTCAATCGGAAGAAGGTTAACAATAGCCATTCCCTTTGCCTGCCTTGACGCTTCAGGTATCTGATAGCCTTTAAGCTTATAAACAATACCTCTTGTGGTAAAGAACAGCAGCGTATGATGCGTTGTTGTGGTAAACAGATGCTCCACAAAATCTTCTTCACGCGTTGTCATACCCGAGATGCCGCGTCCGCCTCTGCGCTGTGATTTATATGTGTCAACAGGCTGACGCTTAGTATAACCGTTATGCGTCATTGTTACAACAATGTCTTCTTCGTCAATAAGGTCGTCAATATCAATTTCATTTGTAACCATCGATATTTCCGTTCTTCTTTCATCACCGTACTTTTCCTTTACCTTTGTAAGGTCCGTCTTAACTATATCAAGAACACGGCTCTCGTTTTCAAGAATATCTCTGTAATCGGCAATTTTAGCCGTAACTTCAGCATATTCTTCTTCAATCTTTTCGCGCTCCATACCAGACAGACGTCCGAGCTGCATTTTTACAATCGCATCAGCCTGCGCATCGGAAAGTCCAAAGCGTTCGCTTAATGCCGCCTTCGCATCAGGTATATTTTTTGCCGCGCGTATAATACGTATAACCTCGTCAACATTATCTATGACAATCTTATAGCCTTCTAATATATGAGCGCGGTCGAGCGCCTTCTGAAGCTCAAATTTGGTACGTCTTGTTATAACGTCCTCCTGATGCGCAATATAATAGTCAATCATTTCTCTGAGCGTAAGCACCTTAGGCTCTTTGTCCACAAGGGCAATAAGAATAACGCCGAAGGTGTCCTGCATCTGAGTGAATTTATAAAGATTATTTAAAACCACATTCGGATTGGCATCACGTTTTAAGTCAATCACAAGTCGGATTACCTCTGTGGACTCATCACGGGTTGATGAAATACCGTCAATCTTTCCGTCGCGTACCAGTTCATTTATATGCTTTTCAAGCTTAGCCTTGTTTACCTGATACGGAATTTCCGAAACAATAATTCTGTGTCTGCCGTTATATTCCTCAATCTCCGCCTTAGCTCTCAGAATAATCCTGCCGCGTCCTGTTGTATATGCGCTTCGTATACCACTTTTGCCCATGATAACTCCGCCTGTCGGGAAGTCGGGACCCTGAATATACGTCATAAGCTCTTCGGTAGTAATCATAGGGTCGTCAATAACGGCTATTATTCCGTCAACCACTTCCGTAAGATTATGCGGCGGAATATTTGTTGCCATACCTACCGCAATACCTGACGAACCGTTTACCAAAAGATTTGGGAAACGTGACGGAAGCACATCGGGTTCCTTTAATTTATCGTCATAGTTCGGTACAAATTCAACAGTATCCTTTTCAATATCCGTAAGCATAAGCGAAGATATCTGCGACATCTTAGCCTCAGTATAACGGTAAGCCGCAGGCGGGTCGCCGTCAACGCTTCCGAAGTTACCCTTACCCTGTACAAGCGGATAACGAAGCGAGAAATCCTGCGCCATACGAACCATTGCATCATATACGGACGCGTCACCGTGCGGATGATATTTACCAAGCACGTCACCGACCGTAGCCGCAGACTTCTTAAAATCGTTTTCGTAAAGCAGATTTGCTTCGTACATATCATATAATATACGTCTGTGAACAGGCTTCATACCGTCGCGCACATCAGGAAGTGCGCGGCTTATGATAACGCTCATCGCGTAAGAAATATATGCCTTTTTCATTTCGCTGTTGAGGTCAACATTAACAATATGCTGATTTTCAATTGCCTCCATATCCAGCTTTAAATCCTCAGACTTCTTTGCCATAATTTCCTCCTAAGTTTAATTAAATACTTATCTTTTCAATCTTTATTATTTTACCACAAAACGGCATAAAAATCAAGTAAAAACCTATAATTTTCACTGTTTTAACGACACACAAACACTATACGTTCACTGTCGTTTCGCGGTTTTGCAAACGTCAGCGCGTCATATGTATCAATCATTGTAAATCCCGCTTTTTTCAGCAGTGTTTTCAGTTCGTTTTCACTGTGCGCGCGCTGTAAATGCCTTTCTTCAAACCTTGAATATTTACTGCCGTCCTTAACAAAAAAGGTAAGAAACATATCTGAAAGCCTTTTTTTCTCAAAATATCTGTTCTGCCACGAGTAAAAAATATCTTTTCCGCAGTGAATAAACGTATTTGAGCCGATAATATTCTTCAGCTTATATTCTGTGCTTATGTCAAAAATGAACAATCCGCCTTCATCTATAAAACAGGTTTTAATACGTCTGAAAAGCTCAAAAAGTCCTTTAGCCGGCAAGACATAATTAAGACCGTCAATCATACATATAAATGCGCCCATTGTGCCGTACAGGTCAAGACGGGTTATATTCTGGTTCAGAAACAATATATCAAGTCCATCAGATTTGTCACGGGCTATATTGAGCATTTCCTCAGAAATATCTACACCTGTCATATCATAACCGCGACGCGCAAGAGGTATTGTCATATTGCCCGTACCGCATGCCAAATCGCATACAAGCTTTGGATTTACATCATAACGGTCAAAGAGATTTTCTATATAGTCCGCCCATGCTTCATAATTTATATCCTTATGCATAAGCTCATCATATACCTGTGCCATATCTGAATAGGTATTCATATCTTCTCCTTCTCCATTCGGTCAAGTATTAAATTATATCCCCCCGCCCCGTAGTTTATACAGCGGTTCACTCTGCTTATTGTAGCGGTTGAGGCACCTGTCTTTGAGGCAATATCCGTATACACACTCTTAGCGCGCAGCATAAGCGCAACTTCCATACGCTGGCTCATGGATTTAAGCTCTGAAATAGTACAAAGGTCAGCAAAAAATTTTGTACATTCCTCCTTGTTCTGTAACTGCAATACCGCATTAAACAACACGTCCATACTTTTATCGTTAATTTCTTTCATCAAGCATTCTCCTTACTTTGCCATAACATTTCATTATTATAAAACTGTATATCCATACGTTCCGTATCCCTCAAATACGAAAGATACGAACGAACCGTACTCCCTACCAGTACATACTGTTCAAAATTCATCCGTAGTTCATAATCATCAAACAGTCTTTGCAATAATTTTTCGAAGGTCACGGGCGTTTTACATATATTAAGTATTTTATCCGCAATTTCAAGAACTTTATCAATATTCATCTGAGCAAGCTCCGATATATCGTCTGTCGGTTCGGCATGAGCAGGTACAAACATCTTCGCCGTCATTGTTTTAACATGTTCAAGCGTATTCAGGTATTCACCAACATCATAAATAAAGCCTATTTGATACTTATCAAGTGTTTCCCTGCTTGACAAACAATCTGCCAAATATACCACATCATCTTTTGTCCTGTATCCTGCCATATCAAAAAAATGTCCGGCAAGCTTTATTGAACTTAATCCTTCAGGCAGGCAATTGTCTGTAAGCAGCATGGCTCTGCTTTCCTGCGCCAGTAAAAATTTATGTCTTAAATCGCCGCAGGGAAAACCACCGTATAGAAAAGCAGGCTCCAGAATAGGATGATTTATAAAATCACGCTCAATATCCGGCGCATATATCCGGCAGTTTGTCTGCTGCTGCAAATATCTGTTGCCGCCTATGTGGTCGGCATTTGAATGTGTATTGTAAATCGAGGTTAACTGCCAGCCGTTACCGTCCAGAATTTGTCTTACTTTACGTCCTGCATTTTTGTCATTGCCGCTGTCTATTAAACACACATCTGTTTCATTCAGACGAAAAATTCCTATCTTTGCAGGAGCCTGTAAATAAAAGCTGTCTGCTCCAACCTGATACAATTCATACATAATTTTCACCTCTTTAACATTATATCACTTTAGTTTGTGAAAGTAAAGCAATACATAAAAATTATAGGCTGTGAAATAATATGTACATCAAAAAACGGAGGGATAATATGCTTATACTTGTACTGAGAACTCTGATTTTATATATTATGGTAATTATCGCTATGCGTATAATGGGAAAACGTCAGCTCGGGGAATTACAGCCGTCGGAACTGGTTGTTGCAATAATGATTTCTGACCTTGCTTCAGTACCCATGCAGGCTATTGATATACCTCTTCTCTCAGGTATACTGCCGGTAATGACACTGCTCATTGCAGAGGTCATGATGTCATATTTAAGTCTGAAAAGCAAACATATGCGTAAGCTTTTAAGCGGCGAAGCAAGCATTATTATATACAACGGTCATATTGATGAACGCGAACTAAAAAAGCTGAGATTTAATATAAATGATTTACTTGAGGAATTAAGGCTTAACGGCTGTCACGATGTATCTGATGTACAGGTTGCGGTAATTGAAACCAGCGGCAAGCTTAGTGTAATACCCAAAGACAGTGCGCGTACGGCTACAACTGAGGATTTAAAACTCACAAATTTACGTCATGACGGACTGCCCTGCACCATTGTTTCCGACGGTGTGCTGGACAAGCACGAGCTTGAGCGTTCGGGAAAAAGTCTTGAATGGTTTGAAAAAGAGATGACAAAACGCAACATAAAAAGAATAAAAGACGTATTTATAGCATCTCTTGATGCAGAAAACGAATTATTTATCCAGTTAAAGGAGAGAGCCATGAAATGAAGGGTGTTATAATATCCGGTGTTATAGCCATACTTATTCTTATTGGCAGTATAGCATACACAAACCATATAGAAAACGTATCTGAGGAGCTGAGCGACATCAACAAAGTCATTATCGAAGCGCTCACCGCCGAGAATTACAGCAAGGCGTCATCTTCCGCAAAAGAATTGAACGATTACCTTGATTCTCACCGCGCCATTCTCGAAGCAACAGGCAACCATGAAGAGATTGATAAAATAGAAATGAACATTTCTGAGCTTGTGGAATACATTGATGGCGGAGAAAAAACAGACGCGCTGTCAAACTGTCGTGTGCTTGATTTTCTGTTTGACCACCTGCCAAAAAATTACGAAATGAAATTAGAAAATATATTGTAAAGAATGTAACGCACTTTTATAATAATGCAAAAAAATACAGTGGTACAGATGTACCGCTGTATTTAATTTTATCCGACTATCTGCGCGTGTGACAGTGCAAAATACAATATCACTATCACACCAAGTATAATTCTGTAATATCCGAATACCTTAAAATCATGCTTTCTGATGTAATCCATAAGGAATTTAATCGCAAATATTGAAACAATATATGCCGTTACCATTCCTGTCAACAGCGTTATCCACTGTCCGCCGCTGAACATGCCGTATTCCATAAAATACTTTAGTATTTCCAACGCGCTTGCACCGAGCATTACAGGTACGGCAAGAAAAAACGAAAATTCCGCTGCAACATTTCTGCTTGCGCCAATCAATACCGCACCCAGAATTGTAGCTCCGCTTCGCGAAGTACCGGGTATCATGGCAAGCACCTGAAATATTCCGATAAGCGCCGCCATTTTATATGACATTTCATCAATAGTTTTGATTTTAGGAGCCTTATTTCTGTTTTCTATTATGATAAATAAAATTCCGTAAATAATCAGCATTGCCGCAACTACATACCAATTATATGTTTTTGACATAATCAAATCATCAAATAGCAAGCCTATAACTGCCGCCGGCACACAGCCTGCCAGAACTTTAAACCACATTGTCCATGTGCCGCGTTTTTGGGATGGTGTTTTTTTCGGTGAAAACGGGTTAAGCTTATGAAAATACAACGTAACCACAGCTAAAATCGAACCGAATTGTATTACAACCAAAAACAAATCACGAAATGCCCTGTCTGATGTCAAAGCAAGAAACTGGTCAAGTAAAATCATATGTCCGGTACTGCTTATCGGAAGCCATTCGGTAATTCCCTGAACAACGCCAAAAACTATGGCATTAAGAATATCTAAAAACAACAACTGCAACAACCCCTATCTAAGCTTTGATTTAGCGCTGTTAATGATAAGTGATGCTGCGCCTTCAATACCAAACTTCTCAGCATTTACACACAAGTCATAGTTAGACATAACTCCCCAGTCCCTGCTTGTATAATAATCATAGTAGGTACGGCGCTGTTTGTCGGTTTTAATAACCTTATCACGTGCCTTTGACTGCGTAATGTCAAGAGCAGACATAACGCGCTTTGCTCTGTAATCTATTCCGCCGTAAATAAATACATTCATCAAATCAATGCCTTCGCCGTCAAGAACATAGTCCGCGCATCTGCCGACAATTACACATGAACCTTTTTTTGCAACCTCTTTAATTATCTCAGCCTGTGCAATAAACAGCTTATCATTTATAGGCATTTCATAATAAATCGGGGCATTGATACCACGCATTGAATAATTTCCGCTTGCAAGTGAATAGAGGAAACTATTAGTTGCATGTTCATCAACCTCGCGCAAGGCTTCCTGACTTAAATTACTTTTTTGAGCCGCCATTTCAACAAGTTCCTTATCATAAAACGGTATATTGAAATATTCCGCAACCTTTTCTCCAACATCACGTCCGCCGCTTCCGAACTGCCTTCCTATTGTAATAACTAATGACATATAAATCACCAAACCTTTCTGTTTATTCAACCATATTTTTATAATGTTCCCAATTCTCGTTAACTCTTATAACATAATTTCTTGTTTCCGGGAACGGGATATATTTCAGAGATGTACCGTCATCACTGTAATCGGGATTTTTAAGCCAACTGTCCACATTTCCCATTCCGCCGTTATATGCGGCAAGAACTGTGTCAATATTGCCGTAAATATCTATTAAATGGCGAAGATAATGACAACCGAACCTGATATTAGTTTCAGGGTCCATGTAATCATAGTCACCACTGTATTTCATATCGTTTGCATTCCATGCGGCAGTTTCTTCTGTCAACTGCATCAAACCGCCTGCAATACCCGAATGAGCCTCAGGAACAAAATTGCTCTCCGCTTTAATTACAGCCATAACCAAAAACGGGTCTAAATCGTTTTCGTTTGAATATTTTACAATGAAATCGGCATAAGCTACGGGATATTTAACCCGCTGGCTTGTTTGTATGCCGCCTGCGACACCTAAAATTGCGATTACAATCGCTGCCAGTGCCAAAAAAGCTTTAAAAATTTTACTCAAAATTATACCCCTCTTATTTCGTTATAAAAAGACTTTACCTGTTTAAAAAGTTCTTGCTCCGAGCCGTTATTGCTGATAATATACTTTGAATGCGACCTGTAAAAATGCTCATCCGGCTGAGCGTCAAGACGTCGGTTTGCCTCACTGTCAGTAAGATTATCACGTTCTTTTATGCGTCTTATTCGTATAGCTCTGTCTGCAATAACAGAAACAATGAACTCACATTCATTTTCAATATTACTGCCTATGATAACTGCGCCATCAATGGCAATCAAGCTATCAGAAGCGCGCTTAATTATTTCAGAGGTACGCTCTTTAATATATTTATGAGTTATTCTGCTAAGCATATCCGTTTTTTCCTTATCGGAAAATGCAATTGATGCAAGTTGCCTTCGGTTCAGTTCTCCATTGGCAAGCAATATATCATTTCCAAAATATGATATAAGCTCATTAAGACATTCCGAGCCTTTTTTTACAACCTCACGCGCAATAACGTCTGTATCAATAATCTTAACTCCGAGTGAAGCCAGCATAGAGCAAACCAAAGACTTTCCGCTTCCGCTTCCGCCGGTAATACCAAAAACTGTCATAATCATAGTTCTCTCATTAGTTTTTTCTGTTCAACGAGCATTTTTTAAATATTTTCAATTTGCCAGTCAATTGGCTTTTTTCCCATTACTTCCAGTAAACGATTTGCAGTTTTGAAGTGACCGCAGCCGAAAAATCCGCGACTTGCAGAAAGCGGGCTTGGGTGAGCCGCAGTAAGAATTTTATGATGCGGTGATGTAATAACCTTAATTTTCTCCTTCGCGTTATTTCCCCACAGCATAAAAATCACAGGGTCCTCCCGTTTATTAAGAAGTTCTACAATACGGTCAGTGAATATTTCCCATCCTCTGTTTCTATGTGAATTTGCCATTCCGTCACGTACAGTAAGAGAGGAATTTAAAAGTAACACTCCCTGACGCGCCCATTTTTCCAAATAACCGTTATTGGGTATATATAAACCAAGCTCATTCTGAAGTTCTTTATACATATTAAGAAGCGAAGGAGGAATTTTTACACCTTTCTGCACCGAAAATGCCAGTCCGTGAGCCTGACCCACCTCATGGTAAGGGTCCTGACCAAATATAACTACTTTTGTATCTGCATATGATGTCCATTTCAGTGCATTAAAAATGTCATACATATCAGGGTGAATATTATGTAATGAATATTCCGATTTAAGAAATGCACGAAGTTTTAAATAATATTCTTTTTCAAATTCACCGTCAAGGATATTGTCCCAGTCGTTACCTATGCTGACCATTTTTATGCCCCCTTTGCTATATATGTATATTATAACAAAAAAATCACCAAATTGCAATAAATATTATTAAAATCACCCACAAAAGGTTATGTGTGATACTATCATCTCACTTCTTCACAACAAATTTCACAAAAAAAGAACAGTCCTTTCGGACTGTTCTGTATTGCTATGATTAGTTAATCTTTACAAATGTATCGTAAAGAATCTTAGCAGCCTGCGCTCTTGTAGCATTAGCCTTAGGAGCGAATTCTGTATCAGATACACCATTGATGATGTTTGCATCTGCAAGTGTCTGAACTGCTTCTGCTGCGTAAGCTGAAATTGCGCCTGCGTCAGCAAATGACATTGTTCTTACAGCTGAAAGGTCTTTATTCATTACCTGTGCAGCCTTATATGTCATAAGAGCCATATCCTGTCTTGTGATTAGGTCATACGGACCGAAGTTACCGTCACCGTAACCTGACACGATACCATACTTGCTTGCAACAGAAACTGCATGATAGAACCAAGCATCTGAAGGAACATCAGCAAATTCTGAATCAGCATATTCAGCGCTCTTTTCAATTGCACCGATTAGAATCTGGCAGTATTCAGCTCTTGTGATATTATCGTTCGGAGCGAATGTACCGTCACCGCGACCTGATACAATACCCTTTAATGAAAGAGCAAGGATTGAAGGCTTAGCCCATTCAACTGAATCAAGGTCTGTGAAAGCACCTAACCAATTGCCGCCCGGATTCATTGAGTCTGACGGACCTGCGATTGAACCGCCGCCGCTCGGCTTCTTATCATCACTGCCTGAACCGCCGCCAACTGTGGTATTCTTTACTCTGATTGTAACAGTACCTTCCTTAGTCTGCTCTGCACCGTCTTTGTCTGTGTATGTGTAAGCAGCCTTAACAGTAGCTGTACCAACCTTCTTAGCATATACTCTTACAGAAGCCTTACCATCAGCAAGAGCAACTGTTGCTTCGGTAGCGCCGTCAAAGTCAAGTACGTCAGCACCGCTTGATACTGTAAACTTAACTTCTGTACCAGGTGTAGCACCCTCAGCATCTGTAACTGTTGCATTAACTCTTGTTGAACCGTCTGATGAGATTTCAGTCTTATCAGCTGTTACCTTAACACCTGCTGTCGGTGTCGGTGTCGGCTTCGGTGTTGGCTTAGTAGAACCGCCGCCTATTGTACCGCTTTCTGCAACTTCAGCTTCATCATCTGAATTAACTGATACAAGCTGAACATTAAACGCAACTCCTGATTTATATGTGAATGTAACCTTTTCAATTGCATCTGCAATTGAACCGAACTTACCTGTTAAATAAGCATTTAACTGGTCTTTTGTCAACTGTGTTCCGTTATAATATGCTACATAATCTGTACCATAATCAGCCGCCGCATTACCCTTCTTAGCTTCATATGCTACATATACATCTTTAACATTCTCATTATCAGCTTCCAAACTAGCAGCAGTATCCTTGCTTAACTTCTCATTCAAAGCAACTGTTGTGCCTTCAAATTTTGAAGCCTCTATCCATTTTGATGTTGCGTTAAGAGTTCCCTTATCAACTGAAATCAATGTAGGCTCTTCATCTGTATCGTTTGCAAATGCTGCAATCTGTGAACCAGAAACCAATTCTGACTTAAAGTTCTTTGGTAAAGCCTCTGTCATTGTAACAGTAAAAATAGCAAGTACATCATTAGGTACAGCTGTATTTTCCATCAAACCAATTGTACAGCTTGCTACGCCTGGAATGCTTGTATCCATTATAGCGTCAGATTTCATTGGACACGCTATCGCAGTAGTTGCACCTTCCGGTACACTTATAGCAATCTTTGAAGATGATATACCAGTCGGATAACCAACTGCCTTTGCTGTAATTACAGCCTTTGTAGCTGTTGTCTGTTCAATTTCAAGAGCGATTCCCTGCTCTGCCGCGCTTACAACAGTAAAGCTTGCAAACATTGAGAAAATCATTGAAATTGCACAAACAAGCGCAATAATTTTTTTGTTTTTCATTTTGTTTTTTCCCCTTTCAGAATATCCTATAATTATAATAATCAAGCGAATCGGTCATGCAAAGCATGACCGCTTCACTTACATTATTTAATAGAAACTATACCGAGAATTACTCGTTAATAGCGCCTGTAACCTCTGTTCCGGCCTTACCTGTTCTACCCATATTAGGATTAGCTATGTATCTTAGCAGGAATGTACCGTCATTAAGGTCTATTTCACCGTTTACGTTAACGTCACCGATTGTAACAGCAGTACCATCAACTGTTGCAGTTGTTGTTGTTCCAGCCTTACCTGTTCTACCCATATTAGGGTTAGCTATGTATCTTAGCAGGAATGTACCGTCATTAAGGTCTATTTCACCATTTACGTTAACGTCACCAATCTTAAAGGTAACACCTGAAACCTTACCGAATGTTCCTTCGTAAATCTGACCTGCTGAACCGCCGATAAGAACAGTATACTCTTTTGCAGCTGTGTCAACCTTAGTTGTATCAAGCTTAACAACAATAGTATTTTCAGTAACCTGGTCAATACCGATAACATTCTTGCTCTTAATCTGAACAGTGTTCGGGTCTGCAGCAACATCTGCCGCGTCCAAAACAACAACTGTCTTGATTTCATCTGCCGCATTAGGTGCTGTTAATGTAAGAGTTCCGGCTTCATATGTACCAGTAATCTGACCTCTCATTGAGTCAGCAGCCATAGCTGATGTTGCAACTGCAGCCGTCAATGCCGCTGCTGCCGCGCATGATAGAAATAATTTTGTAAATTTCTTCATTTTTGTTTACCCCTTTTCTAAATAGATTTTTTTGCTTTGTTTGAGTGCCTGCTTCCGCCCAACACACATACAAGTTACATTCATATACCTACATTATAAACTAAATATCGTTAAATTTCAATTCTTTTTTATTTTTATATTGTTTTTTGTGAATGTGTTATAATTTAGCCTTTGTTTTTTGTAGAATTTGTACAATATGACAGCCTTTATGCCATTTTCTAAAAACATTGCCTTTTATTTCAACCGGATATATTTCCCTTTTACTTTGCCAAAAGCCTGCGATAATCACGGCTTGAACTTTTCAGCTCCAAATCAGCATTTCTTCTCTGCATAGTCTGCACTATTTTCATTACATCCTTTGTTTCAAAATCCACAACAGGCATATAATAACACTCATTAGCATACGTTTCAACATAGATTATATCCATACTCGACAAAGTCTTTTTCTTATAAAAATCCTTAGTCTTTTCAAGCTTTTTAACCGCCTTATGAAATGATGAGGATTCATCCGTATTTCGCTTGATAAAATTTTTTGTACCTATTAAAATAACATGAATTTCATCAAGCGGAATTTCCACAAGCTTGGTTTTGGCAGGTATAAACTCACTGAGAATTTTTATCTTATTATTGCAGTCATACGGCAGAAAGTCATTAGACCAGTTTTTCATATACAAATTCTCACGGTCTGCCGCAATATATGTAGGAAAAACCGTATTCATTCTTATAAAGACATAGGTTGCGGCAAGAATTAACGCTATAAACCACGCAACACAGAAAAGCCAGTTTCCCTTTACCACATTGTACACTGTCATTACCAGCGCAAACACCGACAAAAGCGTTATCGCTGACAATATAACCGTATTTTTACGTCTTACCGATGCGCGTGTACGCGCGCGTATCTCTGCTGCCATTTTATCCCCGTCCTTTCTTAATAAACACGTCTTGCGCCCGCATATTCACTGCGGTAATAATCAGTATCAATCGACTGATATTTCACAACATCACCCGTACGCGGCGCATGTATCATCATATTATCCCCTGCATATATTCCCACATGGTGTATATATCCGCCCTGCTCAAAGAATACCAAATCTCCGGGCTGAAGCTCATCGCGGTTTACAGGCGTTCCGTTTCTGAACTGGTCCTCCGCAACTCGGCTTACATTTACACCAAGCGTATTCATTACATACTGCACAAGTCCCGAACAATCAAATCCCGAAGGCGTTGTTCCGCCCCATACGTACGGTACTCCAAGATATTTCTCCGCCTCCGATACAATCGCGCCGCCCTTTGTTCCGTCATAATAAAGATTATGCGCTGTAACAGTCGGGTCGCCCGTTGTATATTCCGGTTTTGTGCGGTAGCGCGCAAGCTTCTTATAGCCTGCCGTCGCTTTTACCTGTTTCTGTATAATTTTTTTCTTTGTGACAGTTTCTCCGTTTTCCTCAACATCCACCAATTCTTCATCATAGAAGTACAATAATCCAAGTTCCTCGTCTTCATATACAAAGTAATACTTATCATCTCTGTCAAGTATGGTTTCATTTATCACAGGAGCAGGCTGCTGCACCTCAAACGCGACACAATCCTGCGCTTTTTCAACGCGTGTACCGCGTCTTAAAGCAGTTACGTACAGGAAGCATTTACCCGTACCCACGCCTTGTATCACCGCTTCATATTCATCCTCAACCACCTTTGAGGCAACAAGACGGTTATCGCAGTAAAGGTCAACATAAAAGTCATGGTAGCGGTCAGATTCCCATGATATTTCAAGCGTATCGCCGTCAAGTATTCCGTTTGCGTACGGCGTTATGATTTCAATACCGCTGTCATACGCGCTTCCGTAGCTTATAAGCACTTCGTCCGCGCCAAGACTCTCGCCCGTTTCCGTTACCGAGCTTACAACAAGGCGGTAATCGCGTCCTTCCTTAAAAAGCTCAGAAGGGAGCGTAAATTCCGTTTCGTCTGTAATTATGTACTCATTAACAGCATATTCATCATTTTCAACGTCAAACATTTCTATATGATACTCGGTCGCGGCGCGCTCTTCAAGCTGAATTACAATGTCATCTCCGGCAATATACTGCATTTCCGTTGACGGAAGTATCAGTACCGGAACCGTTATCTCTTCTACCGGAGCAATTGTATAGTCCTCGTCGGGCAAATCTGCCGTTTCAACTTCATTTATTGCGGCTGCCCGGTCCGTATCGGAAATGATACTTGTATGTATGCCGCCCGACATATCAGTTGAAGTGCTTATACCTACTGCCGTCGCGTACAGCGCATCCTGCGTAAGTATGTCGTTTTCATCCTCAACAAGCTGACGGTACACTGAAAATACATCAAAACCTGATTGTGTAATTGCATCGCCGCCGTAGCCGCGTTCAGACGCTACGTCAAGCGTACTGAACCATGCCTGTGAACTCATACCTGAGTCCTCAACATATATCGGCAGCATGTTTTTTGCACGGTTTGCATTTATCATATCAAGCAGTATCTTTGATTTTGAACGCTTAATTGACGCTGTGTCAGCGCCATCGCGATAGCGCGGATTGTAAAGAACCGAGTCCACCTTACCGCCGGAAGTATGATAGAACCTGAAACAGCGATTATCCGTATAGTCGGCTGTAAGCGCGAAGTCATCTCCCGAATTTATCCCGTTAACGTCAAATGCCGCGCTGTTTGAATAGAATGCGCACACCCTGTCGGCTTCTACACCTACCATAAAATACGAGGAATACTCAGAATTATAGACATACCAGTCAAAACCATATTCCGTTGCGTCTATCCTGTTAGGAACGCCGAATACGTCAAGCACAGTATCAATATTCGCCCCGACAGTTACAGCGCCGTCGTTTATCGTCATTGTGACATTCTGCGCAAACATATCATAAACGGTTTCTATAAGAGTTTCACATTCCTCCCGAGTAAGCTCCTTATTAGGCTCACTGCCGAATTTTGCCGTAATTATTCCTTGCTTCATCATAAACGCATAGGAAATCCTGTTCTTCTCATCTATGTATGCATTGTCATAGCATTTGTTAAGTATTGCGTTAGCTTCGTCTTCATATATTGTATAGCTGTCATTATAGCTTATAATCGTTTTATACAGGATTGATATAAAATCCTGCTTCCTTATAGATTTATCCTGCAATGCCTCCTCTGTATCCTCAAGATTTATATAACCGAGTACAATTGATTTCAGTATCTCATGGTCAAGCTGCATTTCTTCCAGTCCGTCAGGGACATAAACCTCTGTTCCCGTAAGACTTTCATACAGCTCCGCCGCACCCGCAAGTGCCTCTGCTTCGGAAATCGGAGAGGACGCAAGTACCGGTATATTTATCCTGTGTGTACCCGAAGTAAGCAGTATCGCCGATAAAATGGCGCATAATACCGCTCTTTTACGCATTTTCAAGCACATCACCGTCCTTACTCAAATTTATACATTTTATATTGTAACACAAATTTATTCAAGTGTCTATAAACAAAATGTTAAATTTTTGTGACTAATTTTTAACTATCATGTTGACACTTATGGTAAAATATTATAAAATACTCAGTATTGACATAGTAAGGAGATATGAAAATGCTTGATAAATTAGAAGCGTTAGAGGAACGGTTTGTATTTGTTTCCGAAAAAATAAGCGACCCTGAAGTTATTGCCGACCAGAATTCATGGCGCAAATACTGCAAAGAACATTCTGACCTCTCACCAATTATTGATAAGTACAGGGAATTAAAATCAGCAAGGCAGACAATCGAGGATGATAAGGAAATGCTGTCAGCTCCTCAGGATAAAGACTTTGAAGAAATGATACGCGCGGAGATGTCAGAAGCAGAAGAAACAGTTAAAACAGCTGAAGAGGAATTGAAGCTACTGCTTCTGCCGAAAGATCCGAACGACGACAAAAACGTCATTATGGAAATACGCGGAGGCACAGGCGGCGACGAGGCGGCACTTTTCGCGGCGGATTTAATGCGTATGTATTCAATGTACGCAGAGTCAAAGAACTGGAAAATAGATATTTTAAGTTCAAATCCAACAGACATAGGCGGTTACAAGGAGGTTAGCTTCTCCATTGAGGGACAGGGCGCATACAGCCGTCTTAAATTCGAAAGCGGAGTCCACCGAGTGCAGCGCGTACCCGAAACGGAATCGAGCGGACGTATCCACACTTCAGCAGTGACGGTTGCGGTGCTTCCCGAAGTGGAGGAGGTCGAAGTAGAAATTAACCAGAACGACCTCAGAATCGACGTATTCCGCGCAGGCGGTCCGGGCGGTCAGTGCGTCAACACAACCGACTCTGCGGTACGAATTACACACATACCGACAGGCATCGTTGTTTCATGCCAGGACGAAAAATCACAGCACAAAAACAAGGATAAGGCAATGAAAATCCTGCGTTCGCGAATTTATGAGGTTATGGAGGAACAGCGGCACAAGGAGATTGCTGACGAAAGAAAATCGCAGGTTGGTTCAGGTGACAGAAGCGAGCGTATAAGAACGTATAACTTCCCTCAAAGCCGCGTTACCGACCATCGTATAAATCTGACGCTTTACAAGCTTGAACAGGTTCTTGACGGTTCACTTGATGAAATTGTTGATGCTCTGGTTACAGCTGACCAAGCGGCAAAACTGGCAAATGCCGAATAAAAATTACAGGGAGAGAGAAAAAATGGAATTTACTAATTTAAAGGGCAAAACAGCCGTAATCACAGGCGGAAGCGGCGTGTTGTGCAGCGCTTTTGCTTACGCATATGCCGAGCAGGGCATGAATGTAGCCGTACTCGGACGCACGCCGGCAAAGCTTGAAGCTGTACGCGACAAAATAAACTCACTCGGCGGCAACGGCCTTGCTGTTCAGTGCGATGTTGTTGACAAGGATAGTATTATAGCCGCAAAAAAGGCAGTAAACGATGCCTTCGGCAAGGTTGATATTCTTGTAAACGGCGCAGGCGGCAATCATCCGCGCGGCAACACAACAAAGGAATTTTTTGAAAACGGCGATATAGAAAATCCTGATATTGTTTCATTTTTTGACCTTGAAAAAGACAATTTCAGCTATGTATTTGACCTTAATATAATAGGGACCATTCTGCCCACGCAGGTATTTCTGCCCGATATGCTCGGCAGAAAAGGTTCAACAGTTATAAATGTAGCTTCAATGGGGTCATACCACCCTCTTACAAAGGTCAGCGCATACTGCGCGGCAAAAGCAGGTATCGCAAACTTTACAGAATGGCTCGCAGTACATTTTGCAAAAAGCGGTATACGCGCAAACGCCATCGCGCCGGGCTGGTTTCAGACCGAGCAGAACAAAACGCTGCTTTTAAACGCTGACGGCTCACTGACAGAACGGTCAAAAAAAGTTATAGCCCATACTCCTATGGACAGGTTCGGAGTGCCTGAGGATTTAGCAGGCACAATGCTGTATCTCTCAGACGATACTCTGTCAGGTTTTGTTACAGGCGCGCTTATCCCTGTCGACGGAGGTTTTCAGGCATACTTCGGGGTTTAATTTTAAAAATCCGAAACGTTCGCATATGTGCGGACGTTTTTTTGATGTTAACAAATTATTCACAGAATATTCATTGACAAAACGGATAAAATGAGTATAATGATAAATGAAAGGTCAAAGAAAGTCAAAGTCAAAGGGGTGAATGATAAATGGGTTTAAGTGATAAAATAGAAGCGTTCATTACAGAGCTTTTAAAAGAGGACAGCGATGAATGGCTGGAACTCAGACGAAACGAGCTTGCATCGGTTTTCGGCTGTGTCCCCTCACAAATAAATTATGTTATTTCAACGCGCTTTTCACCCGAACACGGATATATTGTAGAGTCACGTCGCGGCGGAGGAGGTTATCTGAGAATTAAACAAATCCGCAGCGACGACGGTATTATTGCCGATACCATAAAAGCAATCGGAGAAAGTACGGATGAAAAAAGCGCAAGGGCATACATTGCAAACCTTGTGCGGCAGGAGGCACTGAGCAACAAAGATGCTTCACTTATTTTAAGCGGAATATCCGACAATGTGCTTACGGCTGACGAGCCTCTGCGCAGTGTCTTAAGAGCAAATATATTAAAAAGCATGCTTATGCACAGGTAGTTTTAATGAGAAAGGAATGATTTATTATGTATGATTTATTTTCAGATTTTTTTGACGGCTTCGACATCTTTATGCAACCGGCCACCGTTAAAGAGGAAAAGAAATGTCCCGTATGCGGACACACATATTCGGATTTTATGCGCACAGGCAAAATAGGCTGCGGCGAATGTTATAATTCATTCAGAACACCTGTCAGACAAACGCTTGCACGCATACACCCCAACACAGTACACACAGGCAAAATCCCCTCAAAGTCGGGCAGAGAACTGAAGCTTAAGCGTCAGTATGAAACACTGAAAACAGAGCTTTCGGAAGCCGTAAGAAATGAGGACTACGAAAAAGCAGCAAAGCTTCATAAGGAGATACGCAAAATAGAAAGCGAGGCGAAGGGACTATGATTTGGTATAAAAACAATAAATCGGATATAGTGGTATCCACCAGAATACGACTGGCAAGAAACCTTGCAGGCATCCCATTCCCAAATGCTCTTGCGTCAACAGCCGATGTTACCGAAAAAATCAAAAATGCACTTTTGGGAAGTAATTCCACGCTTGCAAAGGATTTTGATTTTATCAACCTTGACAATACCCCGTCTGTAAGAAAACAGGCAATGGCGGAGGAACATCTTATAAGTCCCGTAATGTGCGAAGGAAAAGGAAAATCCGTACTTATAAATAAAGACAAAACCATGAGCATTATGCTTATGGAGGAGGACCATATACGCTTGCAGGTAATTTTATCAGGACTTGCGCTTGATGAGGCATATTCACTTGCATCAAAGGTTGACGATGTCCTTGAAGAAAATCTGACTTACGCATTTGACAATGATTTCGGTTATCTTACCGCCTGCCCCACCAACACAGGCACCGGCATGCGCGCCTCTGTAATGCTTCATCTGCCCGCGCTTACAATGACTGATAACATAAGCCGCGTTATTTCTTCTGCCGCAAGTCTTGGAATTGAAGTGCGCGGACTTTACGGCGAAGGCACAAAGGCCTACGGAAATCTGTATCAGATTTCAAATAAAATGACACTTGGCATTTCCGAACAGCAGTCAATTGAAAAGCTTAAAGATATTGTAAAACAGCTTACGGAAATGGAAACCAAAGCGCGCAAAGCGCTTAAAGACAACAATTCCGATGCTCTTGCGGATAAACTGTACCGTTCCTACGGAATACTTAAATATGCAAGGTGCATGTCATCCGCAGAAGCAAAATCCCTGCTGTCAGATGTAATGCTCGGTCAGAATATGGGTATACTTCCCTGTGAGGGCAAAATATCACCTCTTGAATGTATGGTTATAACCGAACCCGCACTGCTTAGCGGAGATAAGGAGCTTGAACCTTCCGGACGCGACATAAAGCGCGCGGAATTTCTCAGAGATAATATGTAAAGGAGTTGATTTACTATGTTATTTTCAAATTTTACCGAAAAAGCAAGAATAGCCATCAGCGAAGCGCATGACGCGGCGGCGCAGATGGGACACAATTATATAGGCAGCGAGCATCTGCTTCTCGGTCTTATACGCGAGGGAAGCGGTGTCGCAGCAAAAATACTTGAGGAAAGCGGTCTTACAGCAGATGCGGTAACGCAGAAAATAAACGAATATATCGGTGCAGGCGCGCCGCTTCCGCAGCAGACAGAGCTTCCGCTTACACCGCGTTCAAAGCGAATACTTGAAATGAGCGCTGTGGAAGCGCGCAGGCTTGGACATAAGTATATAGGTACAGAACATATTCTTATGGCAATTATCCGCGACGGCGACGGCGTGGCGGCAAAAATACTGAGTTCATCGGGAATTGAATTTACAAACATCTACACCGATACACTCCGCGCTATTGACAGTGACGGAGAATATGAGGAAGCAGCATCAGGAGACTATGCTCCCAACCCTAACTCCCCCACCCCTACGCTTGACCAGTTCGGACGTGATTTTACCGCACTGGCGCGCGAAGAAAAATTTGACCCTGTAATAGGACGTTCAAAGGAGATTGAGCGCGTAACACAGATACTTTCAAGGCGCACAAAAAACAACCCATGCCTTATAGGCGAGCCTGGCGTGGGAAAAACGGCGGTAGCTGAAGGACTGGCTCAGAAAATCGCTTCGGGTGACGTTCCCGAGCCGCTTAAAACAAAACGTCTTGTATCAGTGGACCTGTCCAGTATGGTTGCAGGCGCAAAATACAGAGGTGAGTTTGAAGAACGTCTGAAAAAAGTTGTAAACGAGGTTTTAAAAGCCCAGAATGTAATACTGTTTATTGATGAGCTTCATACAATTGTAGGAGCAGGCAGCGCCGAAGGAAGCATGGACGCATCAAACATTCTTAAACCATTCCTTGCGCGCGGTGAATTACAGGTTATCGGCGCTACCACTCTTAAAGAGTACAAAAAAAATATCGAAAAGGACGCTGCTTTGGAACGTCGTTTCCAGCCTGTAACAGTCGGCGAACCGACTGAGGAGGAAGCTTTTGAAATCCTTAACGGTATACGCGATAAGTACGAGGCGCATCACGGAGTAACCATAACAGACGATGCACTTAAGGCAGCAGTCAAAATGTCGGCAAGATATATTACCGACCGTTTCCTTCCGGACAAGGCAATTGACCTTATCGACGAAGCCGCTTCAAAGAAGCGTTTAGGTTCACAGACTGAACCACAAGACCTAAAGGAAAAAGAAAAGCTTTTGGAAACTCTGATTTCAGAAAAGCAGGAGGCTATAACCGCGCAGGACTTTGAAAAGGCTGCGGAAATACGCGACAGGGAAAAAACTCTTAAAGATGAAGTGACTGCGCTGAAAAGCGACTGGAAAGGTACCGGCTCATCATCATCGCTTGTTGTAAGCGAGGACGATATAGCCGAAATACTGGCTGACTGGACTCACATTCCTGCCGCAAGACTTAAAGAGGAGGAAATGGAAAGATTAAGAAACCTTGAGGATATTCTGCATGCAAGAGTTATAGGTCAGAACAAGGCTGTAACCGCAGTGGCGAAGGCAATTAAGCGCGGACGCGCAGGACTTAAAGACCCTAAACGTCCGATAGGCTCCTTCCTATTTCTCGGTCCTACCGGCGTAGGAAAAACAGAGCTGTCCAAATCGCTTGCCGAAGCAATGTTCGGAAGTGAAAACGCGCTGATACGTGTTGATATGTCAGAATACATGGAGAAACATGCTGTTTCCAAATTTATCGGTTCACCTCCGGGATACGTAGGCTTTGAGGAAGGCGGTCAGCTTACCGAAAAGATAAGAAAGCACCCGTATTCGGTAATTCTGTTTGACGAAATTGAAAAAGCGCATCCTGATGTATTCAACATCATGCTTCAAATTCTTGACGATGGTATTCTCACAGACGCGCAGGGCAGAAAAGTTGATTTCAAGAACACTGTCATTATAATGACTTCAAATCTCGGTGCAAAAGAAATTCTCGGAAATGTATCGTCAAAGCTCGGTTTCTCAGGCGGAAATGATGACAAGGGCCTTAGTGAGCATGAAAAAATTAAAAATAAAGTTATGGACGAGGTTAAACGCGCGTTTAAGCCTGAATTTTTAAACAGAATTGACGATATCATCGTATTTGACAGGCTCTCGGAAGATGATATAAAGTCAATTGCAGGACTTATGCTAAAATCCTTAAAGGAGCGCTTAACCGCAAATGAAATTGATATTTCATTCTCGGACGAGGCAATTGAAAAAATCGCAAAATCGGGTTTTGACCCCGTATACGGCGCACGACCTCTGCGACGCGCTATCCAAAACGAAATTGAGGATATGCTATCTGAGGAAATTATAGATGGCAATATCTCAGGCGGAGATAAAATCACACTCGATGTCAGTGATGATAAATTCACCGTAAACAAGGCATAAATCTAAAGACGGTATGGATAAATTCCATACCGTCTGTTTTTACTTATTACTCTTTACAAATTCCACAACATCTTTCACTGCTTCTTCAACTGCTTTTTCAACTGCCTCACCGTTTTTACGTTCCTTATATTCAACAATACCCTCGCCGCATTTTTTACCGACTACAATTCTTACGGGAACACCGATAAGGTCAGCGTCCTTAAATTTGACGCCCGCTCTTTCCTGTCTGTCGTCAAGAAGTACGTCAATACCCTTCGACTTCAATTCCTCATATATTTTTTCAGCAAGCTCTGCCTGTTCCTGAACCTTACTGTTTACAGGAATAACCATAGCCTCATAAGGCGCGATTGAAACAGGCCAGATAATACCGTCACCATCATTATTCTGTTCAATTGCCGCCGCAAGACAGCGGGTAACTCCTATACCATAGCAACCCATAATAACAGTCTTGCTCTTGCCGTCCTCGTCAAGATATTTAAGTCCGAGCGCATCGGAATATTTTGTTCCAAGCTTAAATATATGTCCCACTTCAATACCCTGCGCCGTCTTTATGGGCTTACCGCACTTAGGACACACATCGCCCTCGTCTATTGTACGGATATCCGCAACTTCAGCAGGCGTAAAGTCCTTGTTTATATTAACATTCTTATAGTGCATATCTGTTTCGTTTGCGCCAATAATGAAGTTTTTCATCATTGCCACTTCCTTGTCGGCATAAACAGGTATCTCAATTCCGACAGGTCCCGCAAAACCAACTTCCGCATTTGTCAGCTTACGTACCATAAAAGGTTCGGCAAGCTCTAAATCGTCCGTACATCCGACAAGATTTTTAAGCTTAACCTCATTTACCTCCCTGTCACCGCGAACCATTGCCGCAATATACTTATCATCAGCTTTATAAATAATGGTTTTTGCAAAATTATATGCTTCTGCATTCAAAAAGCTCACCAATTCCTCAATTGTATGAACATTCGGAGTATGAATTTTTTCCATATTATAATCGCCTTCATCAGACGGTTTTTCCTGCGGAATACATTCAGCCTTTTCATAGTTTGCTGCATAACCGCAGTCATCACAATATGCAATTCCGTCCTCGCCGACAGGCGACTTAACCATAAATTCCTGACTTCCGCTTCCGCCCATTGCGCCGCTGTCAGCGTCAACTATTGTAAAGTCGAGTCCAAGACGATTAAATATTCTGCAATATGCATCATACATCTTTTTGTATGACGCATCCAGTCCCTTTTCGTCCAAATCAAAGCTGTAAGCGTCCTTCATGACAAATTCACGGCTTCTTATAACGCCAAAGCGCGGACGTCCCTCATCACGGTATTTATGCTGAATCTGATAAAGCGTCATAGGATATTCTTTATATGAACGTACACCGTCAATAACAGCCTGTGTGAAAAGCTCCTCATGCGTAGGACCAAGACAAAAATCTCGGTCTCCTCTGTCCTTAAGCTTAAACATACTAGGCCCGAAAACTTCCCAGCGTCCCGAAGCCTGATATGCTTCCGCAGGAAGCAGCGCCGACATCAGTAATTCCTGCGCGCCTGCCGCATCCATTTCCTCTCGTACTATCTGCTCTACCTTTTTAAGAGAACGAAGTCCCAGCGGTAAATATGAATATATACCTGCCGCCAGCTTTCTGATAAGTCCGGCGCGAAGCATTAACTGATGACTTGTAATTTCAGCTTCTGCCGGCACTTCTCTTAATGTCGGCATAAACAAACTTGACATTTTCATAATATATTTTTCCTTTCCGATTTAATACTTGTCGCTCTTAATAAGCGTACCTATACCAGTCTTGGTGAATATTTCAAGAAGCAGACAATGCGGAATACGTCCGTCTATTATATGCACACCCGTAACGCCTCCGTCAATAGCTTCAAGACAGCCCAGCACCTTAGGTATCATACCGCCGCTTATTGTTCCGTCGTTTATCATGTTGAATATTTCATTCTTATGAACCTCATAAATTACCTTATTGTCGTTATCCTTAACTCCCTCAACGTCAGTAAGCAAAATCAGCTTTTCCGCCTGTACAGCTGATGCGACTGCCGCCGCTACGGTATCTGCGTTAATATTATAGCTGTTACCCTCCTCATCAGTACCAATAGGAGCAATGACAGGTATATACTGGTCAGATGAAAGCAGGTTTATAAGACAGTTCTTTATATGAACAATATCCCCGACATATCCTATATCCGTCTTTTTACCGTCTACTTCCGTATACTGCTTTTTACATTCGATAAAGCTGCCGTCAATACCGCTTACGCCGACAGCGCGTCCGCCCTTTGTGTTAAGCAGAGCGACAATTTCCTTGTTCGTCTTTCCGATAAGCACCTGCTGCGCTGTCTGCATCGTAATATCATCTGTCACGCGAAGCCCGTTTATAAATTTACTTTTTACACCGCGTTCATCCAACGCCTTTGAAATGTCGGGTCCGCCTCCGTGTACAACTATCGGATTAAGACCGATAAATTTTAACAGCGTTATATCCTCCATTACCGAGTTTTTTAAATCCTCGTTAATCATTGCGTTGCCGCCGTATTTTATAACGACTGTTTTACCCGAAAATTTTTGTATATACGGGAGCGCTTCAATAAGTATCCCTGCTTTTTTAATAAGTTCCTGCATTGTGTCACCTTCTATTATAAATAAAATCCTGCATTGTCCAGACCTGTTTTTTCATCTAAGCCAAACAATAAATTCATGTTCTGAACAGCTTGTCCAGCGGCGCCCTTAACAATATTGTCAAGCGCCGATACAACCACCGCTCTTTGCAGACGTTCGTCATATACTATACCTATATCAACAAAGTTAGAGCCTGAGACATGTTTTGTTTCAGGCAGACTTCCGCTATCCTTGACGCGCACAAAAAATTCGTTTTTGTAATATTCTTTATAAATTCCCGTAAGCTCCTCCGTGCTTGAAGGTCGGTTAAGATTTACATAAATTGTTGCCAGTATTCCCCGTTTCTGCGGAATAAGATGCGGCGTGAATGACAGCATTATATTCTCGCCGGCTATATTGGAAAGCTCCTGTTCAATCTCTGATGTGTGGCGGTGCTTTGCAATATTGTAGGCTTTCGTGTTTTCTGTACATTCGCAAAAACTGTTTTGCAGCTTTAAGCCTCTGCCTGCTCCCGTAACACCTGATTTTGCATCAATGATTATATTCTTCGTTTCACCGATTTTATTAGCTAAAAGCGGAGCTGCGCCAAGTATTGAACACGTTGTATAACAACCCGGATTTCCGATAAGACGCGCTTTTTTAATCTTTTCTCTGTGCAGTTCGGGAAGCCCGTAAACAGACTCCTTTAACAGTTCGGGTGAAGAATGTTTTTCTCCGTACCATTCCTCATATACCGCAGCGTCGTCATAACGGTAATCACCGCTTAAATCAATTACCTTCAAACCCTTTTCCAAAAGCGATGGTATAACCGTTTTTGATGCACCGTGCGGCAGAGCCGTAAATGCAACATCGCACTCCGACACCTTATTAAGGTCAACCTCCTCGCATTCCTTTTCAAGAATATGCGTGAAATTTCCGTAAATGTCATTTATTTTTTCGCCTGCAAAGCTCTTTGAACCTAATATTTCAATGCTTGCCTCACTATGGTTTGTAAGCAGTCTTACAAGCTCAATGCCTGCATAGCCTGTCGCGCCGAGAACTGCTGTTTTTATCATCTTATTTGCCTTCTTTCCATATAAATTGCCTATCTTGTCTAATTATAGTACAATTTTTTAAATTTGTAAATAGGCAATTTGCTGTATTATTCCAACCCTGCCGCTGTAATTATAGCATTTGCCGCCTGATTTACAGACATATCGGTAATATCCATTTTTTCATAGGTAACACCATCAAAGGACTTACGGGATTGATTGATCTCTCAATCTGTTCCGCACTTCTGCCGTCAATCTTCATTCTTTTTATATTTTCCTCCTCACCGCACCATAAAAGATAAGGAATAAAATTGTACGGAAATTCAGCTGACTTACGAACTACATTTTCAAAAACTTCTTTTCTTCGCCCGTGAAACCCATATGAAAAGATTACGGTTTCAACTATCGGACAGTTAAAATACGAAAGAATCATACTACTTATATTATTTGATATTACAGGAATTGTATCGTCATTCAATACAAACGGATTCATAATCCTGCACCAATCAGAATCAACATATGCTGAATTTGGCAAAATCCTCACAATCTCTTTACTTATTGTAGTTTTTCCGATTCCATTCGGACCGCATAAAAAAAGTAAATTCTTCATAAAACACAAGCTCCTTTCTCATGGTGTTATTATACCATACCTCTCCCCCTAAAAACCACTTTGAACACAAATTGCCATATTATTGTAATATGCTCTTAACAGAAATCACGTTGAATTGTTACATAGTTACCTGTATAATAGATAACGGGAATTATGTAAACAAAATTACTATTTTGTAAAATCAGGGGGTGTGACGTTGAAAAAAAGGATATTCAGGCTTATGTCCGTATTCTGTTCGGCTGTCATTCTAATGTCCTGCCTTTCCTTTAGTTATGCCAGCGCAGATGAGCCTGTCGGAAAAATGTCGTCCGTATACGCATACGTGCTGAACGACTACCTGTACACCTACGGTTCAATGCACACAGAAAATCCGGGTGACAGCATACGCGACAGCGCGCCACACGGAATTGTATACAGTGATGTCGTTAATTTTGACAATAATCAGAACCCATATCTTGTAATATTCCTTGCTGATGCAGATTATTCGGTTGCGTCCTGTCATATATGGAAATATGACGAAGTTAAGGAAAAGGCAGAACGCATAGCTATTCTCGATATAAATTACACACTTTTTGCGCAGGGACACGGCGGACTTTTTTCTCTCGGTTCCAACGAGGAGAAACGCTATGTTATTTACAGTACGCTTGAAAATGGCAATATAACTCATAATGATTATTATACCGTAGTAAACGGTGATGCTTTTGAATATGTAAACGCGCCTCTTGTGCTGAGTCAATCGGGGGTTATGGATTTCGGAAATGATTATTTCCATTCAAACGTTGATATCTCAAACTATAACAAGCATATCGGCGAGTTTTTTGACAGGCTGAAAAATTCAGCTGCCGACAGCGTAACGTTTGATAATATATCCGAACGGCTGCGTGACGAGGACGAAGCTCAGATTGAAGCAGTTTTAAAAAATGCGTTAGGCTTTACGGATTTTGATATTGCGAATTACTCGTCTATTGACGAATATAAGAAGGCTCTTAATATCCCTGCCGGCTATGATAAATTCTATCTGATTTCAGAGGCGTATAATCTCGGTGATGAAATATATTATATACGCTTCTCAACAGACCGTACATATTACAATTACGCGCTTTTACGACGCAGCGACGACGCTGAAAACGGATACCAGATTTTAAAGGTACGCACAGACTGCATACCGCTTTCCGACAGAGAATTAAGGCAGATTAAAACAGACTATAACAGAAATACTCTTCTTTATAAAAAATCAAAAGGTTCGCTGTCGCTTCTGCGCCACTCAAAATACGACGATGAAAACAGCAAAACAAATCTTATAAAGTTGGAGAAATCAATTGATAAAAAATCGCATTTGCCGATAGTATGTATAGGCGGCGGTGTGGCAATCGCACTGTTAACCATCTTATGGGTATATTTATACAGCGACAACAATTAAGGGACTGCATTTAAGCAGTCCCCGTTTTTTATTTCTTAAATTTTGCTTTTAACTTGTCAAGCTGTTCCCCGTGACGGTGCGAACGCATATTGGGAAATGCCTTTATAATACGTTTCTGGAACAAATGATTTTCTTTTGTAATAAGCGCATATTTTTCCTTCAGCTCCGCAAGCTCTTTCCTGTGCTTCTCAGCGGCTTCACTGTTATACAGCTTCTCGCCCTTTTCCACAACATTGCTTACACCCTCATAAACATGTATGCCTATCTCATCCGATACGGCATGTATTTTCCTTGCAAGCTCATCCATTGCTCTGACGCGGTGCGACAGCTTATTTATTGTAACAATCGTTATCACAATATCGCTTACAAATACAGCCGATAAAAAAACAAGAATAATTATTCCTATCACAGACGGTATTATTTTCACAAAATCATATATTACAGGGTGTATTCCTCGCATAAGCGCAATACACACAAATCCCCAGTAAATCGAAAACTTTAAGCATATGTAACCTCCGATATTAAACGGCTTGTCCGAATAATCCCACCATCTCGCATGAAATATCTTATCAAGAGCAAAGCCTGTCACAAGTTCCAAAGCCGATGTGAGGATTGCCGAACCGAAAAACAGCAGTATAGCATTATGACTTATCGGAGTGAGGCACAATACTACAATTACCGCTCCTACTCCGTATATCGGGCAGATTGGACCGTTCAGAAAACCTCTGTTGACAAATTTACCTAATTCAACTCCGCAGAAGCCTACCTCTACGCACCAACCAAAGAAGCCGTAAATAAAGAACAGCCACAAAAGTTCATAAACAGAATAACCTAAAATCATAAATATCACCTCCTACTTCGTATCCCGATTGACATATTCTGCTTTTAATTTTGAATACATAATTTTCTGGCTTCCGTAAAGACCGTAATATCCCGAAAGCATATAGCTCACTCCTGCGGCTATTGAAAACAGTATGAAGCCTTCCGAACCAAATAACTCTACACTTAATATAATTGCCGCCACCGGACAGTTAAGCACTCCGCAAAACATGGCTATCATACCAAGCGCCGCGCCGAAACCGGGAGTTATTCCTATAAGACGTGCAATAAAGCAGCCAAAGGTTGCGCCGATAAAAAATGTAGGCACAATTTCACCACCTTTATAGCCTGCGCCTATTGTAATAGCGGTAAATAAAATTTTAAGCGCCCATGCCCAATTTTTTGTGTATGCCCCTATTACCGCGTTTTCTATAATTCCCATTCCGGAACCATTGTAGTCACGTGTTCCCGTCAGGTATGTAAGCGCTATTATTGCAAGACCGCCCACAAAAATTCTTAAATAAGGATTTTTAAACCAAATTTTTAAATATCTCGCTGTGTAATGCATTACTGTACAGAAAATTATACTGAGTTCCGCGCACAATACAGCTATAAGTATTGTCTGTAAAATCGTTATTATCGTCACATGCGGTGTATAAATTATATCAAAATGCGTTGGCGAAATACCGATAATGGTTATAATCAGATATGCGGTAAGCGATGAAATAAGGCACGGAACAAGACCCGAATAATACATTATACCGACACTTGTTACACCGAGCGCAAACAGAGCCGCCGTTATCGGTGTTCCGAACAGAGCGGAAAACACTCCGCTCATGCCGCTCATAATCACAATATGAATATCCTTTTCATCAAGGCGGAAAAGACGTCCGATATTAGACCCGATACTTCCCCCAAGCTGCAAGGCTGCGCCCTCGCGTCCCGCACTGCCGCCCAGAAGATGCGTTATTACCGTGCTTATAAATATAAGCGGAGCAAGCAAAATCGGAACGCCTTTATCATTTCGTATTGAAGCAAGTATACTGTCTGTACCCTTGTTTCCCATCATATTGCATTTTTTATACATTGCAACTATCAAAAGTCCGCCTATCGGCAAAAGAAATATCAATTTATCATATTTTGAAAAAAATACATTTGCTTCGCTTACGCTCGCATGAAACAGCGCACCAACTATTCCGCCGACTATTCCGACCACAACTGATATAACCGTCCATTTTAAAAACACAAGTACATATTCTGATGCTGATTTTATTTTATGTAAGATTATTTCCTTTATCATATTTAATTCACCCCTTTTATATTGTACTACTTTACGACATTTTTTTCAATATTAAAAGCAGTTAAAAATTACTATATAATTTTCAGAATATTATTTTAATCCATGTACAAAATAGTAGTGTAGTCGATACAATTCGACACAAAATTTATATAGATATAGGACTTTGGTTTTTAAGGAGGGAAAAAGAAATGAGCAGAAACAAAATTCAGGTTCCGGAAGCAAAGCAGGCTATGGATAAGTTCAAGATGGAGGCTGCAAACGAAGTAGGCGTTACACTTAAGAGCGGCTACAACGGCGACCTTACTGCAAAGCAGGCAGGTTCAGTAGGCGGTCAGATGGTTAAAAAGATGATTGCTGATTACGAAAGCAGATTAAGATAAGTTAATCTGAAAGTAAGTTAAGCTATCTGTTTTAACTTGTTAAAACGGTGATTAAAAATGAAATTATTCATTTTTAATCACCGTTTCTTTTAGATATTTTTTCTTTTAGCTCCTGCACTACCTGAACTATTTTAAATTTAACAACCACTTCGTTATTTTTCTGTGTAATTATTTCATAAGTATCTCTGTCTAATTTTTCACGAAGAATTTTTTCGCTTTCACGACTTAATGTTACCTCTTCTCCCTCTTTAAAGCAAAGCGGAGGATACATTACGCACCACCAGTTATGACCCTCGCCGGACCCAAGTACAACTCTTATACCGTAATATTCTCCTGCCGGCAGCGTCATTGATTTATATGTTTTTTCAGGAAAATAAAATTTTCCGTATTCGGCATGCGAAGTATAACTAAATCCGTTTTCCCGAAGTACATTATCCGCAATATGTTCTATCTCACCGAGATTTTCTATAATTTCAGTCTTACATTCATCCTTATCGCTTACCGACATTTTTTCGCCGACATTTTTTAATATAGCATCGCGGACCTTCAATTTCACATTTTGGTCAGCATCATCGTCACTTTCCGCAATTATATGCAAACGTATCAGATTATCCTGCAAATCCTCCTGAACATTATCCGAATATGCCGTCACTGCCATTGTCATGCACAGCGCAAGTGCAAATGCGCCTATTACCTTATTCATATTTGTTACCTCACTTTATGTATTTCTATTTCTAAGTATTAACATTTTTTTTATTTCAATACATATTTTTCACACTGCATTGGAAATACTACAATAAAAAGTACAAGGAGGACTATATATGAAAAAAATACTTTCTGCCGTTCTGGCTCTGGTATTTATATCGGCGGCTGTCTGTTATTTATCAGCCGACAGAGAAGCTTACGCGGTGAACGCGTCAGCTAACGATAAGCAGCTTCTGGCAAGAGCGGTAAACGGCGAAGCGCGCGGCGAACCTTACGAAGGGCAGGTAGCTGTTGCTGCTGTTATTTTAAACCGTGTACGCCATTCGTCTTTCCCAAACACCATTTCGGGCGTTATATACCAGCCGGGAGCATTCACAGCGGTAAGTGACGGTCAGATTAACGTACCTATTGACCCTAATTCAACCGTATACAAAGCGTGTACCGATGCTCTGAGTGGTTGGGACCCGTCAAACGGCGCAATTTACTATTTCAATCCGGACACTGCCACAAATAAATGGATTTGGTCGCGTCCGCTGATTGTTAAAATCGGAAAACACCGTTTCTGCAGTTAAACAGTATAAAAAGGAGAAATAATAATGGAACAAAAAAGAAGCATACACATATGGCTATATACAATCCTGATTGCCGGACTTATCGCCGCAGTTATATGGGGCTTTACAGCCACAAAAAGCGCAGATGCGCTTGAAATAAGCAATGAAAACCAGTATAACCGCGCATTTCATGAGCTTGTAGGTTATGTTGATGATATTGATGTATTGCTGAGCAAAACTCAGCTTACAAAAAGCCCCGCACAGCTTGCGAAGCTGTCAAGCGATATTTTCAGACAGTCGGCAGAAGCAAAATCCTGTCTTGGTCAGTTACCCACCTCTGAAGTTCAGCTTGATAATACCTCAAAATTTTTATCACAGGTTGGCGATTATACCTATGTTTTATCACAGTCCATGATAAACGGAGAGGAAATTTCACAGCAGGAATATGAGGATTTAGCATCGCTCGCGGAATATGCCGCAAATTTACGCGACACACTGTCAGGCATCGAGGAACAGATTTACAGTGGCGAAATACGAATAAGCGACATACGCAGCAAGCAGAGAGGTAATGTAGCCGATGCCGCAGGCAATAACATTCTTGAAGATTTAGAGGACGTAGAAAAATCATTTGAGGACTATCCTTCGCTTATATATGACGGACCGTTCTCCGAGCATATTGTAAACCGCGAACCCGAAATGCTGAAAAATGCTTCGGACCTTTCGCAGGAACAAGCGCTTGAAAAAGCGGAAGCTCTTATAAACAGCAAAGACCTTGTATTTGAATCACTTTCCGAAAATACAGCTATTCCTTCCTACACCTTTGTACACGACGATGATAACAATCAAATCTCAATAAGTGTTACAAAGAAGGGCGGCTATATTCTTTCCTATCTCAACAACCGCAATACAGACGGCGAACAGCTTGATATTCAGACGGCAACACAAAAAGCCGCGCAATTCCTTCAGAAAAACGGTTTTTACAGTATGCAGGACAGCTATTATGAAAAATCAGGCGGTATTGCAACTATAAACTTTGCATATACACAAGACAATGTTACTTGTTACAGCGACCTTGTAAAAGTGCGCGTGGCTCTTGATAACGGCGAAATTCTCGGTCTGGAAACAAAGGGATACCTTATGAACCATACAGAACGCGAACTGAGCGCTCCTTCACTTACAATGGAGGAAGCACAGACAAAGATTTCAACTAATCTTGATGTAAAAGCTACACGTCTTGCGCTTGTACCGAAGGACAGTATGCGCGAAGTACTTTGTTATGAATTTACCGGCACATTTAATGACAGGAATTTCATAATTTATGTCAATGCCAACAACGGACGTGAAGAAGAAATATTCCTTCTGATTGAATCTGATGAAGGTGTTCTGACAATATAAAAAACAACAAAAAAAGCGGACTGTATAAACAGTCCGTTTTTCTCTTATCCTATTACCCTTCTGGCTCCTATAAATCTTGATGAATAGTAAGATGAATCAATAGAAGTATACTGAATAACCTTACCTGTTGACGGAGCGTGTATCATCATGCCCTCTCCAACATACATACCAACGTGTGAAGCATAATCTCCGCTTCCGAAGAATACCAAATCACCCGGCTCAAGCTGATTTCTTGATGAAATATATGTACCCGGTCCATGAAGCTGAGCATCAGCTACACGCGGAATAGAAATACCCTTTTCTCTGCACACATACTGTACAAAGCCTGAGCAGTCAAAACCTGACGGAGTTGTTCCTCCCCAAAGATACGGTACTCCCAAATAGTTTGCAGCCTCGTCCAAAAGCTCACCTGCTATCGGATTTTCCTCAATATACTGGCTGTCCGGAATCGGAGCTTTTGACTTGTATCTGAAGTCAACCGGAAGGCTGTATACCTCTGAACCGTCTGCAAGCACAGCGCCAACTGTAATTGCATAATCTCTGTCAGCTACAAGAGAACCTTCTTCGATTTCAACACTATTTTCCTCATATACATCTGAAAGAAGCACTGAATCAGCGTCTGCATCCTTAATGATTATATGATATGCCTGCGCGCTGTTTATCGGCGTCCACTGAACTGTGAAGTTACCTTCCTCTATTTCAGCGCCGTCCTCCGGAAGTGTTATCTCCGGAAGCTCAAGAGCATAATCATCACTCTTAAATGTATTATACGAACGGTTTACGCTCGCAATAGCCTGTTCTCTTGTTGTCGAACCAAGCGGCGCAAAGCTGCTTTCATCAACACCACTCATAAGACCGTAGTTAACAACTGTTATAACAGATGCCCTTGCCCATGAGCTTACATCTTCTGCATCAGCGAAAGCTTCAATGCTGTATGCGTCATCATAGCCGTCTGACAGATTGAAATTAACTTCGCTCGCTGCAAAGGTGCTTACAAGCATTGCTGCCATTTCTTCACGTGTTACAAGTCTGTCGGGTGTAAATGTATCTGCACCCGTACCGGAAACTATACCGTAGCAGTATGCCTGTGCAACTGCAAGGCTGTCTGTATCTTCAAACGGTGATACTTCCGGCTCTATCATATCTTCACCGGTGAGCTTTTCATAAAGGTTTACTGCCAGCTCACAGAACTCTTCACGAGTAATGCTATCTCTCAGGTTATTTGAAACTACTGAATACGAAACCAGTCCTGCCTCATTAGCCTGCTGATAATCGGATATCGCCCAGCCGCTCAAATCCGCCGCTAAAGCTGACGTTCCAAGCACGGCCGATAATGACATAACAGATAAGATAATCTTTTTTGCTTTCTTATTCAAGATAAAATCTCTCCTTTTCACTTTTAAAGACCTTTCCTATAAGTTCTCATTCTTATTTATCCGTGTATTTTGTTACTCACGCCGGGTAGTACTTCCCTGACGTTGCTTGTATTGTAACACTAAACAAAAGACCTGTCAACCCTTTCAAAGGAAAAATATTAAATTTCTTAAAAATTTCGTAGTATTTTTGTTACGTTTGTGAAATATAGTTGAAATATTACAGTAATGCAGCTGAAATATTACGAAATATTAGCCCACATTTTTACATTTAATTACATTTCTTGTTGACATAAAAAAGTTGACAACCACAATATCTTGTTTGTGTTCTTTTTTAACATCAAAATATTGGTCGTATTATGTTAAAATTCGCCTACAATATTACAAGTTTGTTACATTTTTTTAAGAAGTTATGAAGAAATTGCTACGAAGCCCATTTTATGCGCTTTAAAGAAGATTTTTTTCTTAAAATCTTTGTAAAACTTTTTTATAATATTTTCCCGTTAAATCGAGTTTCTTCCTATTATATATGATTTTATCAATCTGTTTGTATTTTATGACTTATATGACATTTTAATAATTTTATTGCAAAATATGTTGTTTTCTGATAAAATATCCTTATAAAAAAGAAGGAGAGGTTTTATATGATGACTTCACAAAACGTATGTATTATGATTTCCATTCTTGCCTATCTGCTGATTGTTCTCGGAATAGGCATATGGTTTTCAAAGAAAAATAAAACCACCGATGATTTTTATCTCGGCGGCAGAAAGCTGGGTCCGTTTGTAACGGCAATGAGCGCAGAAGCTTCGGACATGTCAAGCTACCTGCTTATGGGTGTGCCGGGTGTCGCTCTTCTGACAGGCGTTGCAGATGCTTCATGGACAGCAATCGGACTTATTATCGGTACATATTTAAACTGGCTGTTTGTAGCAAAAAAGCTCCGCCGCTATTCAAGCGCATGCGGCGCTACGACAATCCCGGCATTTTTCTCTAACCGCTTCCGCGACAAATCAAAAATGCTCAGTATTATTGCCGCAATTGTAATTATTATATTCTTTGTTCCATATACGGCATCAGGTTTTGCGGCGTGCGGAAAACTTTTTAACTCACTGTTTAATGTTGATTACCAACTTGCTATGATTGTATGCGCTGCAGTAATTATTCTTTATACCATGCTAGGCGGTTTTCTTGCGGCAAGTACAACTGACTTTGTTCAGAGCATCATCATGACTGTCGCGCTTGTTATCGTTCTTGTATACGGAACAATCCATGCAGGCGGTGTAGGCGCTGTAATTGAAAATGTAAAATCGCTGCCCGGCTATTTCAGCTTTATACAGACGCATGTTGACGGAGCAGCGCAGCCGTACGGTTTGTTTAAAATCTGCTCAATGCTTGCATGGGGACTCGGTTACTTCGGTATGCCGCATATTCTTTTGAGATTTATGGCTATTGAGGATACTAAAAAGCTTACTCTGTCAAGAAGAGTAGCTTCAATATGGGTTGTGATTTCGCTTGCCGTTGCCGTAATTATCGGTCTTGTGGGCAGAGGAATGATTATGAACAATACGCTTTCCCTTGAGGACCCTGAACGTGTTATTATCGGGATTGCAATTCTTATCAGTAATCATGGAGCGTTATTTGCAATCATCGCAGGTATTATTCTTGCCGGAATCCTTGCAGCAACAATGTCAACCGCTGATTCACAGCTGCTCGCGGCATCATCATCAGTATCACAGAATATATTAAAAGAAAAGCTTATGCCTAATATGAGTGAAGCTTCTACTATGATTTTAGCAAGATTTACGCTTGTGATTATCGCTGTAATCGCCGTATTCTTTGCGCGTGACCCTAACAGCTCGGTATTTAATATCGTATCATTCGCATGGGCGGGCTTCGGAGCTGCTTTCGGACCTGTTATGCTGTTCTCACTGTTTTGGTCAAGGACAACAAAATGGGGCGCTCTTGCAGGTATGATTTCCGGCGGCGCAATGGTATTCATCTGGAAATACGGTATTGCCACACTCGGCGGCGTACTTGCAATATATGAGCTGCTTCCTGCATTTATTGTGGCATGTGTCGCAATTGTAGCTGTAAGTTTGCTTACAAAAAAACCCGAACAGGAAATTATAGATGAATTTAATTCTGTTAAAATTTCAAAATAACATGAAAAAAGGATTTGCTGCTGCAAATCCTTTTTTTGTTACATATCATTTGCCGAAGTTACCTTAAGCACAAAAAGCGTTGTAACTCCTATACTGAATAAAATTGTTCCGAATATTACCATGATATTTCCTCCCCTTTGTTATCTTTAATAAAAGTATACCCTTTTTCATGTCCTATAAACAGGACTTTACTTTATAATGAAAAACAAAAAAATGAAATGAAAAATTAGATTGAGAGAGTATTTAAAAGAAAACACGAGAAAATAAAAGATTGTTGTTTGATTTATTAAAAATTTTCAAAAAGGTGTTGACATTATTTGAAAAAGGTAGTAAAATAGCCGTTGTGAGTTAAAACATGTAAATATTAAATATAGGAGGAAACTACTATGAATTCAAGCTATTTGCAGAAGCCACAGGAAATTGACAGAAAGTGGTATGTAGTTGACGCAGCGGACAAGCCTTTGGGACGTGTTGCGGCAACAGTTGCAAGCATATTGAGAGGCAAGCACTTGCCTACTTTTACACCGAACGTAGATTGCGGTGACCATGTTATTGTGGTAAATGCTGATAAGATTGTACTTACAGGCAACAAGCTTAATCAGAAAATCCGTTATTATCACACAGGCTGGGTAGGTGGTATTAAAGAAATCCACTACGACAAGCTTATGGCAGAAAACCCTGAAAAGGCTGTTATGTATGCCGTAAACGGCATGCTGCCGAACAATACTCTCGGCAGAAAGGCTCTTACAAGACTTCGTGTTTATAAGGGTATAGAGCATGAGCATCAGGCTCAAAATCCAATCGCTTGGACAGGCGAAATAAAGTAAGGAGGATAATATAATGGCTAAAGAACAATACTACGGTACAGGTAGAAGAAAGTCTTCTGTTGCAAGAGTTCGTCTTGTTCCGGGCAGCGGAAGCATTATTATAAACGGCAGAGGCATTGATGATTACTTCGGTCTTGAAACATTGAAGCTAATCGTTCGTCAGCCGCTTGAGCTTACTAAGACAACTGATAAGTTCGACGTAATCGCAAAGGTTGAGGGCGGCGGATTTACAGGTCAGGCAGGCGCTATCCGTCACGGTATCGCAAGAGCTTTGCTTGAGGTTGACTCAGACGCTTACAGAGCAGACCTGAAGGCTGCCGGCTTCCTTACAAGAGATTCAAGAATGAAGGAAAGAAAGAAGTACGGCTTGAAAGCAGCTCGTCGTGCGCCACAGTTCTCAAAGAGATAATTATATTTTATCTTATACAACCCCGAAAACCGATTGTTTTCGGGGTTTATTCAATTTTCACTGTAAAGGAGTGATATAATGCGCGGAGCAATATTTGATATTGACGGTACATTATTGGATTCAATGAATGTATGGTACGATTTAATCGATAATTTTTTCAAAGAATACGGTGCCGTACTTTCCGAAGAAGAATCCAGCAGTATAAAGGAACTGACCTTAGATGAGTCAATTCCTATGATAATAGACAGGTTTAAACTTCCTTTAACCACTGATGAACTGCTGAAGGAATTTAAGCGCAGAATGTTTATTGAGTATTCAGAAAATATTCCGTTAAAAGCAGGAGCAAAAGAATATGTACAGAAACTTTACAAAAACGGTGTAAAAATCGCTGTGGCAACCTCAGGTTATGAGGCGCTATGTAAAGCGGCGCTGACGCGTTTAGGAATATGGAACTGTATTGACGCCGCCGCTTTCTCATCGGAGGTAGGCGTTAACAAGTCAAATCCTGACGTGTATCTCCTTGCGGCACAGCGCATAGGCATACCACCCGAAGAATGTATTGTATTTGAAGATATTATCTCGGGTATAGACGGAGCAAAAAAAGGTAGCTTCATAACCTGCGCCGTTTATGACGACAGCAATGCTGACGAAACCGAAACCCTCAAAAAACTTGCGGACTACTACATTACAGACTGGTCGCAGGCAGAAGATATGAATTTTTCATAAACAATAAATATTTGAAAGAGTGAAAGAATATGACACAACATAAGTTTGTTTCAAAAAAACTAATTGATAAAGGTTGGTCGGGAGATAAGAAATATTGTGTTACCGATACACAGGGAAATAAATTTTTGCTTCGTGTTTCTCCAATTGAACAGTATGAGCGAAAGAAAAGTGAATATGAACTGATGAGTCAGGTGGCGGCTCTCGGTGTGCCAATGTGCAAACCTTTAGAGTTTGGCACATCTGATGAAGGAGTTTACTCTATTCAAACTTGGATAGACGGCGTTGATGCAGAAGAAAATGTACACAAGCTCACAAGTGAAGAGCAGTATTCTTATGGTTTTGACGCAGGACGAATACTAAAAGAAATTCACAAAATCCCTGCTCCTGAAAAAATAGAGGATTGGGAAATCTATTTTAATCGTAAAGCAGATTACAAAATTAAAATGTATAACGAATGTCCTATCAAGTATGAAAACGGACAAGCCTTTATTGATTATATTAACAAACACAGACACTTGCTTAGCGGTCGTCCCCGAACCTATCAGCACGGGGATTATCATATCGGCAATATGATGATAGGAAACAATAAGCAACTCTACATTATTGACTTTAACAGAAATGACTTCGGAGATCCGTGGGAAGAATTTAACCGCATTGTTTGGTGCGCTCAAAGCACACCATTATTCGCGACCGGAATGGTAAATGGATACTTTGATAATGATGTACCTATGAAGTTTTGGGAACTTCTCGCACTCTATATCAGCAGTAATACGCTATCTTCTGTGCCGTGGGCAATTCCTTTTGGCGAAGAGAAAATTCAAGTAATGATAAATCAAGCAAAAGATGTACTGAGTTGGTATGACAATATGCAAAATCCTGTACCAACTTGGTATAAGTGTTTTTATGAAAATGATAAAAATAATTGCCGTTTCTGATAATTTATGATAGAATAGTCTTGACAATTAAATTTTTAACGTGTATAATAACTTTAACGCTTTAATGCGATAAAGTTAGAAAGGAACAGATTTATGTCTAATTGGAAATTACATACGCCCAACGGCGTAAACGATATACTGCCTGATGAATGCTCTGTAAAAAAAGAAATTGAATCTGCAATCTGGTCAGTATTTTCTTCAATCGGTTATAAGGAGGTTGAAACTCCCTCTTTTGAATACTATGACTGCTACGCAGGTGTGGGCGGTCAGATTTCACAGGAGCATATGTTTAAATTCTTTGATGAACAGGGACGAATACTTGCTTTAAGACCTGATTTTACAACATCAATCGCGCGCATGGCGGCAACTAAAACACAAAATGACACATGCCCCCTACGCTATCTTTATACAGGCAGTGTGTTCCGTGTCGAGCAGACGCAGGGAGCGCGCCAAAGAGAATTTACACAGAGCGGCATTGAGCTTATCGGCTCATATTCACCTGCCGCAGATGCAGAGGTTATTTCAGCGGCAATGGAAGCTGTTATGGCAGTAGGCATTGAGGATTTCTCGATGGAAATAGGTCAGATTGCATTCTTTAACGGACTTGTTGCTCAGGCAGGTCTTGACGCGCAGTCAACAGAGCAGCTGCGTGAACGCATTGACTCCAAAGACTCTGTGGGAATTAAAACTATTACGGACAAGCT
>CAJTUY010000001.1:0-20210 GCA_910579415.1 uncultured Clostridia bacterium | reverse complement strand
CATAAAAAATCTTATAATCGACCTGCCCTATTTATTCGGCGGTGCAGAGGTATTTGAAAAAGCATATGTTGAAGGTCTTAACGAAACTTCAAAGCTTGCGCTCGACAACTTAAAACGCATATATGAGCTTTTATGTCTTTACGGTTTTGAAAAATATGTTTCAATCGACCTCGCTATGCTTGAAAGCATTGACTATTACACAGGTTCTATTTTCAAATGTTATACACACGGCGTAGGCTTTCCGATATGCGCCGGCGGACGCTATGACAATTTAATGAGCAAATTTGGCGCACCCAAAGGCGCGGTGGGCGCGGCTATCGGTATAAACAGACTTATATCCGTATTATCGGATAAAGAAACACATGAAGTTTCCGCTTCACTTATATATGCAGAACATAACGCGGAAGGTATCGCGTATGATATTGCATATAATCTCCGGGTAAACGGATGTCTTGCTGAAATGTATATAGGCGACGGCACATATAAAGACGCTGAGGAATTTTCAAAATCACGCAATATCGGAGCAATGCTTCGTGTCTTCCCTGATGGCAAGCTTCAGATAAACGATTTTGCTAAGCATGAAATTATCGAAACAACAGCAAACGAATTTTTAGGATACTATGATAATGACCTTGCTTATGACGAATGCGATTGCGGTCATGAACATCATCATGACTGCGGCTGCGGCTGTGAACACTGATTTAGGAGGAAACACAATGAGATATTTAACTGTTGCCCTTGCAAAAGGCAGGCTTGCAGAGCTTGCAATGGAACTATTTATATCCATAGGCATGGATTGCTCGGAAATGAAAGAGAAAACGCGCAAGCTTATATTTACTGATGAAATCAATAAAATGAAATTTATACTCGTCAAGGCATCGGATGTGCCTACATATGTTGAATATGGCGCAGCTGACATAGGCATCGTCGGTAAAGATACACTCTTGGAAGAAAGCCGTAACCTGTACGAAATGATTGATTTGGAATTCGGCAAATGCAAAATGGCTGTATGCGGTCCGAAGGATTTAAAAGGAAAGCTTAATACTATGACAAATCTACGTGTAGCTTCAAAATATCCGCATATTGCGCTTAAATATTTTCAGGAAGACAAGGGGCAGACAATCGAAATTATAAAGCTTAACGGCTCCGTTGAACTGGCGCCGCTTGTTGGCTTGTCTGACGTAATTGTCGATATTGTTGAAACAGGCAAAACACTTTATGAAAACGGTCTGGATGTACTGGAAGACGTTTGTCCTTTGAGCGCGCGCTTTGTGGTAAACAAGGTCAGCATGAAGATGGAAAAAGAACGAATTATGGATATAGTAACAAAGTTTAAGGAAAATTTAAAGGCCTAAATATGGAGAGTGATTAAAGTGAGGATATATCCGGCAATTGATATAAAAGACGGTCAGTGTGTAAGACTTTTTAAAGGACAGTTTACTGACGTAACCGTTTACGGCGACTCCCCAGCCGAAATGGCGAAAAAATGGGAGGCACAGGGCGGTGAATACATACACGTGGTTGACCTTGACGGTGCGCTTAAGGGGCATGGAGTTAATGCCGATAAGATAAGAGAAATATGTAACAGCGTAAATGTACCTGTCCAGACAGGCGGAGGCATACGGACTATGGAAGATATTTCCGCTAAGCTGGCAGCAGGTGTTGACAGAGTAATTATAGGAACTAAGGCTGTTTCAGACCGTGAATTTGTAAAACGCGCCGTAGATAAATACGGAGAAAAAATCGTCATCGGAATTGATGCAAAGGACGGCATGGTTGCAATTGAAGGCTGGGAAAAAACAAGCGAATTTACCGCTGTTGAATTTGCAGAAACAATGGTTTCAATCGGTGTTAAAACCATTGTTTATACTGATATTGCTACCGACGGCACTCTTGCAGGTCCGAATGTTTCGGCAATGGCTGATATGGTTGGCGCGGTTAATGCCGATATAATAGCGTCAGGCGGCATCGGCAGTCTTGAGCATATCAAATCACTTGTTCCAACAGGCGTTGAGGGTGTTATTGTGGGAAAAGCTCTGTATACGGAAAAAGTCAGTCTTCCTGAAGCTGTTAAGGCGGTGAAACAGCATGAATAATCTGACACTTGTAAAACCACTGTTATCACATAAAATTGACGCAGAGGCTTTTAAGCAGGAATTTTTTGACTGCGGTGAAACAATAATAAACGGCAGCGCGCTGTTAGACCAAATGGAATATGATGAATGGCTTATCAATACCGACAACAATCGCAGCGCCGATACTGTCAGAAATGATTGGGTTGTTGCCGACACATTTTTTGCGGTCAGAAAATCCGATAATAAAATAATCGGTATTATTGATATTCGCCATAATCTTAACAACGAATTTCTCACCCTGTACGGAGGTCATATAGGCTATGCAGTAAGACCCGCTGAACGCAGAAAAGGTTATGCTTCCGAGATGCTTGGTATGGCATGCCAATACGCAAAATCTCTTGGTCTTGATAATGTAATGCTCGGCTGCTATTCAGATAACACTGCATCTGTCAAAACAATTGAAAAATGCGGCGGTATATTAACCGAACAAAAACCGTATGCCGATGGTAAGCCGATGCGAATTTATCATATAAGCTTAAAATGAAAGGAATTTCAGCATGAAAAAAGTAGTAAGCCTTACACGGCGCGCTATTGAAGAATATAATATGATTGAAGAAGGCGATAAAATAGCTGTCGGTGTTTCCGGCGGCAAGGACAGTCTTGTACTGTTGTGCGCCCTATCAGAACTTTCTCATTATTATCCGAAAAAATTCACCGTTACAGCCCTTACACTCGATATGGGCTACAAATCGGATTATTCGGGTATTCAGTCGCTTTGTGATAATCTTGGTGTTGAATTTAAAGTTAAGTATACGAATATAAAAGAAATTATATTTGACATACGCAACGAAACAAATCCATGTTCGCTTTGCGCGAAAATGCGTCGCGGTTCACTTAATGACTTTGCACTTGAAAACGGCTGCCATAAGGTCGCGCTCGGGCATCATAATGACGATGTGCTTGAAACTTTTCTTTTAAGCCTTATGCACGAAGGCAGAATACACTGCTTCTCGCCTGTAACTTATCTTGACAGAACTCAGCTTTATCAGATAAGACCTATGATTTATGTGCGTGAACGCGATATACGTGGTGTTATCAATAATCACAGTCTGCCTGTCATTCACAATGAATGTCCTGCCGACGGTTACACACAGCGCGAATATATGAAGGATTTAATAAAACGTCTGGAAAAGGAAATGACGCCCGGACTTCGCAAGCGTCTTTTCCGCGCAATTCATGACAGTACCATTGACGGTTGGAAAACAAAATAACAAAGACTGCTGTAAAGCAGTCTTTATTTTTTTATAAAATCAAACATTTTATATTGGAAATCGTCCTTAAACATTTCATACACGCGTGTACAGTAACGCTGATTACGAGTAATCTTTGTCTTTTCACGTTCTATACAGCTGATTACCTTCGGAAAATCCTTAAAATATTCCGTCATGTCTTCTAACAACCCCATTGCCGCATCACGCGCAGGATAACCGTTTATTTGTATGCTGTCAATATCATAGCTCGCCGCTGACTTATGATTTCTTACTGCCGTTTCCTGCAAAACAGGAGTAAACTCAAAGTCCGGAAGCTGCGTCAGATATATAAGAAAATAGTGTGCAAAACATAAATCCTCTTCAAATATTCCCAGCGGTGCCAAAGGGTTAACATCAAACATTCTAAGCTCTATATGATTTACTCCATGCCGTATCAGCGCATCAGGACTGTTTTCTCCCGCAGGCTTAAGACGCATCGGCAAATACAGTTCACCCTGTGAAAGCAGTTCGCCGCTTTTTATATACATGTTAATTGAAGCAATATATGTATTCAAATCAGTGTAATCAAGTATCGGTACAAACTTATTCCAGTACCCTTTTTCTCCGTTTCGTCTTGACGCATAACCGTCAAAACCCGTACCTGAAAGTCCGTCACTGTCAAGCGACAAATCATACAGCGGACTTGCCGCCGTCAGAAGCACAATAAGCCAGCTGTAACGAAACACCTGTTTTGACAATCTGAAATAAAGAGCATTTTTAAATTCCTCATACTCTTCCCTTCCATCGTATACAGAACGGATAAATTCATCAGTGAACGAAAAATTAAAATGTATTCCCGAATAGAGCATAAGACGTTTCCCGTATCTTCGGCTCAACTTTTCCCTGTAATCATACTTTGCTCCCGAAAATTCAGCCGTTATAATATCCTCACTTGATTTTATATGCGGCGGATTGCTGTTAAGCCATATATATTCATTTCTGTCCGCAAGGATACGGCGCGCGGTACTGTCAAGCTCATTAAGACCATCCATCAGTTCTTTAATACTGCCATATGCAGGCGTAACAATTTCAAGCTGATTTTCACAAAAATCACGCGAGAACCTATCGTCCGTAAATGGGTGCGGTGTCTTTGCCATCTCTCCCATATCCGTAACACGAAGCGTTTCGCGTTCAAGTCCAAACAGACCGTCAAAAATATATTTGTTTCTTAAATCCAATTTATTCACCTTATTTCTAACGAAATTATACTATGTACAGGCATAAAATGTCAATAGAAAAAATTTTTTCAAAAAAGTATTGACAAATTGAAAAAATGTGGTATACTATAAACCATAGTAAGCCGATAGGAAATATAAAAATTAAATCCGGAGGGTGATAACAGTGAAAAAATCAGACTTAAATAATATATACAGCGGACGAATGTGACCTGTCTGAACTGATGAACAATAATATTAAATAAAGAAAGAGGTAATTAAAATGACAAATTCAGATTGGAAATTCGAAACAAAACAGCTTCATATAGGACAGGAAAACGCAGACCCCGTTACAGACGCGAGAGCAGTTCCGATTTACGCATCAACATCATATGTTTTTCACAATTCACAGCATGCAGCAGACCGCTTCGGTCTTAAGGATGCAGGCAACATCTACGGCAGACTTACAAATCCCACACAGGATATTTTTGAGAAGAGAATCGCAGCTCTTGAAGGCGGAAGCGCCGCTCTGGCAGTTGCTTCGGGCGCGGCGGCTATCACATATACATTTCAGTCGCTCGCGCATGCAGGCGACCACATTGTTGCATCAAAAACCATTTACGGCGGAACATATAATCTTCTCGCGCACACACTTCCCGATTACGGAATTGAAACCACCTTCGTTGACCCCGAAAAAGAGGGCGCATTTGAAAACGCGATTAAAGGAAATACAAAAGCTATATTTATAGAAACGCTCGGCAATCCAAATTCAAACCTCATTGACATTGAGAAAACAGCAGAAATTGCTCACGCGCACAAAATTCCGCTTATAGTGGACTCTACATTTGCGACGCCGTATCTTGTAAGACCACTTGAATACGGAGCAGACATTGTCGTACACTCTGCGACAAAATTTATCGGCGGTCACGGTACGGCAATCGGCGGTGTAATCATAGACGGCGGCTTTGACTGGGCGGCATCGGGTAAATTCCCCCAGTTTGTTGAACCCAATCCGTCATATCATGGCGTAAGCTTCATCGAAGCGGCAGGCAAAGCAAGCTTCGTCACATATATAAGGGCTATTCTTCTGCGCGACACGGGCGCTACGCTGTCACCATTCCATGCGTTTATATTCCTTCAGGGACTTGAAACTCTTTCCCTAAGAGTTGAACGTCATGTTGAAAACGCACTTAAAATTGTTGAATATTTGAATAACAATCCGCAGGTCGAAGCAGTACATCACCCGTCATTGCCTTCCGAACCAAGTCATCACCTGTATAAAAAATATCTGCCCAACGGCGGCGGCAGTATATTCACATTTGAAATCAAAGGCGGCGCAAAAGAAGCTCAGAAATTCATAGATAATCTCGAAATTTTCTCATTGCTTGCAAATGTCGCAGATTCAAAATCGCTCGTTATACACCCTGCAACTACCACTCATGCGCAATGCACAGAGCAGGAGCTTCGGGAACAGGGTATTAATCCTAATACAATCAGGCTTTCAATCGGTACTGAAAACATTGACGATTTAATTAAAGCGCTTGAAAAAGCATTTGAGGCAGTTGCCTGAATTAAGAAAGGGGAATTTAGTATGTCAAAAATATATAAAAAAATAACTGACCTTATCGGTCACACACCACTTCTTGAACTTGTAAATTATGAGAAATCACATTCATTGCAGGCAACGGTTTTAGCTAAACTGGAATATTTCAATCCGGCAGGCTCTGTCAAAGACAGAATTGCAAAGGCTATGGTAGACGAAGCTGAAAAGCAGGGAAAAATCAATTCCGATACTGTTATAATAGAACCCACTTCAGGCAATACCGGCATAGGTCTGGCAGCAGTAGCAGCATCAAGAGGATACAGACTTATTATAACGATGCCCGAAACCATGAGCGTTGAAAGACGTAATCTTTTAAAGGCATACGGCGCCGAGCTTGTGCTTACAGACGGCGCGGCAGGAATGACGGGTGCAATCAAAAAAGCTGAAGAACTATCAGAAGAAATTCCCAACAGCTTTATACCCGGTCAGTTTACAAATCCTGCAAATCCCGCATACCACGAAAAAACAACGGGACCTGAAATATGGGAGGATACTGATGGAAAAGTAGATATCTTTGTTGCCGGAGTAGGCACAGGCGGTACGGTTTCGGGTGTGGGAGCATATCTGAAGTCAAAAAATCCGAATATTAAAATAGTCGCGGCTGAACCTGCGTCATCGCCTGTACTGTCAGGCGGCAAAGCAGGTCCGCATAAAATACAGGGTATCGGGGCAGGCTTTGTTCCCGAAACATTGAATACTAAAATTTATGATGAAATAATCACTGTCGAAAACGATAATGCTTTTAAGACAGGCAAAGAAATTGCACAAAACGAAGGCGTTCTTGTAGGTATTTCCTCAGGAGCGGCTGTATGGGCTGCGGCGGAACTGGCACAGCGTCCCGAAAACAGGGGCAAAATAATTGTTGCACTTCTTCCCGACACAGGCGAGAGATATTTGTCAACGCCCATGTTCTCCTAATAACACAAAGGAACTGCTGTTATCAGCAGTTCCTCTTTTTTATTTTACAGCCATAAAGAAAAATCTTGGAAATCTGAAAATGATTTCACCGTTTACCTGTATCGGATATGCCTTTACAATTTCATTATATACTTCACTTTCAAACTCACGCGCATCGGCTTCGGAAAGCGCATTGAGATACGGTCTTAACCCTGTACCCTTATACCATTCCATAATGCTTTTATGCGATGCCATTCTGTGACAGTAAATCGTTTCCCATACCGAAAAATCAGACGCCGTTTCGGAAAGCAGGTCAAAATATTCTTCCTGCGCAAGATTATAAAATACTCTCGGATTTTTGAATTTATCCTTCCATTTACGGCTCTCTGTAATCTCTGAAATTATAATATGTATAGGCTCCTTATAGTTCATAGGAGTCTGTACCGCAAGTATACCACCGTCATTCAATATGTCCATCATATTTTTAATAAGTTTATGATGATTGGGTATCCATTGAATACAGGCATTTGAGAATACAATATCAAATTTCTGACTTAGCTCGGGGAAATCCTTATCCGCGTCAAAAAGCATAAAATCAAGCTGAGGGTACTGTGTCTTTGCCTTATCAATCATATTGCGTGACTTATCGGCTCCGATTATATGCGCGCTCTTAAATCTGTCCGCCAACACTTTTGTGCTGTTTCCCGGTCCGCAGCCAATATCAATAATTTCACACGGATTATCTGTTTCTATCCTATTTACCAAATCAATTGATGGCTGCGTTCTCTCCTTAATAAATTTTGTATATTGCTCTGCATTCCATTCCTGCATCTTTGCGCCTCTCATTCATGAATTTTTGTTTTGATATAATTTTTTATAACGTCGATACATTCCTGTACGCCGAGTCCTGAGGTATTAAGACACAAGTCATAATGCGTTGGGTCTGACCAACTCTGACCCGTATTATGCTCATAATAATCACCGCGCGTTTTATTCATTGAATGTACAAGCGACTTTGCGTCCTCAGGATTTAATTCGTAAAGACGTATCACACGTCGCATACAGTCACGCACAGGCGCATAGAGATATACTCTTACCAGATTATCCATATCCCGAAGCACATAATCGGCACAGCGTCCCACAATTACACAGCTTTCCTTTTCTGCTATATCACGTATGGTTTCAGCCTGACGTTTAAATATAGCGTCCATTTCTTCAAGTGAGGAGTTGTGTATGCTTTCATCGTCAACGGAATAAACTGCCGCATCATCTCCATGCGAAATTTCAAAAATTTCACGTCCGTAGTAGTTTATACCGAGAGCTTTTGCAAGCTCTTTTCCTATTTCCTTGCCGCCGCTTCCATAGCTTCGCGCAATAGTTATAACTAATTTCTTCATGTATACACACCTCCGTTTTAATGCTGTACTTAATATATACCACCAAACTCGGTTCTTAAACATTAAAAATTGCCGAATACAAATTTACCGCTGTCGCTGAGTTCGTCCTCACTTATTCCGTCGTCAACATCTGCGCCGCTTACAAGCGCAGCGCTGCTCTCATTTTTATCACACAGCGACCAGTTTGCCCAGCTTATTCCGTATTCATTCATAAAATCAATCCATTTCTTAGCCTCGTCAAGATATACACCGCCGTTACCGTCTGCCGCGCTTGTTCCCCACTCGCTGACAAACACAGGCAAACCGCAGTCAGCAATACGCTGTCTTAACCAGTCTGTATGTGTACCCGCATAAAAATGACAGGTATACATTATATTTTCCGCTTCAATCGGATTTTTTGCCGCCTCATGCAAATCCTGACTCCAAGTCGGACTTCCTACTAATATAATACCGTTACTGTGTGCGCGGATAACAGGAATAATTCGTTCCGTGTATGGTTTAACATTTTCGTCCCAGCTTATGTCGCCGTTCGGTTCATTACATATCTCATACAGTACAGCAGGATTATCGCCGTACCTTTCCGCCATTTCTGCGAAAAATTCCTCAGCTTTATCAGCATACGTCATCGGGTCACCGTCCGACAGTATGTGCCAGTCGATTATAACGTACATATCCTGACGGATTGCGCTGTCCACAGCATTTATAAGCGTGTCCTTTACCGATGGATTTGAAATATATCCTCCCTCGCTCGTATACATAGCACAGCGGAAAAGATTTGCTCCGTAATCAGCTGTTTCCCCAATCGCATTTTCAGAGGCAAAATTACCGAACCATTGCAGTCCGTGACTTGACATACCGTGAAGCACAACAGCTTCTCCCCTCTCATTCACAAGCTGCGTACCATCTACATGCAAAGCGCCGTTTTCGCTCACGCCGCCTTTACGCGTCTTAACAGGCTTAGGTATAGGCGTTGGTTCATATGGTTTTGTATCCCCTTTCATATCTGCGGCGCGCATTATTATTGCGCACGCCTCCGCACGCGTAAGATTAGACTTTGGATTGAGATTTCCGTTGTCATCTCCAAATACAACACCGTTTGAATACGCCGCAATCACCGTATCATAATACCTTCCGTCAAGCTGTGAAAAATCTCTGACCTTTCCCGATACCTGATTGTAGTCGCCTGTTTTGTCAGGCAAAAATGCTTTCATTATGATTTTTATTGCAAGCTGACGCGAGATTGGTTCATCATACGTTTCTCCTGTCGGCGGCACTTCGTCCCAGTCATAAAATCCGGAGTTAAGCGCAGCTTGCAGCATAGGCGCCGCCCAATGGCTTGTCTGACCTGCCGATGGTATAAGCCCCGATACGCGTCCGGCTACCGAAACAAGCTCCGCCTTTGTGATTATCCCCGAAGGGCGGAATGTACCGTCCTCATAACCTGCGAGGTACCCCATATCTGACATTTTTGTTACATTGTCATAAAACCAGTCCGACTGCTTAACGTCGGAATATCCGTATACGCATGAACATGTGAATATCGCAAATATCAGTGTAAGTATGAATATTTTCTTTTTCATAATTATCCCTCCTCTTGTTTTATAATAACATATAATCACTGCTATGACAATAAAGTATTGACAAATTAAAAAAATAGTGATATAATGCAACCAAATTAAATATTAAAGGCTATGAAGGAACAAAGTAGACACTGTTTCACCACAGAGAGAGCATAAATTATTGAGCTGTGAGTTTATGCGGTAAGAGCAGAGGTTGAAATTTCATTCCGGAGCTGCATTTGTGAAGCCTTTTGGTGCGTAGCAAATGACGGGTTGTGCCGTTACACACAAACGAGCGCTGATACTTTATCGGAAGTCGGGTGGTACCGCGGAGTTTACACACTTCGTCCCAATTAGGGACGAAGTGTTTTTTAATTCAATCCGCTTATCATAAATACGCTAATACTATGTCTTGCGGCTGTTTGTCTTTGCGGATTTCTGATAAGCGTAAAAACTTTGGAAAGGAACAGTAACATGAAGGAAAAACTTGAACAAATTAAAAAAGCGGCGCTTGATACGCTGCAAAATGCGTCTGATATGGACGCGCTTGAAGAAGCACGCATACGCTTTCTCGGCAAAAAAGGCGAGCTTACCGCCGTGTTAAAAGGTATGGGACAATTATCGGCAGAAGAACGTCCCAAAATCGGCGCGCTTGCAAATGAAATCCGCTCTTCTATTGAAAATCATATTGATACCAAAAAATCAGAGCTTGCGGCAAAATTGGAGGAAATAAAGCTAAAATCCGAAGTTGTGGACGTTACAATGCCCGGAAAAGCACAACAAACAGGTGAAATACATCCTCTTACAAAAGTAATGAACAATATTAAAAATACCTTTATCGGAATGGGTTTTGAAATCGCAGAAGGACCTGACGTAGAGCTTGACTACTACAATTTTGAGGCACTGAACATTCCACCGAATCACCCTGCGCGCGACACACAGGACACATTCTATATAAACGACAATACCGTTTTAAGAACGCAGACCTCGGGTATACAGGTACGCGTTATGGAAAAAACCAAGCCGCCTATCAGAATTATCGCTCCCGGCAAGGTTTACAGAAGTGATGCGCTTGACGCGACACATTCACCCGTATTCCACCAGATAGAGGGACTTGTTGTTGACAAGGGCGTAACAATGGCTGATTTGAAAGGTACTATCGAAACATTTTTAAAGGAGCTGTACGGCGAAAGCACAAAGGTACGTTTCCGTCCGCACCATTTCCCGTTCACCGAACCTTCGGCAGAGGCTGATATATCGTGCTTTTCCTGCGGCGGCAAGGGTTGCTCGATGTGCAAGGGTGAAGGCTGGATTGAAATCTTAGGCTGCGGTATGGTTCACCCAAAGGTACTTGCAAACTGCGGCATTGACCCTGAAGTTTATTCAGGCTTTGCTTTCGGAATGGGACTTGAAAGAGTGGCAATGGGCAAATACGATATAAACGATATACGTCTGTTCTTTGAGAATGATTTGAGATTTTTAGGTCAATTCTGATGGATAGAATAATGATTTTCGGATTTTCGGGCGGCGGAAAGTCCACACTTGCGCGTAAAATGGGAGAAATACTCGGTATCGAACCTACTCATTTTGACCGCCTGCACTGGCTGCCGAACTGGGTTGAAAGTACGAGAGAATATAAAAGGGAAATGATTAAACCCATTTTGGAGCGTGACCGCTGGATAATTGAAGGCAATTACCATCATATATACTGGAATGAACGCCTTGAAAAAGCAGATACGGTTATTTTCATAGATGTAAACCGTTTCACCTGTATTTACCAGGCTTGGAAACGCAGCCGTATGTATAAAGGCAAAACGCGTCCCGATATGGGCGAGGGCTGTACCGAAAAGTTCGATTTGGAATTTGCAAAGTGGGTATTTTTTAAAGGACGAAAAAAACGCCGTGAATATCTCAAAGCAATAAAACAACAAAAAAACAGCGGTAAAAATACCTGCATTTTAAAAAGCATAAAAGATATAAATAAATTTTTGGAAGGATTGAGTGAATAATGAATTTACCTATGAGCTGGCTTAACGACTATATGGATATAGACGTTACACCGAAAGAATATTCAGACAGAATGACAATGTCAGGCTCTAAAGTTGAGGGCTTTGAAAATATGGGTGAAAATGTACAGAATGTTGTTGCAGGTAAAGTGCTTACCTGCGAGGACCACCCTGACAGCGACCATCTGCATGTATGCACTGTTGATGCAGGTACAGGCGAGATTTTACAGATTGTATGCGGCGCGCCGAATGTAAAAGCAGGAATTATAGTTCCTACCGCACTTGTCGGAGCAACTCTGCCCGACGGAAAAATCAAAAAAGGCAAGCTGCGCGGTGTTGAATCTTGCGGTATGCTATGCTCTCACGATGAACTCGGTATAACAGAGGATATGTTAGGTTTTACGCCTGAATACGGAATTTTAATTTTGCCTGACGACACTCCTGTCGGCAAAGATATTAAAGACATTTTCGGCATGAATGAAACAGTTGTTGAATTTGAAATAACCTCTAACCGCCCCGACTGCTTCAGTATAATCGGTCTTGCGCGGGAAACTGCGGCTACCTTTGATAAAAAGTTTACTGTTCCTGAGGTTAAATTCTCCGAGAATGGTGAAAATATCAGCGATACAATAAGCGTTGAAGTGCTTGACAAGGATAAATGTCAGCGTTACTGCGCGAGAATGGTGAAAAACGTCAAAATCGGACCGTCTCCAAGCTGGATGCAGGAAAGACTTCGTGCATGCGGTGTAAGACCTATCAACAATATTGTAGATATTACAAACTATGTTCTGCTTGAATACGGTCAGCCGATGCACGCTTTTGATTTAAGAGATTTGGCGGATAACAAAATTATAGTGCGCCGCGCAGAAAACGGCGAAGTTATAAAAACCCTTGACGAGCAGGACAGGACGCTTACAAACGACGACCTTGTAATTGCGGACGGCAAAAGAGCCGTTGCCATTGCAGGCGTAATGGGCGGTTTCAACAGTGAGGTTAAGGACGATACGACAACAGTCATTTTTGAAAGCGCAACCTTTGACGGTTCTTCTGTAAGACTTACCGCGCAGAGAGTAGGTCTTAGGACCGAAGCTTCGTCACGCTATGAAAAAGGACTTGACTACAACAATACCGTCCCTGCCGTTGAACGCGCATGTCAGCTTGTCGAGGAACTGGGCTGCGGTGAAAATGTCGGCGGTATGATTGACGTTATGGGTAATGTAACGGATATGAAAACACTTCCGTTCCGTCCCGATAAAATTAACACATTTTTGGGTACAGATATTTCAACCGAACAAATGGTTAAATATTTTGACGCGCTCGAAATTAAAACCGACCTTAATAATATGACTGTTACTCCTCCATCCTTCCGTCCCGACCTTGAGGGCGAGGCAGATATTGCTGAGGAGGTAGCGCGTTTCTACGGTTATGACAAAATACCTGTTACACTGCTTTCAGGCGAAGCAACCTGCGGCAAGAAAACAGACAGACAGGCGGCGCAGGACAGCATTATGGAGATACTGACAGCTCACGGCATGTACGAAATTTATACCTACACATTTACAAGTCCGTCTGTATTTGACAAGCTTAATGTTCCTGACGTCAGTCCGCTCAGAAACGCCGTAAAGATTTCAAATCCGCTCGGCGAAGACACTTCAATAATGCGTACTACAACAATTGCAAGTATGCTTGACATTTTATCAAGGAATTACAATTATAGAAATCCATCGGCAAAGCTGTTTGAGATAGGCAAGGTATTTATTCCGTCAGACGATAAAAAGCTTCCGGATGAACCGTATAAAATCACAATGGGAATGTACGGAAATAATGCGGATTTCTTTGATATTAAAGGAATATGCGAGGAATTGTTTGCCGGACTTAATGTTCAGAACGTGAAATATACCGCTGTAAATGATAATCCGACCTTCCATCCCGGACGCTGCGCAAAAATCATGGCAGGCGGCAAAACGCTCGGCATAATCGGAGAAATTCATCCTGCTGTTTGCAGAAAGTACGGGCTTGAAACTTCCGTTTATGTCGGTGAGCTTGATTTTGAAAATATATTCCTTAATATAAAGACAGATATTAAATTCAAAGAGCTTCCCAAATATCCTGCTGTAACGCGTGATATTGCCATGCTTGTTGACAAGACTGTACCTGTTGCGGATATTGAGGAAATCGTTAAAAAAGCTTCTGGCAAGCTGCTTGAAAGTATAAGCTTATTTGACGTATACGAGGGCGAGCAGATACCTGAAGGTAAAAAGAGCGTTGCCTATAATGCAGTTTACCGCGCATCTGACAGAAGTCTTACAGGCGATGAAGTTCAAAAAGTATTTGACAAAGCTGTTAAAAACCTTGAACATCAGCTTGGCGCACAATTGAGATAATTACAAAACCGCCTGCTATATTTAGCAGGCGGTTTTCAATTACATTCTGCATTTCTTTTCTGTTTTTGAAATCATAACGAGCAGCAAAACAAGGAAAAAGACAAGATATACGGGCATAAGCTTTAAACTTATATGATTTGCAATCACACCGAAAACAGGCGGCATAAATGTTGACCCCACATACGCGCTTGCCATTTGGATTCCGATAATCCCCTGAGAATTTTCCGCACCGAAATTACTCGGTGTTGAATGAATAATACAGGGATAAATAGGCGCGCATCCAAGACCGATTATGATGAACCCTATTACCGAACTCATTTTAAACGGAAGCGCTATACATAGAGCGCCGCATAATGCAATACACGCGCCAATACGTATCATCCTGTTATCTCCAACCCTGTCGGAAATAAAGCCTGCAAAAAACCTGCCTACTGTTATTCCGATAAAAAACAAAGCTCCGAATGCCGCCGCCTCTTCTTTCATTACGCCTCTTGCGCCTTCAAGAAAGCTGCTTGCCCAAAGCATAGTAGTAGCCTCAGCCGCGCAGTATGCCATAAACCCAATTAAAAGATACGGTACTCCCTTTATTTTCAACGCACCCTTTATTCCAAGCAGTTTTTCATTATCGCTTCTGTCTGAATTGTCTTTATTTACTTTCCACAACGGCAGCGAAAGCATCATGATTATGACTATCCCGAATTGTATGTACGATACCGCACGGTATCCGCTCGTCCACGCGCCATGCATAAGGGCATAGCTCATAATATACGGACTGACGATAGTTCCCACGCCCCAAAAGCAATGCAGCCAGCTCATATGCCTTGAATTGTAATGCAAAGCCACATAGTTGTTTAACGCGGCGTCAATAGCTCCCGCTCCAAATCCATAAGGTATTCCCCACAAGCACAAATGATAAAATGCAGTGGACTTTGAAAAACCGAACATAGCCGCCGCCGTAAGCAATATGCTTATAATAATAACAAACCTTGTTCCGAATTTCTTTGTAAGCCGCTCTGACATCAGACCTGAAATAATCGTGCCGCCCGATATTATCATAGAAACTATCCCCATATACGACAGAGGCACGTCAAACGTGCTGTAAATTGTCGGCCACGCAGAACCTAACAAAGAATCAGGCAGACCCAGACTTATAAACGCTATATAAATAACTGCAAGCAATAATAAATACATAATTATTCCTCCCGTAAACCCATAATTAAACTGTAAAATGCATTATAGCATACGGCAGAAAAAAATACAATACAAAAATTCAAATAAAATATCCTATGTCGTTATTTCCCATAAGGTCGGCAATTGTCGTACTGTCAAGGTAATCGGTTATGGTTTTGTAAAGTCCTGTCCAGAATTTAAGTGTAGGACAGCTTTCTGCTTTGGAGCAGTAGTTCTCCTCCCCCTCCAGACACGACACGGGCGCCATTTCTCCTTCGGTTACTCTGAGAATATCCCCTATTGTATATTCCTCAGGCTTTTTTGTTAATCTGTATCCGCCCTGCGCACCGCGCTGACTGCGCAGAAGTCCTGCCTTACTCAGAGTATTCACAATCTGTTCTAGATATTTCAGCGATATATCCTGACGCTTTGAAATGTCCTTCAAAGACACATTTTCACCGCCCGAATTTAAAGCAATATCAAGCATAAGCCTTACGGCATATCTGCCTTTTGTAGAAATCTTCATCTAATCACTCCTTTACCGCATACCGGACAATCACTCACCTTATCAGGCAGCTTTACTTTTCTGAATTCTGCTTTTAACGCGTCATATGTCAGAATACAGCCCGTCAGAAGCTCTCCTATACCCAAAATATATTTAACCGCCTCCATTGCCTGCAAGCTGCCTATGACACCTGCCGCCGCTCCGACAATGCCCTTTGCAGAGGATTCGGCAGGCGGTTTTTCAAATATACAGCGATAACACGGTCCCTGTTCCGGCACATATGTCATAAGCTGTCCCCAAAATTCCGCCACGCCTGCATGCACAAACGGCTTTTCAGCTTTAACACACGCATCGTTTATAAGAAACTTTGATTCAAAATTATCTGTACAGTCAAGTACAAAATCATAATCTTTTATCAAGTCAAAGATGTTATCCGAATTTACAAACATCTTATATGTGTTTACTTTTACATCGGTATTGATTCCTTCAAGCGTTTCCTTTGCCGACTGCACCTTGTCCCTTGCTCTGTCCGATGTTGAATGAATAATCTGCCGCTGTAAATTGGATAAATCCACAATGTCCGCATCTGCAATGCCTATTGTGCCTATACCTGCCGCCGCAAGATACATCGCCGCAGGAGAACCCAGACCACCCGCGCCGATAATCAAAACACAGCTGTTAAGCAGTTTTTCCTGTCCCTGCTCCCCTATTTCCTCCAGCATAATATGACGGGAATAGCGTTCAAGCTGTTCCTCTGAAAGCATCCTGTTACTCAATTGTAAGCTCCTCCCCGACAAATTGTCCGTTTTCAATACAAAACGCCCTTAAATAAGGTTTATTTAAAGGTGACAGTATAAGATACACCGCGTCATAATCATATGCAAGCCTTATATCCTCCTCAGACGGTATGGACGGCGACTTTGGGTGCGAATGAGAATTACCGATTGGAATAAGTCCCGATTTCCGCATATCCCTCACTGCATCAAGCTGCTCTTTTGGATTTACCGAATAATGCGTGCCTGAATGTTCTGTATTTTCAAGAAAATATATTTTTCGGATAAGCTTTAATCCATCCGATATTTCTCCTCCCAAAAGACCGCATATTTCCTCCGACGATGATACCGCAGCATTAAGCATTTTATTATAAATGCTCTCCGGCAGTTGTATCATTATATCACCTCTTTATTTCATACTTAATATGTAGGTATACTGTGTTTATATGTTACCATACAAGTAAATAAAAGTCAAGTCCCGTCATGCGTTTGACAAGAATATAAGCAGGTGTTATACTTATTACGGAGGCTGATTATTATGAAAAAAATATTGATTTTAATTGCACTTTTCAGCGTTTTTGGAGTAAGCGCAAATGCGGCAGATATTAAATTTACTCCTGAGGGTGGCGGCAAATGGATTTACTGCAACAATAATGAAGGCATACGCAACCGCGACCTTATGAACAGCGATGACAATCCTTCCACCTACATAATGAACAACGAAAATTTAGAGCCTGATTTATACGACTTTCTTATATGTCACATAAACGGCACAGACACCGATAACGGCAAAGGAATGGGCTATAATATCGAACTGGATATGGAAATTACTGCTGTTGAGGACAGCGAGATTACAATTAACAAGGCATTTTTTGATACTCCCTACGACGAAGCTATTATATACGGCAACGGAAAATGGGAGAAAAATTCTCACAAATTCAGTTGTTTAAAAGGACTTGCTTCATATCTCGGAGTAAATCTTTGTGAGCTGAACGGCTCATGGCTTTATGAAGCGAAACCGTATAAGCCTGTGACGCTTAATCTGAAGCAGGGTGAAACTGTATGGCTGAGCAGTTATATGGATGACTATACAACTGTCGGATTTGGCAAGCCTGTTCAGATAATGGGTGAAATTTCAGTAAATACGGGTAGTATAAACTTTAATGTTGCCGCATTCAAGGCAGGCGATACAATCGGTGACCGAAGTGAGTTTAACCCCAACGCCGCCTTCGGTAAGTACGCATACTGCCGTACTCAAAAAGGTATTGCAGACTCACTTCCGAAGGTAAATACATATCTTGAATACACAATTGATGACAGTATTAAGGATGGCGACTACATAAAAAATACAGTATATAATCAGTACCGTCCTGATGGCTTTACGACTGAAACATGGTGCAGTCATTTAAACCCTCAGGATGATATATGGTCAAAAAACATTGCAGTGGAATCCGACCTGCTGCCTCTTAAGTACAAGGACGATTTTAAGCTTCAGCATTACGGAAAAAATGTACCTGAGGAAGAACGCGATAACGTTTGGATTTGGGACGCTTATCACAGCGATACTCCTGCATATCAGGGCAGTGTAACAGGTTACAGCGAAGAAGATTACATGCCAAATTATCCGCTTTCAGTTGACAGAAAAAATGAAGGATACGCCTGCAATATGGGTAATTACGGTGTTGTTGAAAGCTATAATCTTAAGGTACGCAATGTCACTGGAAAAGACAAGTATTTTGAATATGTCGCAGAAACCATATCAAGCATCGCGGCATATATTGAGGACGAAAACGGAACTCACAGCGGCTTTCTGAAAGGCGCTAAGGACAAGGCTGAAAAAGACACAATGGCAAGCGTGCTTATTCCGGCAGGCAGCGAAAAAGAATTCACCTTAAATGTGGTTCTGCCAATAAATTATGTCGGAGGTATTCGGAATTACTTCCAAATCTGCGATGAAACGCACATACATAAAACGTATGAGGACTACGAAAAAGAACCGAAAGCAGAACAGGCGCCTTTAATTACAGGCGTACTTGCAGGCGATGTTAAAGATAAGCTTCCTGAGGAAACTAAGGCGATTATTAACGGTAATTACGACTGCTTTGAGCTTGTAAAGACAAATTCGGGATATATGCTGCGCTGGATTGAATGGGACGGCGCGCCGTACTATTATTATCAGCCGCACTGGAATTTGGTGAAAACAATCTACTATCTTGATGAAAACTACAACATAACAGGTTCATATAATTTTGATAAAATACCGCAGCTCGGTTTGTTCTATGACGGATATTATTATATTGAGGACGCGGACGGCAAACATTATAAATCACGTGACGGCTATAACTGGCAGAACTTCGACACACGCATGCCGCTTCCGTGTATTGATTTTAAAAATTCAAAACCTTCGGCATGGGCGGACAGTGAAATAAGACGCGCCTATACGATTGATACAGCGCCGTATTCTATGAAAGATACACTCGTTTATACAGATGATACAACGCGTGAAACCTTCTGCGATATTCTTGCACATATGCTTACACAAAAAGGTAGTCTGCCATCTGAAACCGCAGCAGGCTTTAGCGATACAGAAAATAAAAATATACTCCTGCTTGCAGGTGCAGGTATTGTAAGCGGCTATGAAGACGGTTCTTTCCATCCAAACGGTTCCATAACGCGCGAAGAAGCGGCTCTGCTTCTTTATAAAGCGGCACAGTATACGGGATACACTGACACTGTGTCAGAATATACATATGCTGATAATGACAGTATATCCGACTGGGCAGACAACGCTGTTTATCAGATGAATTCAGCTCAGATTATGACAGGTATGGGTAATGATATATTCGCTCCGAAAGACGGTTATACAAACGAACAGTCAATCGCTACAATTTTGAGATTATATGACTTAATATAAAAAGATGCTAAGGCACCGGCTGTTAAAAGAAGTGTTTCAGATAAAATTCGTCTGAAATGCTTCTTTTTATTTTCCCAACAGCCTTTACAAAAGTTAAGTAATATGTTATTATGAATATGCTAAATAGATTTAATAATAAAAAAAATAGGTGTTTATATTTGAATGAGTATTTACATTTTTATTTGCGATACTCTCTTTACAAAATTGATTAAAAACATAAATTCCTTCAATTTAAAGAGCGTATGCAATAGAAATATTTAACACCTCTTATATTAAATTTGTTTAGCAGCAATCGGAGTTTGTGTTTTGGGGCGCATTGACTTCGGTTGGTGCGCTTTTTTAATGCGCAAAAATACTTTTTAAAAGAGGTGTTAATGTGAATTTGGAGATATTGGATTTTATATGTGACGGATACTGTTATCATTTCAGAGCAGGCAAAAAGATACCGGAGATTCAAGAATTC